>NZ_JBWQOG010000002.1:0-451826 GCF_056591735.1 Parashewanella sp. 2210YD4-3 | reverse complement strand
TTGAATACACTGCCAATGCGGTGATTCATAAAGAGTTGGAGCGGTAGTTCAGTTGGTTAGAATACCGGCCTGTCACGCCGGGGGTCGCGGGTTCGAGTCCCGTCCGCTCCGCCAACACAACGAAGCCTCGTCAGAAATGACGGGGCTTTTTTGTGCTTGTAAGAAAATCATTAGAGCGGTAGTTCAGTTGGTTAGACTCTTTATTCGAGCAAGCGGGCTGTCACGTAGGGGGGCGCGGGTTCGTCTCTTTACAAAGGGCTAGTCCGCTCCGCCAACACAACGAAGCCTCGTCAGAAATGACGGGGCTTTTTTGTGCTTGTAAAAAGAGCCTTGTAGGGTAGCCTTGTTGGGATAAAGGGTAATGAATGCTGAGATTATGCTTAGTCTTTTCGCATTACATGTTCTACAAAACCAATACCAGCTAGATCGTATAGGTTATAAATATCATCAACGCCCAGTTCTTTTAATGAATTAGCATCTTCAGTGTACAGGATTAGTACGCTAAACTGACCTTGATAGCACTGCTCTTTCAGTTGCTCAATGGCAGATAGGTTACCCGAATGTTTAGGCATTGCTAAAAATACACGTTCAATACAACTCAAACTGTCGACTTTTTTCCAAAAATCACAATCGGATGCATCGCCTTGTATTACATTTCTTCCCTCTGACTGATGATAGTTAACTCGGTTAGAGTCGTGTTCTATGCCTAACACTTCACAGCCGTACTTATCCTTTAGTGCATCATAGGCCCCCGATCCGATTCGCCCCATTCCTAGTATCAAAAATCGAGGTGAGCCTAATGTGATGGGACTGTGATCTTCGATCAGTTGTTTGTCTTCGAATCGAAGCAACTGTTGTTCGCAGAAATTGTAAATTGATTCACTGTGATGATTGAGCCATGCAGCCATAAAGAAGCTAATACTCAGTGCTACAGCTAAAATGACGAGCCATTGAGAGGGTATCATTCCGATACTGATGGCGACGGCCATAACAATAAGACCAAACTCGCTATAATTTGCGAGATTAAATGCGCTCAGTAAGGCCGTACGAGAACGTAATTTAAAGCGAGTTAATAGCCAAATTAATAAAAACACTTTAAAGGGCAATATAAGCGCTAATATCAGTGCTAATGTGATGTCTTGTGCGCTAGGTAACCCATTTAATCCTATGGTTAAAAAGAATGCGATTAAAAATACTTCTTTAAAATAAAATAGTGACTTAGACAAAGCTGAAGCTTTAGCATGGCCTGACAACAGTACTCCAATGACCAATGCGCCTAAATCGGCTTTTAACCCTACTAATTGAAAAGTCCAAGCTCCTAAAACCAGTGCCATCACAAGCCCGAAAAGAACCATCAGTTCTCCGTGACCTATTTTATCCATTATTTGATATAGCACCGGCTTAATAAGGGGAAGTAATAATAAGCACAATGCCCATAGAGATGGGACTTCGCCTTTCGAAATAGTGAGAAAGGTAACGGCGAATAAATCTTGTATTATCAAAATCCCAATGGCGATTCTTCCTGAAACTGCTTGCATATTACCTTGCTCTTCCAGCGTTTTAACTGCAAAAACGGTACTAGAAAAACTGAGTGCAAAAGCAATAAGAAATAATTGATTGATGCTTAAATGACTGACTTGTTGTAGCCCAAAAATTGCGAGAAGCTTAAGCAAGGGAATAAAAATTAGCAGTGAACCTAATAAGTGGAGGCTAGACGTCGCTAGTACTTCTCTTCTGAGAAGCCCTTTAATATCCAATTTTAAGCCAATGGCGAATAGCAGTAATATGATCCCCAGCTCTGACAGCTGATGAAGAAGCTGAATCGTAGCGTCTTCTATACCGATATAAAATAAGGTAAAGCCTGCAATTAGATATCCGACTAATGGGGGAAAGCCCAATCGATTAATGAGCATTCCGCAAGCGAAAGTGATGACTAAAAGTATCGGCTCCATACCACCTCTAAATTCCGTTTAAAGGATCAATTTACTGTTGTTTTGTTAACCAATGATGAAACTGTAATTTGTTTCCCCATTGGTTAAGTCATATCCGTTTACTCTACAACCCGTTACTAAAGAACAGTGCATTAGTGTAAATTTTCTCGCTGCCTAACCAAATATTTCTAAATATTAAGTTTTCTGCGAAACCTATTACCCGTCCCTTACCTAATTTTTCGGTGATCATTGAATGAAGTTTTGGGTAATGCTGTTGATATTCTTGCGCCATATAGCCACTCGCCAGTGGTGAGTCACTGTACTGACCAGCACTGATAAATGGTTTATTTGGTGCTTCAAAAGCTACGATGTGATTTTTCATTAGACGAATACGATCAGCGGTTATGCCGTAATTCAAAGGATGGCTAGTGTCTAACTTCACATTCACAATTGCACCGCCTATCGTCTTACGTGCACGAAGACTGTCTTGATCGCCAAAACGTAACCCTTGAGTCTCAAATAGTTTATTCGCTTGTTTGCTATCAAATACTCTTGTTTTGATAAGGTTATGTTGCTTAAGCCAGTTTAGTGCGCCTTTTTGAGCGACAATTGTTCCGCCTTGTCGAGCAAATTGTTTGAGCTTATCTGCGGCTGAAGCTGGTAGTGAGCCATACCAGCCATGAGCCAATAATATATGACTATAATTCCCCAAGTTAACTCGACCAAGATTGTCAGCATCCGTCAAGGTTACAGGCATGTTTAGAGTATTATCTAGAAAGTTCCATAGCTGACCGACTTCCATTGGATGAGTTCCATCACTAGTAACCAATAGAGGCTTAACAGGAGTGACAGGAACAAAGTTTGGGCTTCCCAAGTCAATGCCTGAAATAGCCGCAAAAGTCGTCACTGGTGTGACTTGTATTTTGTGTTGCTCAGCTTGTGTTTTAATGGCTTCGACTAAATTATTGCGGTTAATCTCATCTTGCTTGAGCAATATTTGCAGTGTCCCTGAGCCGAATGATTTTGATTTTTTTCCGGTAGCAACACTCAAAGGCTTAGTGCTAAATTTTGCATTGATGCCTTGAGCGAGTAGGCTTTGCAAGAATGATGCTGCGTTGGATTGCTGCCAGTCGACCAAAATGGCAACTGCATCAGAGTTGATTGTGCTATTCGTACCTTTTTTAAACTCTGCGGTTAGGTACTTATCGGCGACACTGATGTTTTCCGCTAATTGCAAATCGAATGCAGCTGACAAATCAAAGCTTGATACATCATAAAAGGTTTCATCTTTGAATGACTGACGTTTATCAAATAATGCATAGATCAGTGCATGTTGTGACTGTTTGTAAGGGATAAATAATGAATCTTGCTTCTTGAAGGTGAGCTTATCTTTAGTGATATCCCGGTTGAGATACTCAAAGCGAATCTGGTGTTGGGTTAAGATCTTTGCAAACTGTTGTAATCGAGAAGGGTCGTGTTTTGCTCGGACAAGTGCACCATCTTTTCGCCCTGCTTTGTTCTTAGATTGATTAAAAAATTCAGCTTGATAATCCTGTAATTCTTGTTTGAGTGCCAAGGTGCCTTTTAGGCTAGAAAGTGACGTCGCAAATTGATTTTGGATCGCACGCTCTAATGTTACTGCACCATTAGGTGAATCCACACCTTTACCGCGGGCACTGGCTTGTTCGAATAATACTCCAATCGCGCCATTAATATCTGGATAAGTTGAGCCTTTACCGTAAAAGAAGTCGTCAAATGATTGCTTAGAAAAATAAGGCTGGCCTAACTTATCCAGTTCAGAACGATGGTAATTGGCAATTTTATCCGTTAGCACTTGGTTTTTTGCTGGTGTTAACGGGTGGGTGCGTTCAGGTACACCGGGTTGAAAAAAATAGCTCGAACGATGGCCCATTTCATGAAAATCGCCCACATAGTGAGGCTGCCACTTATGGAATAAGGCAACACGTCCTTGAGATTCAGGATGACGTAAGAATACCCAGTCACGATTTAAGTCGGCTAGATAGTGATTGAATCGTCCTCGTTCCCAATGTTGATGATGTTCACGATTGTTAGGGTCAAGATTTAGGACATTACTGCGGTTGTTGTTGGCCCAATTAGCAAAGCGGTCCATACCATCTGGGTTTTGACTTGGGGTAACAATTACGACCGCATCGTCTAATAGCTTTTTAACCCAAGCTTCTTTACTGGCACTCAAGTAATAACTCAAAGCCATTGCAGCGTGCGCGCCACTGGCTTCATCTCCATGAATGGAGTAAGCCAGCCATATTACTAATGGGCCATCAACCTTATTTCCGTCTTTGACTGAAGCTCGTTGCTTGATGATTTCATTCAGGTTTTGCTGATTATCTTCTGAAGTGATCACAACCGATAACTGTTGACGGCGTTCATGACTATTGCCAGTACCTTCTACTGATACTTTTGAACTTTGCTGTGCCAGTTGTTTCAGATAACCATTCAATTGATCATGGCGTAAATGCCATTTCCCTAACGGATAGCCCAAATAACTTTCAGGAGTGATAAGGCTCGTTGAATATTCAGCTGAAGGTAGTTGAAACTCTGTTTGAATTTTAGCGTGTGCTGGCGCAAGTAAGCTGGTTGCCAGTAATGCTGAAGTAAGGAGGCGCAGGGTTGTCTTATGCATTGTTATTATTTCGTCTTATTTAAGGAAAATAATTATTGTGATCAAGTTAACATTTAATGAAACAGTGATAAAGGCTACAAACTTTCAGCAACAAAGAGTATCATTAGGGCTATAACTTAGTGAATAACTCAGGTATTGAAGTAGGTCGGCATGATTAGTATTTCTGAAGCAGCACAAAAGCATTTTGTAAAACTATTGGCGGATCAGCCAGAGGGCACACATATTCGTGTATTCGTCATTAGTCCCGGTACGCCATCGGCGGAATGCGGTGTGTCATATTGCCCACCTGATGCTGTGGAAGAAGATGATACTCAGTTAGACTTTGACGGCTTTAGTGCCATGGTAGATGAGAAGAGCGTCCCGTTCTTAGAAGAAGCCAGCATTGATTTTGTGACGGATCAACTTGGCTCGCAGCTGACATTGAAAGCGCCAAACGCCAAAATGCGAAAAGTGGCTGATGATGCACCGTTGCGTGACCGTATTGAATATGTGATCCAGTCTGAGATCAATCCACAGCTTGCGAGTCATGGCGGTAATATTTTATTGACTGAGCTAACCGAAGAGGGTGTAGCTGTTCTTCAGTTTGGCGGTGGTTGTAATGGTTGTGCCCAAGTGGACGTGACGCTAAAGGATGGTATTGAAAAACAATTGTTAGATCAGTTCCCTGGTGAATTAACTGGCGTAGTCGATGCGACGGATCATCAGCGTGGTGACCATTCTTTCTATTAAACTTTTTCATGTCAACTTCAGAGAATAAGTGACGATTACTTATTCTCTGGCTTCTTTAGAAAAAACCTTTCTAATAACGATTATTCTAATCCTATCTTTTTGAATATATTGGTTCTTTTAGTTCTAATAAATTCATCTTCTATTAGTGATTTCTGTTGAGCATTCTGCCTATAGTGGGTGAATCAATAATGATTTGTGATCAGCGATGGTGTTTGTCATCCTTTTGAAATTGAGTGTCGTTTTTCACTATTTATAGAGGCTAGTGGGTAAAATGCAGTGAAAATAGAGAAAATTCTTATAAATTAAATTTTTTTTATATAACTCATTGCTACTGAAATCTGCTCTTATATGTATTTGCTCATGAAAAAGTGGATAAACACCTATGCCTTTTTTCAAAAAACGATATTTCTTCATTTTAACAGTTGATTGATGCGTTAAAATCTACCTTTTTTGAATAAAAATTCGGCGGCTTATTAATAAAGTTTCACTGTACATAAGGCAAAAGCCGGATATTTTTAACTCATTACTCGTAAAAAATAGGGGGTAATGTTATGGCTACTTCTGCAGTGTTAGCACAAGCAGTGGCACATGACACGCCATTGTCTAGCTCATCATCAAATTATGATGTGCTCCCCTCGTTTTGCGATAACGAAATTCAACCAAGCATGATCACAGCAGAGTTGAGAGAGGTATGGGGCGAAGTTGTACAAAATGTAAATGCTTTAAAACCCTTGTTTGAGCAGCAGCTTCGTTGTTCTCAACGGAGTATTAATTGGGAGTCATTACAATACCAGTTAATTACCATTGCCAATAACCAACCAAACAAAGAACATTTTAATGCGTTCGCCAAAGCTATTCAGGCATTTCGAGAGCAAATTCAAGACGATCCCAGCGCCCTTAACCATCAGCAGGCACTAAAAGCCATAGCATTACAACTATCATGCTCAGATTCCTTATCCTTTGATCAAATTTATCAAGATTTAGTGCTCAGCACTCAGGGCTTACTGCATACCCATTTACATTTAAGAGCAAGATTACTGTTTGAAACCGCGATGCAGAGCGAGTTTGGATTCCATCGTCATGATGAATTTGGAAATATCAAAGCCGATAGTATAGATGATACGTTGGAACAAATAGGTAGAGGTAGAGGGACAGAGCCGAGCTTAAAAGAGTACGTAGAGAAGCATAAGTCTAGGCGTTGGGATACAGTTCAACAAAGTAGGATGCTAGCTATTTTGGGGGAGGTCGCCCCTAGAATAGGAATTGACTATATACCACCATCTGGGGTGGGACTATTCAGTCGATCAACTCAAAATGTATTGGGTAGGGATGACGCTGATTTGTTGAGAGAAATACAGCAGCGTTGCTCTATATCGCACGTACTGGACTCCGGTGCGCAAATGTATTCTCACCATATCAATAGAGTTATAAAAGCAAATAATAATCGCTATAAAAATCACATTCTTAAAAATGGGTTAATGCAACTGCTTGCCTTAAAGGAGCCAGAATGCGGAGGAGGGTATGATGCCCATGTAGCACTCTTTATTGATAGAGGACATCGTTCTCTCACCCCTGAACAAGAATTAGCAAATATGACTGAGGCTCAACAACAGGCATTAGCGCTATTGCCTGCTTATCAATTTGAATCTACAGCTCAGAACGTTAATTACGAATTATTGACCAAATGTATTCTAACCCTACCACAACACGCCGTAGAACCATCAGTAAAGCGATGGATTCAAAAGAGTAGCCACCTTACTGACGCTGAAGGTTTAGTTCATTTGGTTGATGATATGCAGTTAGGCAGAAAATCTTTATCCCAAACTGAACTTGAATATGTTGCGGCTTTACGAAGAAAGATCCTTGCGGAGCCAGAATTGCAGCAGGCAATATTATGCATTTGCAACGATCAAACTGTGGCAAGGCCTGGAAAGCTTAGCAAAAGTGAGCAAGCTCGGAACTTACTCAGTGTTGTCGGTATTCAGATTGAGGAACGTCAAACTGGAGGGCGGAGGAAGTGGGTAGAACCTGAGAGAACTTCTAGTCGTAGGCGCAACCGTAACCGTAATGCTTCGGCTGCAACACGAATTGAAACTGACACTTGGCTAGTCAGCGGAAGTCAATACTCCCACATGGCAGACTTGTTACATGCAGTCAGAACAGGTAATTTTGACGGGGTAAAACAACAACTGGAAGATGGAAGAATTGCAAAACAAGTTCGAATGAAAGATAAGAGCTTTTTCTTTCTGCATCTTTTTCAGATTGCCTGTCGCGCGCAATGTACGGGGTCAATTGAGAGTCGAAAGCAATATGAGGAGATTGCTAAACATCTAATAGGGCCGAAATATATCAATATTAATGCCCAAAATAAGCAAGGCAAAACACCGTTGCATATGGCGGTTGATTCAGGCAGTTTAGACCTAGTTAAGTTTCTGTGTAAGCAAAAAGAGATTGAGTTTTCGATTACAGATAAAAACGGGTATACCGCTTTGCACGCAGCTTGTGCATCATCCCATGCCAATAATCAAAAAATGGCATTAAAGATTGCCAAAAAAGCTCCTCAAATACTTAAGCAATGTTCATTACCGATTGAAGTAGAGTTTCACAACAAAGTAAGAGATATTGCCCCTGCCACTGATGATGTAGAACAACATCTTGCGAGAAAGCAGTTTTATCAGCAAATGAAAACTCAGCGTATTTCACCACTTCAGCAATGTTTATTGAGTGGTCAAAAACAATTAGCTGAGAAACTGGCTCAAGAAGCGAAACAGCCACTTGTTCAAATGACTTCTTGCCGAAACAGTACCTTACATTTACTGGCCTCTCTTGGAGGAACAGAAGAGCTTAAGTGGCTTATTCAGCGTGTGCCAGTGACCGAAGCACAATTAACGTCAAAAGGGCTAGCCGGTTTTACTCCGTTGCAGCTGGCTGTGGTATTAGACAAACGACAAAATGTAGACACGATCATACAATCCACACCATGTTCAACAGCTTGTGTTAATCAACATTGGAATCAACGAGAATCAGGAATGACTTTATTGCAACTGGCTTCTCAATTAAACCGCCTAGCAATAATGTCTACGCTAGTTAGCAATTACAAAGTAGAGCTCAATGACCGTGATAATGCAGGCAATCATATTCTTCATGTGGTTTGTCAACAAAGCGATGCTCAGGTTGTTCAAGCCCAAATTACCGCATTAAATTCGCAGCCCCATACTCATTTTGATTTTACTGCAGTGGATGAAAACAAAAATACTTTATTGCATGTCGCTGCAATGCACTCGGCTCAACATGTTGTTCATGTGTTAACTTTATTAGGAACAGACAGAGCGCCGGCCGTGGTGACTAAACTAAATCATGAGGGGAAAACAGTGCTTCATCAAGCCATCCAACAAGATGACATTGATACGGTTAGAGCGCTGCTGGCTGACCCCAATTATAATGTTGATGCTGTCGATGCTAACGGCAACAGTCCATTAATGTTTGCTGTACTGTTGAAAAAAACAGACATGGTTTCTGAATTACTAGCGCATGATGGGCTTGATTTAACCAAGCTTGATCTAAAAGGAAACAATGTATTCCATCTTGCTTGTATGGTTGGTGATGTTGTTGGCTTAATAAAAATAATTACTTATTTGAATAAACACCTAGTCGCAGATCCTCAGTTAGTCATGGGGGGAAATTCGCGCCAAGCATTAGAGCGTTACGTTGAACCAGCTATTACTTCAAACCCACAAACGCTAAGAAATTTATTAAATCGTAAAAATGGTCAGGGGCAAACGCCGCTTCATTTGGCTTGTAACGCTGAATTCGCTAGTCGTTTGGCTTTGGCGCACGAGTTAACCAGAGTAACATCTAGCAGAGCAGGTGCTGGCGCGATAGTGGATACCTCAATTAAAGATAATGCAGGAAATACTCCGTTACACTTGGCTTGTGCCAGCAATCATACTCAACTTGCATTACACCTTATTGAAAAGTCAGATAAGAGTAAATTTGATCCCGAGGAGGAAAAGTTATTTAAATTTGAATCCGTTTCCATTCTTCAACAACAATATTTAAGCGCAGTACGGAGAGGTGAGGAGGATGGAAATGCTGAAAACAGAGAAGTTGAAATAGAAAGTGATCAAGCAAACGGAGATATAGTACTTGTTAGCTATATTGATGAACCATTAGCTGACTCAGTTGTCCCTATTGGCGGTCCAGAAGAATTTATTATGGTTACCCCCATCTCTAATGCTGAATGGGATGACAACCCACTCCATATCGCTACGCGGTACCAAAACCAAACCGTCGCCAATGCGATTATGGAGAAATATCCAGGTTATGCACAAGCAACCAATGCCCATGGGATCACTCCAATTCAAATAGCGGCAAAAAAAGGATTTTGGAGTATCATTAATATGTTTTTGAAATGGCTTGGTTTTGAAAGTCGTGGAGATGTACCTGGAGATATTACTAAACTGCATGAAGTGGTTTGCATCGCTGATATCGAAGCTCCTGTAAATCAACAACAGTTTAGACAAGGTTTGCAAGCTTGTACTCAAGGTGAGGCCAGTATAAACGCGCGTGATGACAGTGGAGACACCGTGCTTCATGTTGCGATTGAAAATAATCGACCTGAGATAGCCGTAAAAATTCTTACCCTTGATGGTATTCAGCAACCTACAGACCCAGATGAAGAGCGTATCGTGCTCAAGCCCGCATTTAATCCAGAAATGAGAAATGCTAATGGTCAAACACCACTGGATTTAATTTGGGCAGGTAATTTGCACAAATCAGCTGCTTATGCAGAGCTAATCGGACTCATATTGAGTCATGGTGATGAAAAAGGACGCGATTCTGAATGGCTAAAGCAGCAAGTCCATATAGCATTGGAAGAGAGTAATACCGAGCTACTGAAAGTCTTACTGAAACATTGCAAGAAATTCATGGATGAACAAACGCTTGCTTGTAAGGCATGGTCTTGCGATGAAGAGGGTAATACTTTGATGCATAAGGCTGTAAAGCTTGGATTGCCTGATGTAATTGCAACATTGTCTGATTCCGATATAGGTACTAATACCCCGAATATGCACGGTGAGTTGCCATTGCATACCGCAGTAAAAGTTGACACAAATCACGAGGCTAAAAGTGAGTGTATTCAAGTTTTATTGGGGTGCCAAGAAACCAATATATATGAGGTAGATGCTAATGGTAATAACGCATTGCATCTGGCCGCTATTCATGACCCTGATTTATTATCGCTTCTCATTGGTTCACAGGGAACTCCGCCTTTACCTAAGGTCAAAACTAACGAGGACGGAGACGTTCAAACACAAACACTTGTGTTCGGTGGGCTAGGAATTAATGAAAAAAACGGACAAGGTCAAACCGTATTAGAACTTGTAGCAGAGCACGAAAATGTGGAGCCTGACCTCTTTAAGTATTTAGCCGAACAAGGTGCAAAAGCACCAAAATCTGCTATGGATAAGGTAGCTTCAAGCATGTCGGCTCAAGGTTGGCAGGACGTTGCTGTAAAAGTTGAAAACGAAGAGTATCAGCCACTCTATGGTGGAGGTAATAACGCATTACATAAATTGTGTGTGATGGGTGATACTGAGACCTTAAAATACTTGCTAAAGCATCACAAAGACATTTATTCATCCGGTTTATTGCAGAAAAATGATCAGGGACTTACCCCCTTACATTTAGCCATTATTCATGGAAAACATGCATGTGTTAAGAGTCTTTTACTCTTCTCACAGCAAGAAAATACTAATATCGGACTTGTTATGCTAGCCAATGGTGAGAGTGTGTTCAATCTCGCCTTGAAAGGCATTAATGACCCTGAATCAAAAGTGACTATAGCCATGTTTAATACGTTACTAGGGCATTTAAAGACAAATGATTACTGCAGTGCTTTGCTGTTAGAGACTGACTCAAATGGTTATTCACCGCTACACTGCCTTAGTTGTTTGGATAACCAAGAGAGCATTAAGGCAATTAGGGCAATATTAGAACTTCAACCTAGGTTAGTGTTACATAAAGACAGAGATAGACTTTCTCCATTATTTAAAGCTGTTCTAAATAATCAAACAGCTTTAGTTAGGCTCTATCTTGAGCATGCACAGGTCTCTCAGGAACAAGAACGAAAAGGGTTTACTGCTAATGAACAATTACAGATGCTTACTGGTGGTTTAGCTTCTAAAGAGTTGTTAGCAAAGGCATTGTATGCGAAAAAAAACAGTATTCCTGTCAGTCAGTCTGAACATGATCAAGAAAACCCTTCCTTGCAAACGCTTGAAGCTGTGTACGATGACTATGGCCAGTTAGATCCTATGGTAGCGGCTGTGGCACTAAATAATACTGAGATCAGCAAATTGTTACATGAATTTGCAGGAGTTTGTTATCCAGACGCTTGTAACCGCCGATATCAAGGAGCAAATTTACTGCAGGCGGCGTGTAAGCACGCTAAAGATGACACCATCATTCATTTACTTGAATTAAATGATGGCTTTTTAATGATTTCAAGGGATGGAACGGAACACCTCGAATATCATTATCGGTTGACAGAAATAGATCAAGATAACAATAACATTTTACACCTTTTGATTAAGCATGATAAGCCAGGGGCATTGGGATTTGTCCTGAATAGGTGTACGCCTAAAGTGCTTCGAGGCTTACGAAGTATGGCGAATATTAATGGTGACACTGCTGAAGATTTGGCAGGTAAACTGGGAAGAGTTGGGTTATGTAAAATGATTGAAACTCGTAAGCGTGAGTTAGATGATGAAAATGATACGCCTCCCGTTACACGAGCTGTGCTTACCCAATCCTCACCTGCGAGTAAAGCACCTGAGCAACATAGACACATTAGTGGCTCAGTTTGGGATCCAACCACTGTATCTTGGCTAATGCCATCAGTGATCATTCCTGATGAAGGACAAATAATAGGTCCGTCGTACTACCCAGCTGCGACACCTACACCTATATCTGCCCCTGTAACACCCAATACGCTGTCAGCGACAAAAAGTGATACGAAACGGCCGCTTTCGAGTAAGCAGTCAAACAGTGATGGCGATTTACGTCATCAAACCAGAACTAGAGCTGAATCGGATACTGCTGATTCAAATGCGCATCAACCTCAATCTCAACCATTGATACATCCAGATACGCTTTCGTTAACAGGTAACTCTGCAACCGGGGGAGCTCGTTCTCCAGTTTTACCAAGTTTAGGCCTTTCATGGACGCCTAAAAGCGTCAGATCAAGTGTGCCTAAGAGTATTCCAATATCGAGGACACCCATACCACTGTCTGAAAGTGACGAGACTACAGTAGTACTTAGACAACCTGAGCAACCCAATAACACAAGGCCAATAAGTACTGTTAGCACGGCAAGCAGTGATTCAGGGATAGGCCCTGAATTACCAAAAGTTGAAGAAGAAGAATTGCCATTTGAAATGGACAGTGACATGGATAATCCACCGACACTCGAGCAAGCCATAGCAAGCAGCTAATATAAGCGTACTCGCAGCTTTAAAAAGTGGATACCTAGTGTCAGGCTACGGCTGAGCATAAAGACACTCAACGCTAACCATAGAGCGTGATTGCCCCAGTCTTTGGTGAGCCACCACAAAGGAAAAAATACGACCAAAGTCGAAAAAATCATGCTGTTACGCATGGTTTTCCCTTTGGCTAAGCCAATATAAACGCCATCAAACAAATAGCAACCAAAGCTCCATAAGGGTAACAAAGCCAGCCACATAACATAATCGTTTGCGGTGGTTCGAACATGGGGGATATCTGTCAGTAAAGCGATTAAATGAGGACCTAATAAATAAAAAGCCATCGCAAACCCGAGCGCAATCACCCCTGACCAAAACCACGATAGCCACACGGATTCAGTTAACTTCTGCCACTGTTTTTTGCCGTAAGCTTCACCGACTTCTACTTCTGCGTAATACGCCACACCGTCTAGGGCATAAGATATCAATAATAATAAGTTCAATAATACCGCATTAGCGGCTAAAACTTGATCTCCAAGACGAGCGGCATAAAACGTCATAAACGCTAACGTTAACTGTAAACAAAGGCTGCGAATGAAAATATCTCTATTGAGGCTTAACAGTTGTTGGTAGCCTGTTTGTTTAAGTAGTTCGATAATTTTTAGCAGGGGCAGCTGCAATTTCTGCCACTGCTGAATGACAAAGTAACTCGCAACAGCAAAAGCCGTAATATCAGCACAAACGGAAGCCCAAGCCGCACCTGAAACACCCCAGCCTAACCCCCAGATGAACCATAAATCTAATAGAATATTAACGCTATTGGCGATGATGAGTTGCCACATGGCGATTTTAGGTAAGCGTTTGCCGAGCAGCCAACCGAGAAACACTAAATTGACTAAAGCCAATGGCATCGACCAAATACGAATACTGACATATTGTTGAAAGTAATGCGCGACTTCAACACTGGTATCACTTAGTGCTAATGCCAATTGAATGATCGGTTGTTGAAATACCAGTATCAGTAACCCAAGCACTACAGCCATAACTGCACCTTGAACTAATAATCTGGCTTGAGAAGTGGTCGAGCTAATGGCTTGGGCGGTCAATCCTGTTGTGGACATACGTAAGAAACCACAAAGCCAAATCATCAAACTGATCACCGTAGAGCCAAGAGCAACAGCGGCTAAGTAATAGGCTTCAGCTAAATGACCAACCATGGCTGTGTCTACAAGACCTAGCAATGGTACACTGATGTTTGAAAGAATGATGGGGATCGCTAATGACCACAAGAGTCGATGTTGATCTTTACAAAAGAGAATGGAAAACCGACTCATAGGAAATTAAAGTTCATGAAAATAATGTGCAAGCTTATCTTAGTTTTAGTTTATTTGGTAATGCCAAGCACTCAGGCGACGGTGATCTTGCAGTATCATCATGTCTCTAATGAAACCCCTGCGATTACAAGCGTTACCCCCGAGCAGTTTGCCGAGCAAATGCAATACCTTGCCGATAATCAGTTTAATGTTGTGCCATTAAGTCGGGTGATCCATGCGCTAAAAAATGAACAATCATTACCAGATAAAACGGTGGCAATCACCTTTGATGATGGCTATCGAAACATTTATGAAAATGCTCGCCCAGTGTTAAAACAGCATGATTTTCCTTATGCGATGTTTTTAGCATCACAACCCATTGATCAACGAGTTAATAGAATGATGAGCTGGCGACAGATACAAACTATCGCTAAAGAAAAAGCGGAGATAATGAATCACACTTATGATCATGTGCACCTTATTCGAAAACTTGCCAGTGAAACTAAAAGCCAATGGTTGTCACGCATTAAAGCCAACATCAAAAAAAATGAGCAGACGATTTACCAGCATACAGGTCAAAGTTTCAAAGCCTTAGCTTATCCATACGGTGAGTATAATGTTGATATTATGAAAATGCTCAGCGATATGGGGTATGTCGCTTTTGGTCAACATTCTGGTGCAGCAGGACGCTATTCGCCATTAACGGCTTTGCCTCGTTTCCCTGTAGCCGTGCCTTTTTCGAAAATGTCAGCGCTGAAAATAAAGATTAATAGCTTAGCCATGCCTGTGCTTAAGCAGCAACCGCTAGAATCACAACTAACAAAAGAAGAACATCGACCAAAGCTGACCTTAACTCTAGATACCCAAGACATTCGTAAATCTCAGTTGATGTGTTATGTCTCCAATCAAGGTGCTCACCCACCCGTTTGGATAAGTGAAAATACTTTTTATATTCAAGCTGAAAAAAGGTTGCCAGCGGGGCGCTCTCGTTATAACTGTACAGCACCGAGTAAAACCAGCAATCGATACTATTGGTTCTCCCACACATGGGTAAAACCTAAACATAATGGTGAGTGGAAAAAAGAAAAATGAAGACCATCATCAAGCGATTTTCAGAGCTAACGACTGACGAGTTATACGAAATCTTGAAACTTAGAGTGGATGTGTTTGTGGTAGAGCAAGCTTGTCCTTATCCTGAACTGGACGAAAAAGACAGAAATTCAGAAAGTTATCATATTTTCATTCGCAGCGAAAATGATAACATTACGGCATACTGTCGAGTATTGCCGCCGGGATTAAGTTACCCACAAGCCAGTATCGGTCGTGTCTTGGTGGCACAAGCATATCGGAATCAGCGCTTAGCTAAGCAGTTGATGCTGCAAGCTATTGATTGTGCCCAACATCATTGGCCACAGTCAGGTATTCAGTTAGGTGCGCAGGAATACTTAGTCACCTTTTATCAAAATTTGGGTTTTGAATCGAATTCAGGTATGTATTTAGAAGATGGGATCCCTCATAGGGACATGTTATTAACATACCAAAAATAATAATAAAGAGTGTGATCCAGTTAACCTCAAAATGTATGGAACTGGGTTACTCTGGTTACAGATAAAGTTTAGTTTATAAAAATTAAGAAATAACAAGGGGTTTTAAAATGTCTGACGTCTTTCATCTTGGATTGACCAAAGCTATGTTGGATGGAGCAAACGTTGCCATCGTTCCGGGTGATCCTGAGCGTGTAAAACGTATTGCAGAACTAATGGATAATCCAACCTTTTTAGCTAGCCATCGTGAATACACCAGTTATTTAGGGTACTTAGATGGTAAACCTGTTGTGATTTGTTCAACAGGTATTGGTGGTCCATCAACGTCAATTGCTGTTGAAGAGTTAGCACAATTAGGTATTGATACTTTCTTACGAGTAGGTACTACTGGTGCAATCCAAGAGCACGTGAAAGTAGGTGAAGTGATTGTCAGCCAAGCGTCAGTAAGATTAGATGGTGCAAGCTTGCATTTCGCACCAATGGAGTTCCCTGCAGTAGCCGATTTTACATGTACTACAGCCATGGTTGAAGCTTGTCGTGATGCGGGTATTGAACCACACGTAGGGGTTACCGCATCTTCCGATACTTTCTACCCAGGCCAAGAGCGCTACGACACGGTATCTGGTCGTGTGACACGTCGTTTTGTTGGCTCAATGAAAGAGTGGCAAGACATGGGCGTATTGAACTATGAAATGGAATCGGCGACTCTATTTACTATGTGTGCTTCACAAGGTTGGCGTGCAGGTTGTGTGGCGGGTGTAATCGTAAATCGTACTCAGCAAGAAATTCCTGATGAAGCGACAATGAAGAAAACTGAAAGCCACGCGGTGAACATTGTAGTAAACACTGCTCGTAAAATGCTTTCAAAATAGTAAAAACTAATTATCACGGACGGTTGCCTTACCACATTATTACTTCAGTTAATCGTCTGAGATATTGGAACAATAAAAAAGCCTGTTATTCAGATGAATGCAGGC
Organism: Parashewanella sp. 2210YD4-3; assembly: GCF_056591735.1. NCBI lineage: Bacteria > Pseudomonadati > Pseudomonadota > Gammaproteobacteria > Alteromonadales > Shewanellaceae > Parashewanella > Parashewanella sp. 2210YD4-3. The sequence goes on along the minus strand of NZ_JBWQOG010000002.1, from coordinate 435,186 downwards.
TTTTTGCTTACTAGGGAGAGGTAATGAATAGGTTATTGTTTTAACGCAGCCGCTTTCTTAGCGGCTTGCTCTTGTTCCCAAGCCCAAATCGGTGGCTTGACTAATAAATTCCAGCGGTAGCCCCAAGATGGTGCGTTCCAGAGTTGTTTGGTAAGTTTCACATACCCTGAAAAATACACTTTAAATGGGTTAACAGAATTAATTCTTGGGAATACTCCGTATTTGACCTCTTCTTCTTCTCTGGCAAAGGTGCCAAACATACGATCCCAAATGATAAAAATACCGGCATAATTTTTATCAATGTATTGCTTGTTAGTGGCATGATGCACTCTATGATGCGATGGTGTGTTAAATACCGCTTCGATTGGGCGAGGGAATTTCTTCACGGCTTCCGTATGCAGTAGAGTTTGGAACACCTGAACAATGGTTTCACACATCAATACCATTAGAGGATTAAAGCCTAATAATATAAGCGGCAAGTGGAAGAAGAATGGGAAGAACCAATCTAATGGACCAAAGCGATAAGCCACCGAAATATTAAAGTAGGGTGAGCTGTGATGTACAGTGTGAGTACCCCAAGCAAACCCACTTACATGCATAAACCGATGTTCCCAATAATAAACGAGATCCGCCAAGATCAGGCAGGCCAATATTGTCCAGCCCGTAATGGGTAAATGGGTGATGCTCCAGTTATTGTAAAAATAATAAAAGCCACCAAGATAGGCTAAGCCAACGGTGAAGATGATAACAATCAAAAAGCCTAGAGTGATGAAGTTGGTAATACTGTCACCAATCAGGTTTAGCGTAAGCTTTTTCTTTACCGCATAACGAATGATTTCTAAGCCAAAAATCACTAAGGCTAATAATAAGAAGTTATCATCAATCCATGCTTCGATGTAAGGTAAGGTATTTTCTGAGAATACTTGAGACATAAATTCCATAGCGATATTCCCCATTTACTGATAATGCACAAAAAGCTGAGTTGATTTTAAACGGCCATTTTTGCCAAGAGCATTGGCTTCTAGCACCATATCAATCGAGCGAGCATAATTTATATTGCTCCACCCTTGAACTAGCTGTTTTGTCGAATACTTATTTTTTGGTAATAACTCATCAAGTTCAGAAGCTTTAGGTAATGCAATTGAGCGTTGAGTTGCGTCTAGAACAGATGTGTCGAGTCCAATGGTTACTTTGGCTTCTGTGTAATCAGAGTTGATGTTTTGGTACACAACATACACGTTAAGTGGAGATCCTGTGAACTGGGATCTAAAGGTTCGAGATTTCAAAAACTCAGACCACAAATTTTCCATCGCATCGAGCTTGATGTTTTTTGTAATCCCCGCAATAGCTTTTGGCAGCACTTCGTATTGTTTCTGGTCTACAGCAGGTTTTGCTGGTAGGCCTATACTTTCTGCCCTTGTTTGAGGAGTATTCGCCTCTATAGGAGTAGGCTGAAACAGTACCAACAGCCAGAGTCCAAGTACGATTCCTGCTGTAGCTAATACAGATTTAAAAAACGTCATTGTATAACTCAAATATATTGAATGATTAGTGAGCAGTGTAATAATCTAAAAATAAGTTGTCAATATGAAAATATACGTTGTTCAGAGACAGTATTGCTAAATTAATATAGGTGTTCAATTGATTCATAGAGATGTATTAGCATCGAGGTAGCATCAAAGTGATGATGAAGATAGTTAAGATAAACTGACATAATATGTCGACAATAATGAAAACCACGAGTATATTGGGTTATTCTTTCATCGATAATTCAAGGATGTATTATGTCTTTAACCGATCCCATCGTAGTTTGGGCGTTGATTGGTTTGTTCTTGATCCTAGCTGAAATCATTTTACCCGGCGGTATAGTGATTTTACTTGGCGTCGCTTGTTTAGTGGTATCGAGCATGCTGTGGGGCGGCGTGGTAGAAGGGTTCAATCAAAGTCTCACACTATGGTTTATATCATCAATCGTACTTTTATTGGGGTTTCGTGGCTTAACTCAAAAAATGATTGGTGGTGATGCTCATGTAGATAACACTGATGAAGCCATTGATATATACGGGCAAATCGCCACAGTGAAAGAAACTATTGGACCGGGAGAGCACCAAGGACGTATTCGATTCAATGGTTCAGACTGGCCAGCCGTGGCCGATGGCAGTCTAATTACTGTTGGTGAGCAAGTGAAAATTATTTGCCAACAAAACATAGCTTTTGTTGTCGAACTTGATAACGAAGATCAACAAGAACAATCAGATAAACAAGGGAACTGAGCATGATGACATTTACCATAGCAGTGTTAGTACTGCTGTTTATTTTATTTAAGCTAATGCTGGTGGTGCCGATGCGTGAGGTCGTGGTGATCGAACGTCTAGGTAAATTCCGCGATGTATTAAAGCCGGGGTTTCATTTTCTGATCCCATTTTTAGACAGAGCCGCATACCGTCATGACACTCGCGAAGAAGTGCTAGATGTGCCGACTCAAAGCTGTATTTCTAAAGATAACACTCAATTAGAAGTAGATGGTTTGGTGTATCTAAAAGTGATGGATGGTCGCCTTGCCAGTTATGGTATTGAAGACTACCGCCGCGCAGCCGTGAACTTAGCGCAAACTACCATGAGATCGGAAATCGGTAAGTTAACCTTGAGTGAAACCTTTGCCGAACGAGAGCGCTTAAACGAGTCCATCGTCAGGGAAATTGATGTGGCCTCAGAGCCTTGGGGAATTAAAGTTCTGCGTTACGAGATCCGTAATATTTCACCCTCGTATCATGTGATCCATACCCTTGAGAAACAAATGGAAGCCGAGCGTCGAAAGCGAGCGGAAATTACCTTAGCGAATGCCGAAAAGGCCGCGACTATTAATTTATCAGAGGGTGAGCGCCAAGAAGCGATTAACCTATCTGAAGGTGAAAAACAAAAACGCATCAATGAAGCCATTGGTACAGGACAAGAAATAGCCATTGTTGCCAAAGCCAAAGCAGAGGGGATGGCAAAAGTTTCTGAAGCCTTGTCAAAAAATGGCGGTAATGATGCCATGAACATGTTGCTAAAAGAGCAGTTTATTAAGCAGGTTGGTGATATTTTAGATAATACTCAGGTGTCGGTGATCCCTACCGAAATCGCTAAGGTAGAGGGATTTTTCCAAGGCATGGATCAGGTTAGCGCCACCATCAATAAGCAAGGAGGGCGAGGATAATGAACATGAACGTCGAATTGAATCAAGACTTCATTGTAATGGTGATCTGGGGACTGCTGTTCTTTGTGTTTATTCTCAAATTATTTCAATCTATTCGTTTGGTGCCAACTAAATCAGCTTATGTTGTTGAGCGACTTGGTAAGTACCACTGTACCCTAGATGCAGGCTTTCATGCTTTGATCCCTTTTGTTGATAAAGTGGCCTACATTCACGACTTAAAAGAAGAAACGATTAGTGTGCCGCCGCAAGAATGCTTTTCGTGTGATGAAGTCAAAGTAGAAGTGGACGGTGTGATTTATATGTCGGTGGTTGACCCTGTTAAAGCCAGTTATGGTATCACTGATTATCGTTATGCCGCGATTCAATTAGCACAAACCACAACTCGCTCAGTGATTGGGACGCTGGATTTAGATCGCACTTTTGAAGAGCGTGATGTGATTTCAGCTAAAGTGGTGGAGGTGTTGGATCAAGCAGGTGCACTGTGGGGCATTCGAGTGCATCGTTATGAGATCAAAAACATTACTCCGCCCGATACCGTGAAAAATGCCATGGAAATGCAGGTGAATGCTGAGCGTGAACGTCGTGCCGTTTTAGCCAAAAGTGAAGGTGATAAGCAAAGCCGTATTAATCGTTCGGAGGGGATCAAGACTGAAATGATCAACCGCTCTGAAGGTGAAATGCAAAAGCGAATTAACGAGGCAGAAGGTAAAGCTGAAGAAATATTAACCTTATCGAAAGCTACCGCTGAATCCATAGAGCGCCTCGCTGAAGTGATTTCCGCTCCTGGTGGACATAATGCACTACGGATGCAATTAGGTGAACAATACCTCAAACAATTTGCTGCTTTGAGCCAAGAGGGTAACCGAGTGATCCTGCCGGGGAATATGATGGACTTTGAACAGTGGCTTACTCATGTCGATTTACAGCAAAAATAATCGCCATATATGAAGGTGAAACATTAAGCAAATTTCATCTTTAAATGTTGCGAGTCGTAACAATGTCAGCGCAAAATATATAAGGGCGTGTATTTCACAAGCCCTTTCATTTTGCGTTTTCAACCAGCTTGACTAGGCTTGAATATAGCATGTTTCTTTTCCAATAATTAGGCAATTACGGTGAACCAATGGATATTTTTGAAGAAGCGTTTTCTGAGTTAGGTATTGAAGGGATCACTTTTGGTGATGACAATGTACTGACCTGTGAATTATCACGTGAAGAAGAGGGTCGTAAGATTGTATTATCCCTATCTGCGTACCGAGACCACCAAGAAATGAGCCTTCGTTTATCGGTCACCACCAATAATACGATTCCAGAAACGGTCCCCGAAGACTTTATGCTTGCGTTTGGTGAGCGTGCCATCGAGCCTTTCCGTGGTGGTTATGGCATTGGTATTCTGCCTGAATGCAAAAACGTTACTGTTTATCGCAATATTATCATTTCAGGAAAACCTAAAGGGTTTATCAAAGACTCAGTGGGTGAGCTTATCGAAGCGGCTGAAGAATGGGATTTAAAACTCTATAACCTCACCAACAATGTTGCCGACAAGCCTAAAAAAGGTGCAGCGGCTGGTGGCCAACGTCCATTTATGGGGCAGCGTGGGTAATTCTTCTCTTAAAAGACAATACTAATGGTTCTTTGATACAATCGCCTCTCTGATTTTGGGAGGCGAGCATGGATCCATCTTCTTTATTAAACGGTCTTAACGATAAACAAGCACAGGCAGTGTCTGCACCCTTGTCCAATATGTTGGTATTGGCGGGAGCGGGCAGCGGTAAAACCCGAGTGCTGACGCATCGTATTGCATGGTTAATGCAACAACTAGGGCAAAGCCCATACTCCATTTTGGCCGTAACTTTTACTAACAAAGCCGCCGCCGAAATGCGTGAGCGGGTAGAGCATGTGGTGGGGACCAATATGAGCCGTATGTGGATTGGCACATTCCACGGACTAGCTCACCGTTTGCTGCGTACTCACTATCAAGATGCGAACTTACCTCAAAGCTTCCAAATATTGGATTCTGACGATCAACTGCGATTGCTCAAACGAATTTTAAAAAGCCTCAATTTGGATGAAAAGCAATATCCACCTCGTCAAGCACAAGGCTACATTAACGGTAAAAAAGACCAAGGATTGCGCCCGAAAGACATTGAAAACACCATTTTTCCAATCGAGCAGAATCTGAAGAAAATCTATGAGGTGTACCAAGAATCGTGTGATCGTGCAGGCTTGGTGGACTTTGCTGAAATTTTATTAAGAGCCCATGAATTGTGGCTCAACAAGCCACATATTCTTGCCCACTACCAAGACAGATTTAAACACATCCTGGTGGACGAATTTCAAGATACCAATGCGATTCAATATGCATGGATCCGAGTGCTTGCTGGTAATCATGCCAATGTCATGATAGTTGGTGATGATGATCAGTCGATTTACGGCTGGCGTGGCGCTCAGGTAGAAAACCTACATCGTTTTTTAAATGACTTTAATGGTGCAGAAACCATTCGTCTTGAGCAAAACTATCGTTCCTCTGGCAACATTCTCAACGCATCCAACGAATTGATCGCTAATAATTCCGAGCGTCTAGGCAAGAGTTTGTGGACGGAAGACGTCGAAGGCGAAAAAATTGGTCTTTACTGTGCCTTTAATGAAATGGATGAAGCTCGTTACATCGTAAGCCGAATTGCTGATTGGCAAGACAAAGGCGGTCGTCTTACTGAGTGTGCCATTCTGTACCGTTCGAATGCGCAATCTCGCGTATTGGAAGAAGCTTTACTGCATAAAGGGTTAGCGTATCGAATCTATGGTGGTTTGCGCTTCTTCGAACGTCAAGAAATCAAAGATGCTATGAGCTATTTGCGCATGATGGCAAATAAAGATGACGATGCGGCTTTTGAACGTATAGTTAACACGCCAACACGTGGGATTGGCGATCGCACCCTTGATATTTTACGCTCTACCGCAAGGCAAGAGCAGATGACGCTGTGGCAAGCCAGCATAAAAGTATTGGACGAAAAAATGCTCGCGGCGAGAGCCTCCAATGCAGTGCGTGGCTTTATGGATTTGATTGTTAATTTGCAACAACAAACGATGGAAATGCCTTTGTATCGAATGACGGATACCGTGATTCAAGACTCTGGTTTGAAAACCATGTATCAGGCGGAAAAAGGCGAAAAAGCCCAAGCCAGAATTGATAACTTAGAAGAATTAGTGACGGCCGCTAAAACCTTTGAATTGCCAGAGGATCTGGAGGACATGGGGGAGCTAAATGGCTTTTTATCTCATGCGGCATTAGAAGCAGGGGAAGGGCAAGCCGATGCCTTTACTGATGCTGTGCAGCTAATGACGCTTCACTCCGCTAAAGGCTTGGAGTTTCCACAAGTGTTTATGGCTGGTGTAGAAGAAGGATTATTTCCTAGCAAAATGGCATTAGAAGAAGGTGACCGCTTAGATGAAGAGCGTCGTCTATGTTATGTGGGTATGACTCGAGCAATGCAAAAGCTCACCATTACTCATGCTGAATCTCGTCGTATTTATGGTCGTGAAGATTACAGTCGACCATCTCGTTTTATTAAAGAAATTCCTGAGCAATATGTGGAAGAGATCCGCATGAAAACCAAAGTCACACAACCTAAGCCGTCTTTCAGCTCTGGTTTTAGCTCTGGCTACAATACTTCTGGTCATAGTTCAGGTTTTCGAAGTAGCTCGTCATCAGGTTATCAACAGGCTAAGTCAGCTAAACCAAGTTTTACTCAAAATCATGACAGTGGGTTAAGCGAAGGCCAGCGTGTTCGCCATAAAAAGTTTGGTGAGGGAAAAGTGTTAGAACTGGAAGGTATCGGTGAGCAAGCCTGTGTACGCGTCAATTTTGATGATTATGGTGTAAAGAAACTGAAAGTGATGATAGCCAAATTAGAGGGACTATAAGTGTTTGCTCTAAAAGCATGAACAATAACGCGAACGCCAACAGAAGCGTACGTCCATGTGCTGACCACCGTTAGACCTTGTAACGGAAGGTTGTCTTATCGCGCTATTGTTCTTTCGTTAGGCATGGCGGATTTGTAAATTTATTCATCGAGTAAGGATTGTAGTGGTGATAACTAAACAAAAACTATCAGCCTATTGGCGTTTAATGAGAATGGATAAGCCGATTGGTTCTCTGTTGTTACTGTGGCCGTGTCTGATGGCACTATTTTTTGCCGCTGGTGGTGTGCCTGATTTATCACTGGTGATCATCTTTACCCTTGGGGTGTTTATCATGCGCGCTTGCGGCTGTGTGATCAATGATTATGCTGACAGGAAAGTAGACGGTAAGGTTAAACGTACTCAGCATCGTCCCTTAGCGAGTGGAGAGTTAACGTCAAAAGAAGCCATAGGCTTATTTGTAGTGCTGGCACTGTTGGCATTTAGTTTAGTGTTATTTCTTAATGCGTTAGTGCTCAAACTTGCGGTGGTGGGGATCATTCTTACTATCATTTATCCATTCTTAAAACGGGTAACGAATCTTCCTCAGCTGTTTTTAGGTGTGGTATTCAGCTGGTCAATTCCTATGGCGTACGCAGCGGTCAATGGCGAATTACCTGTACAGGCGTGGTGGTTGTTTTTCGGCAACTGGTGCTGGATTGTAGCCTATGACACCATGTATGCCATGGTGGATAGAGATGATGATTTAAAAATAGGGGTTAAATCGACGGCGATATTATTTGGTGATTGGGACAAATTTATCATTGGTGTCTTACAGTTTATGGCGCTGTTTGGATTTCTCATGGCAGGCAGTCAGCATGGGCAAATGGGGCTTTATCTCATTGGTTTAGTGGCCTTTGTTGGCTTTGCTATTTATCAGCAATACTTGATCAAAGACCGTGACCGTCAGCACTGCTTTAAAGCCTTTTTAAATAATAATTGGGCAGGGCTTACTATGTTTACCGCACTAGCGGCAGGGTATGTTTTATACTCGTGATACCTGAAGATGCAGGATTTCAGCGAGAATACTTTTAGTAAAGAGCATTGCCATTTAGACAAGGCATTTATCCGTAGGAAACGAAGTAACGACAGTTTTGTATGTAGGTAATAGTTGTTCTATTTCAAGGGTAAATAACGCAGTGTAAATGGCAATACTCTTGTAAATTAAGTACGTCGCACTGTGTGGGCTTTGATACACTTCGCTCGACATACAAAACTGTCGCTCCACGCCCTAATAGGGCTTTGGTCAGTATTGATTCTTCTTTGTTGCGAAAGCTTAAATTAGCCCGCTAGTTCTGCACTTTTACGCCTCGAATAATGCAACGCTGAAAAAGCCCTGAAAGTTGCACCTTCAAGTATCACGAGTATGTAAGTCACTTTATCTGAACCTAGGCTTAAAAAAAACAAAATTTGGTTTGATGTTAGTTGTGATTTTGGTTATCAATTTAGTAAATAAATTAACCGTTTAGCCTATGTCAGTCACACCTATGACGCCAACGATCTCAGAGCCTCTTCACTGGGATTGTGCTAGCTCAACCCTTAAGCAACTCTCAGAATCAAGCTTAAGTGCTCTCACTAAAGCTATGGGTAACGAGTCACAATTGATTTTGACTGTTGATGGCGCTAGCACCAGTCAAATCATTTGTTTTCGTGTGGATCATCCTTTAGGTGCTACTACATCAGAATTACAGACTTTCATCGAGTCTAATGAACCAATATGTAAGGCTTTGAATCAACAGCTTAGTGCCTACCAATTGTCAATTGATCAGAATTGTTTATCTTCTCTTTTATCAGAAACGGATGCTGATGAATTAGCATTTCTTCGAACCTCGAGTGTAAGTAGTGACCTAAGTAGTGATTCCAGCCGTAGTGGTTTTCAATTAGGCAAACTGAAACAACTGGCACAGCAGGAAACACAGCAAGATGTGCCGATAAAAAAGCCTATTGATACCATTGCTCATGAAAATAAGCTTAAGTATCAAAACTGTAAGCTAAGTATTGCTGGACAAATGAAAAAACCGTTGGAGACATCGAACCAGATCTACAGTGCAGAATTTGAGTTACGGGCTGGGAATCATCAACTCAATTTTTGTGACTCAAGTGGAATACCAATGCCAATTGTATGTAGTGGTCCAATGAAACTTAATAAATTAGTAGAACTCAGAGTGACGGGAAAACAGGATAAAAGTACAAACCAGTTTCAACTCGCAGAAGCAGGAGAGTATCAATTCCAAATCTTAACCGATTGGAAAGAATTTTCTTTGCTACTTACAAAGGTAGAGCATTGATTTTATACCAATCCGCATTCAAATGTGAACGACTCAGAGCTTTATCAGCTGTCAAAATACAAGCGTAATTGGTGAAGGCATAGTTACTCTACGTCAAGACAATTAGGAGAAGTAGTTTGACAGCTGATAAGCTCCCGAAGGGCAAGGCTAAAAGTTTTCATTACTGTGTTGCAACTTCTTGAATTATCCCGATAGTACTTCGAATTTGCGCCTTGTACTGAAAGCTTTTATCTCTTGCTGAGCGATCACTATTGAATGCGGACTGGTATTATATGGCAGGTTTAATTTAAATTAATCTGAGGTACATAGTTAAAATAAGTACTCATGCTTAAATAATACCTAAGAGCTATTTATTTGAGGTAGGTATGGCAGGACCGCAGGCAAGCAATACGCCATTGTTGAACTATCATGTAGCATATGGTGAATATGGGTCACTGACCAGTGAGCAATTTACGGCCTTTAAAGACCTGTTGCCTACTGAAGTTGACTATATAAAGGGGACTCTGTTTACCGTACCTGTGACCGTTGAGCCAAAGAATGGCGTTCCTTCTGTTGAAAACAGAACCTATCTATTAACAACTGACAAACAATATGGCGTGAAGTTTTTATCGTATCACCGCAATAATAGACAATCTTTAAATAAAATTGCAGAAGACAAATTAAATAAAGCCTTTAAAAAAACGATTGATAGAGAGAAAGAGTACGCTAGAAATGAAGAAGAGCTGAGTGCGATTATCCCACACATAAAGTCTGTTAGTTATACGAGAGTACAGACTCCCAAGATTGAAATTGACTCATGTTGTTGCGATAAAAGTGATGATGAGTGGCTTTTAGTGTGTAAACCATGCTCAACTCATGAATCACCCGCTAGGTGGAAACTTGGAGCATGGTTAAAAAATACTGCTCGTTCACGTTTAAAGGGAAAAAATAAGCCGGTGAACGCCCCTAGTGACCCTGAAACTCAATCAGTCTTTCCTACAGTGACGAAAAGTTTACCTGCGAGGTTGAACTTTCCACCTAAAACGGACGAGAGTTTAAGTAGCTCAGAGGGGGAAGATACGTTGACTTCAGAGTTTCCTACAGCAACTCCCGAAGAGGATAAAGAGTTCTTTTTGTCCTCGAAGCCCCAATCACCACAAACCATCGACGAAAGTCTAAGTAGTGATGACGAAGAAATAGTTGTAATAGGGAAAAAGTCTAGAAGGAAGGTTAAAATAAATAGAAAGGCCAATACTTCTGTTATTAGCAGTCTGCCATTAGCACAAGGGGCTAGTGTTACAGTACCCCGTACTCCGCAAGAACACGTTGCTACCGCTTCAGCCATCGACTCTACTTCAGTCGAAGCGGCTATCAATACTGTCACTAATTTGTCGGATGTAAAAGAAGAGCTTCTATTATCAGAAAAAAACTTGGTGGTAGTTATCTGCGATAATCTATTTGTTGATCCTAAGTTTAGATCAGTGTCTCCAAATAATTTTGTCACTGTAAGATGTTGCTTTAACAATTGGCATGAGCAAGCTTCAGCAATAAACAAGAAGATGTATATTGCTGTGATATGTCATTGGGATAAGGCTGAATCAGTGGGAAGAGAAATAAAAAGTCAAGACATAATACAAGAAATAGATTCGTCTGAGAATCGTAATTTATTAGGTTATCAAAAATGGATGTTATATCAGCCTGATTCGGAAACCGAAGTCATTAAGGCTATTTATGATACTAAATATGGCCAAGAAAAGCAGGTCAAAATTACGGTAATTGGGGATGATTATACTCAACTCAAAAGCATCGTCACATGCCTTAAACAAAATCAAATTGAGGTTGCGGCCGTCAAAGTGACTGGAGACACACTAAAGCCGGATAAACCATCTCCTGGCCGCTTTAAACTAGGGGAAAAAGCCTACCCTATTCCTGAAGCTTTGCATGCACAACCACCTAAGATACAGCAATCACCTGTTAGCCCTACAAGTGATGCTGCGACTGTTGTTCGTTCCAAATTACCTGCACCTATAAACAGCCCAAAAGATTAGCGGCACGGTAGTGAACGTTTTTAAGCACTTTACCTTGACGGATCATCTTACCATCAACCAATGTATCTTCTGCGCATTTAGCAATAATGACATTGTTTTGGTAGGTAGCGGTCAGGGTAATTCCTTGCTTGGCATAGAAAGCCTCGGTGGCTTGGTACTCTTCTTCTGTTTGACATACTTTACTCATGTTGCTGCTGTGGACTTCGTTCCAGCACTTGAGAAAGTCAATTTCAAGATTAGAAGCAACGGCCAGTAAAACATCGATAAAGTAACTGATTTCGAGTTTATCAGCGGGATGTTTTATGCCTAAATGTACCTGTCGCCCCATTAGGACGTAGACTGAATCAACAATCGCGTCGGCTTGTTCAACTAATGAATCGGCCTCAGCAAGTTCGGTTAGTTCTTCGATGATAAGTGATGTATGAAGGGTGTCAGTTTGCTTGTCAAGAGTTTCAGGCGCTTCTACGGGTAAGTCGAAAGTCGTGCGAAATTGAGAAATATCTTGGTATAGCTGTTGATAAAGGGTATCGCTGATATGTCTTAGTTGCATGGCATCATCTTAATGGCTGAAATGGATAATTTATTATCTTTACATTTTCAATTGAAAAACATGATGAATCAATATTAACTTACTGGTCACCTTATTTAACTTTTCAGAGACATTAAGCGTCTATAGTTACCAGTGAAGCAAATAAACAAGTGAAAGTGTAAAACCGGAGGGGTATATGGCTTCAAGCAGTACACCATTAGCTCGATTAGTTCGTCATTATGATGACTTTTCCCCCTTATCGCCTGAATTGTGCTCACAGTTAGAGACAGAAGCACAAAAAGGGGAAGTTAAGGTACTTGTTATCGAAGGTACTCTAGGTGCTAGTTATCGGTTTAAGGTCGACTCCATTAATGGAAAACTCACCTTTAAATTCAATGCTACAGACAATGAAGCTACCCCAAATGGCGCACTTTTCGCTAAGCAATTAACCGAGATTTATCATGTAAGTGCCAATGTTTATCCTACTTTCATCACTTTATATTGTACAAGCAAGCAAATTCTAGCTTTATCCCAAGAGCAGGTATCGCATATCAAGTATCTTGCAAAGCCACTGTTAGAGCAAAAGGAAACTTTGGCACTTATTGAGGTACGCATTCGCACTAAGGTTGAAGAGCTAGAAGATAGCATTGCCCCCACAACGTTTTGTGTTCGCTTTGTTGATGACACTAAAGAACTAAAATTTGATGGATTGGAAGAGACTAATCAAGAATATGCAGAGTCTCTTACAGAAGCCTATAACAAAGCAATAACAGAGCCATGCATAAGTAACCGAAATACCTTCGACTTGTTAAAAGCGAGAACTCAGGCTTTGTTACTCAAAAAGAGTAATCAATCTCGTGGCTTAAAAAAACACAATCGTTTTATGCGGAAAGAGCGGGTACTGAGTGACAGAGACGCTCAATTTGTGAGACAAAGTGTCATTAAGGAAGACAGTAAAATTACTCACTCTTTTTCGTTATTAACAGAACTTGAGCAGAGGCCGAAAGTTGACGACACTCACAAAGATTTTGTTCAGTCATCTGTTTCAACACAAGCCCTTCAAAATCAACAATCGGTAGAATTGAGTGTAAAAGTGGACGAGAGTTTTTACCACCTGTTAGAGGATCTTATACCTGAGATACCAAAACCAGCAACCTCACCAAAATCGCCCGTCCAGACTGTATCTGTTTCTGAAAGCGAGAATCGTGACTCGGCTGGTTCAATAGAGACGCCACTAGCGGGACAAAAAACTACTGGAAATCGTCAAGCTGAATCTTCAAAAATCTTGGAGCACTCTGAAGAGAAGGCAGAAGATGAACTGCCTTTACCACCGTTACTGAGTAGTGTTCAAGGTACTCAAGGTCAAGATGGAGAAGCTGCAATTAGTATCAGTGAAACTGAAAAAATATCTAAGCTGTTAGCGGTTGAGGCTGAACAACCAAGTGAGAAAGAAGCTGTTACACCAGCTGTTCAACAGCATCATGAACCTAAAAAAGCAGTATCAGGTAAGATAAAGAAAAAGAGAAGAAATAAACCAGCTGCTGAGCAAGAGACAAGTCTAGCTTCACCTACTCTTTCCTCAAGCCCGTCGCCAAACGATTCGCGTCCATCTTCACCAGCAGTGCTTCCAATATCATACGAGCCTGTGTCTTTAGCAGAATCAGATCAGCAACATAATGGCGGCCAAAGGGAGCATGAAGTAAACAGGGCTCAATCTAAAACGCCAGAGCCAAGCTCTTCTTATGTTTCGCCATTGGTCAACCAAGATGAAATTCAAAGGCCCGGTAGTGCTCCTACATTACTCATGGACGAGCAAAGCTTACCTAGACCTCAGTTCTCTGTAGCTCAAGCCAGTAGTGGGGCTCATACCCTGCAGCCGCTGACGGAAATTGATTTGACTAGCACAGATAAAGTACTAGCGTTGATGTCTGAGAAAAGGGATAAAAATCAGCCCTCTAAACGGAGTGAAACTCCGGTCAATGCATTAAAAGCTATGCTAGCTGAGCCAGCAGAAAAGGAACATAGAAGCGCTAAGGATAAACGCCCTCCCAAAAAGAAGGCTAAAGAGAGAGTCGTTCATTTGGAAGAGGAAGAGGAAGAGTCAACATCATCAGACTACGTGCCATTTTCCTACCCTCATTCAGTAGTCCGCACTGAATTGTCAAGTAAATTACCATCAGCCGCTGGTGCTATAAGCTCAAGTTCTGCTTCAGCAATTTCCACTCCAGTTTCAGTCGAGGGCGTGTCACGAAGTTCAACGCCTATGAAGTCAGAAAAGCGTACTGAAAGGACAGGTAACTTAAGTGTTTATTCGATTGCTAAATTAAAACAGATGCCCATAGAGAAAGAACCAGAGCAAAAGCGGCTGTGGGTATTTCTTTGTGAGAATGTATTAGTAACCAATACGTATTCAGCTGAGACACATAAGGAAGAAACGGTACTGGTAGAAGGCGTAAAGCAGATGCTTAGTGACATCAAGGACACTGGAGGTGAAGTTCTTATTTTAACGACTAACCCTGAACACATCCGAAGAGGACAAACTCACACAGAAACTAAAGGGTTTTTAGTTGAGAATGGAATCGAAAAATGTACTAAAAATACAGTTGGTTATGATAGGTTACAGGCTTATGCTTCTCATTCTGCAAATGGTTCAGCGATAACACGTCATAAAGCTACCGCGGCTAAAGTCGTGGGAATTGCAGCTAGATATATAGAAGAAGCCGATGAGAGCTTAAAAAACAGAAAACTCACTGACAGCTCCATGACTGTAGAGGAGAAAAAGAGAGAGCGAGCTTTTGATCAGGTTGTGATAGTGAGTGACATTTATGAGGTTACAGTAGCCTCAATGATAGCTAAAGCATTTGAACAATATAACCCTGTCGGAGTGGAGTTCATAGGAACGGCTGAAAACCAAATGCAATATTATAAAGGAATCATGGGAGATAAGTTTGAAAAATCAGAGCAACAAACAGTATTTGAACCAAGGGTAAATTGGTATCATGATTTAAAAAATAACGAAACAGTTTCAGGTCAGCAAGTACCTATCGCTGATTTATTTGCACATGTTGAAATGACAGACTCCGATCATTTAGAGTCAGAGGATAAAAGAGCTGAAGCAAAAGAGCTAGAAGTTCAAAGGCTAGCTCAACAACAAATCCGTAAGCGTAAAAAAGTAGAAGAGGACAAAGAGAAAATTACTCTTCTAATACAACAACAAGGTATTCCTATTGCTCACCTGTACGATGATTAGCTCGCTTATTTTAAAAACGCAAATGCATCACCGTAAAGGTGGTCTTCATTTACATTTAAGCCTTTCAGCATATCACGTGCGGCAGCCGCCATATCAAAACGTCCTGCGATATAGATGTCATAGTCAGCGACATCGATAAAATCCATTTTGATTTGTTCAAGTAGGTTGGCTTGCTTACCTTGCCAATGTTCATCGGCTTCTTCTACAACAGGAATAAAGGTTAGCCATGGGTAGGTTTGCTGCCAATCTTGAGCGATAGATTGGTAGTACATAGCTTCAGCGGTGCGACATCCCCAATAAAAGGTCACTGGTGTGCCGTTATGCTCTTCGATTTGCTGTTCAATCATGCTTTTGATGTAAGAAAACCCTGTACCGCCAGCAATCAATAATCGTGGTCTAGTGTGCTCGGAGCGTAAAAACGCATTACCAGCAGGCGCTTCAATGTCAATGGTTTCTTGATTGGCTAAACATGCTTGCAAGCGTTCAATTACTTGCATTGGGTAACTTTCAGCTACTGCTGCACCAATATGTAATTCAATTTCGGTTTGGTGTGGAGCAGAAGCAATCGAGAATGGACGCTTATCTTTTTCGCCCATTATGATAGAAAGGTATTGCCCCGCCTTAAACTCAAAAGGCTGACTTGGTGTTAACACGACTTGATACACTGAGTCGTTAAATGGGGTAATACGAGTTACCTGACAAGATAGGGTGTTCATACGGCGCTTCATTGTTCCTTTTTGTTTTTGTTATTTGAAATGTAACTATCAAAAGTTATTAGTGTTTTTTTGTATCAGAGCCCAAGTTGCTCCCACATTTCGTCTACTTTCTGTTTTACGTCATTGTCCATGACAATCGGAGTGCCCCATTCGCGAGTGGTTTCTCCTTCCCACTTATTGGTGGCATCCATTCCCATTTTTGAACCTAAACCTGCAACAGGGGAGGCAAAATCCAAATAATCAATGGGCGTATTATCTACCATGGTGGTATCACGGCTAGGGTCCATTCGAGTAGTTATCGCCCAAATCACGTCATTCCAATCTCGGCAATTAACATCATCATCGACAACAATGATGAACTTGGTGTACATAAACTGGCGTAAGAATGACCAAGCTCCCATCATCACGCGTTTAGCATGTCCTGGGTATTGCTTTTTAATGGAAATGACCGCCATACGATACGAGCAGCCTTCTGGCGGAAGATAAAAATCCACAATTTCTGGGTACTGCTTTTTCAAAATAGGCACAAACACTTCGTTGAGTGCGACGCCCAGCATGGCTGGTTCATCGGGTGGTCTGCCAGTATAAGTGCTGTGATAAATGGCATCTTCACGATGAGTGATATGGGTTACAGTAAAGACTGGGAAAAACTCAGTTTCATTATAGTAGCCGGTATGATCTCCGTACGGGCCTTCTTCAGCCATTTCTTCTGGATCAATATACCCTTCTAAAATGATTTCACTGCTGGCAGGGACCTCTAAGTCACAACTTAATGCTTTACATACTTCGGTTCGTTCGCCACGTAATAAGCCAGCAAAAGCGTATTCACTCATAGTGTCAGGCACTGGGGTTACTGCGCCCAATATCGTAGCTGGATCGCTACCTAATGCTACCACTACAGGGTATTTTTCGCCCGGATGCTTTTCTTTAAAGTCTTTAAAGTCTAATGCGCCACCACGATGATCAAGCCAGCGCATGATCAGCTTATTTTTGCTTAGCAATTGCTGACGATAAATACCTAAGTTTTGGCGTTTTTGGTTTGGGCCTTGAGTGATGGTGAGGCCCCAAGTGACCAGTGGAGCAACATCACCCGGCCAGCAATGCTGGATAGGAAGCTGAGTCAAGTCGACATCATCACCCGTAATTACGATTTTTTGACATTTCCCTGATTTAAGTTGCTTAGTGGGCATTTTCAGCGCTTGAGAAAATTTAGGTAACTTGCTCAAGGCATCTTTGAAACCCGATGGTGGTTCTGGCTCTTTTAAAAAAGCCAGTAACTCGCCCACTTGGCGTAATTCCATTGGATCATCTTTACCCAAAGCCATAGCAACGCGTTTTGGCGTACCAAATAAATTGGCCAGCACAGGCATGGTTTTACCAACGGGATTTTCAAACAGCAACGCAGGTCCGCCTGAACGCAATACGCGATCGGAAATTTCTGTCATTTCCAAATAGGGATCGACAGGGTGAGCAATGCGCTTTAGTTCGCCATTAGCTTCTAAGTGATCAATGAATTGTCGTAAGTCTTTAAAACTCATAAATTCAAACACCAAAAGAGTTAAAATCTGCCGCGAACTATAGCATTTTTCGCTTTTGTGCGTCACATCAAATTCTATTCGCTAGTGGATTAACCAAATTTAATGGGATGATTAGGGAAAATTATTGTCCAATTAGTAACGATACACATAAGAGAAAAGACTTATGTATAAATCCATTATAGCGGTGTTATTGATGGCGACGATGCCCTTGATAGCACAAGCCCATGGTGATCGTGTTAAGGTTGGATTTCATGATCATCATATGAAAGTGCATACGTTAATCCATACCCATGATGCTCGAATTGTTCCCGCGCATCATATTCATCACTTTCATCATCACTGGTATCCGTATCCAGTCATTGTTCGCCCTAGAGCTTGGGGATATAGACCGTGGCCTCGCCCTTTGTGGCATAGACCTTACTGGAGGCGATCTCATTTACATCTCGTTGTGCCATTAGCTTATGAGCCAAGCCGAGCCGTTATCGTACACGCCCCAGAACTCGTGGCTCAATCACAAGTCGTGACTACAGGATATGCCACGACGACAGCATTGACGCATTTACCTGCTAATGCCAAAGTTATTCAGCAAGATGGTAAATTGGTGTATCAATGGGATGGGACTACCTATCGCTATGACTTCACCCAGCATGCTTACTTTCCGCTGAAGAAAACTGATTAGTCTTTCTTTGTAAATGTCACTTCCATTGCGCCCAATTCGCCATAGTTAAAGCGGATAGGGCTGTCATAAGGAACTTTGGCGATACCACAATACGAACCTGTAATCACTTTCATTCCAGACTTAATGGCAACACCACGCTCACGTAGGAAGTTAACCAGCCAATATACAGCTACTCTTGGGTGGTTGTTTGGGTGGGTTACTATTTGATCAAATAGGGTGTGTCCATCAGCTGAACTAATGGTTAATTGAAATTGAGACATGGCTTCGAGGGAAAGGTCGATGTTTACCTCTGGCCCTAAATACACGCCTTGGTTCAGTAAGCCATCGGCAAAAGCTTCAAAATAACTGACTTCATCAGGATTTTGATAACGGCTTTGCATAAGCTCCAATGCTAATCGCGTACTTCCAATGGCGTTATCGATTTCTTTTTCAGTATAGGCCTGATCTTTAACAGGAAGATCACGGTCGAATACCGTCACTATTTCAGGCTCAACCAAGGCCATTGGCTCATTGGGGGTTTCAAAAAGGGGGCAGCTTGATGATAAATCATAAACTGTGTTTTCAAATAAGGGAGCAAGCATAGTAGTGCTTTTGGTAGGGAGCACGCATTTCCAGCCGCCAATGTGAGTTTGTGCTAATTGACAATAGGCTTGCGCCACTTGTTGCTGTAATACCCAAGCTGAACTAAAGTCTTGTGGTTTATCGGTAAGAGGTTCGCCAACCATACCTTTAAAGCGACGGTTAGCAAGCATGGTTGCTGTATCTTGGTTCACAATGAGTTCTCGTAAATGGATCTAAGTTGGATCCATTGTCGCAGAAACAAGACCATAACTTAATGGGTTATGGTCTGTTTAGTCAGTTAATGGCAAGGGTTATTAATATCGACTTGTGAGAAGGCGTTGATGACATCCTCTTCAGGTAATTTCAGATCTTGAGCGGCTTTTACCACGCCACATGCTCCTTTTTTGAAGTTACTGTTGGCGTTCCAATACAATTCGTTAGCCGTTGCAAAAACTTCAAAGGCTTTTTGAGTGTCCCAACCATCAGTCGTCGCCAGTTCATAAAAGGCTTTGTTATAGACCCCTGAAGTTAGATGAACATCTAAAGTTGGACGGTACTTTTTGGCGCTTGCAATGGATTTACCATCTTTAGTGGGATCATCCATATATCGCAGAGCCTTACCCAGTTTTTTCTCATTTTTTACTATGCTTGTGCCAACCATAAAATCATTTTTACCATAAGCATAGAATTTTGCGGCTTCTCCTGCCATATCGGAAAAGGCTTCATTCATACCGCCAGATTGGCCGCTATAAGCTAAATTTGAATGCTGTTGGGTAAACCCATGGCTAATTTCGTGCGAGGTAACGTCTAGAGAGACTAATGGGTAGAATAGTGTGCTGCCATCACCAAAGTTCATCCGTTTACCATCCCACATGGCATTATCTAAATTATGTTGGAAATGGACTCTGAGCTGAAGTGTTTGCTTGATGGGGCGAGTATTGAGCCAATCACCGTACATCTTGAACACAATACCACCAAAGTAGTGTGCATCATTTTCTGGCCCATAGGCACCGTGCACTTCTTTTTCATCGTGGTTAGGACAGGTAAATTTGATGGGTTTATGATGGAGCTGCCACCAATGCCATTTTTTATAATCAAAGGTTTGTTCGTTAGCATTTTCCATGGTGCAGTCATCACCATTTTGAGTGACATCTAATTTTGGGAAATCTTTGCCGTATTGATACTTACCGATCTTTTCATTTCCACCAAAGCCGGTAGCAACTTCAGCTGTGGTTAATCCATCCCATTGTGCAATAACTTGCCCAGAGTGAGCGTCCATGATGGTATAAGGGCGACTTGGATTCTGAGAATCAACAAAATAAGAGGTGATATACACAAGCTTAGGTTGTTGCTTGGCATCAAGGTACACCCACAACTTGACTTCTTTGTTGGTTATTTGATGTTGGTTTAATGATTTGGAAGCATTTAAGGCTATGGCTTTGTTTAGGGCTTCATCGGATGAAAAATTAGGTTTAGTGAAGCCTTGGTCTTGATTGATATTAACGACAGCCAAGCCTTGGAGGTCGGTATAACTGCCGACAGAGTTTTTGGCGGCTGCAATGGTATATCCATAGATAGGTACTTGATTATAGTATTGCTGCAAGCGGAATTTTTTTTGATTGTTGGGTAACGATGCGGTATTGGCAACTTGATATTGAGAATTTGAGTCTAGCTGCAAATCTTGAGTGAGATTGTTACTGGCACTAATAGCCAATTGATTAACATCGACAATATCAGCGGCAAAGGCACTACTACAAAAAGTGGCTCCAATAAGAATGCTGAGAACGGTTTTATTAATGGTTCGAGTCATAAACTACACCTTATTTCGAAAATGAAAATGTATTGGTGAGATCAGAACAGCTGTGCAATAGCACAACAAATTCTAAAGACACTGAGTAGAGAGGGCGTTCCCAATTAGATTTTTGATTGACCGACATACAAAGCTGTCATTATTGCATTGGCTGCTGTTAATTTTTTAGGTTAAACAAGGCGGAAAATGTGAAGTGTAGTATTCTACACGAACATTTGACAACGCAGTTTAAACAAAAAAGAAACGCAGCCCTGCGGGTTACGCCTAAAACTTGTAAACTCTTCGTTACTCATCTTTCGTTTAGTCCACTAAACTTCATTCTTCGTGCCTTGATTTTACAAATTTTAGGTTGTAACAAATCAAAAAGTCTTTAATTGGGAACGCCCTCTAAAGATATAAAACCTAAACCACTGAATCGGAGCTGAATGGTTGGGGAGTTAAGGCGTGTATTTGATGGCCATAGGGATTAGAGCTTCCCGTGAGCCGTGATTGTCTTTTAGGCGAGTTAAGTAACTTTGCCAGAGCTGTTGGTGGTTTTGGGTAAATTGATATAAAAGCGACCAAGAATAGATACCAGTATCGTGGCTATCATCAAAGATCAGTTTTACACCATAGTGGCCGACGGTTTCGATGGCCGAAATATTAACGTCTTTTTTGTGGGTTACGAGTACAGGGTTACCGTGCTGGTGGACTTCAGCAGAAGGGGAATAGACTCTTAGAAATTCGCAACTTAACGTGCAGATTTCGCCATCATCAAATGCGATTTCCAATAAACGGCTTTTACGCTTGAGCTTAAGGTGTGTGACTTTTGGTGTTGTTTCCATAGAGCTAACCAAAAGGCTGAGCCATGGCTCAGCCTTAAACAAGATTAAAGGACGAAACGACTTAAGTCTTCGTTTTGTACTAAGTTATCAAGATGACCGTTAACGTACTCAGCATCAATAGTGAATGTTTCGCCAGACTTATCAGAAGCGCTGTAAGACAGCTCTTCCATTAAACGCTCCATAACAGTGTGCAGACGACGAGCACCGATGTTTTCAGTGCGCTCGTTTACTTGCCAAGCGGCATTAGCAACGGCTTCAATGCCTGACTCATCAAATTCAATATTCACGCCTTCTGTCGACATTAGGGCAACATATTGCTCGGTCAATGAAGCATTTGGTTCGGTTAAGATGCGCTTAAAGTCATCGGCCGATAATGCATCTAATTCAACACGAATAGGCAAACGTCCTTGAAGTTCCGGGATCAAATCCGATGGCTTCGACATTTGGAATGCACCAGAGGCGATAAACAAAATGTGATCGGTTTTAACCATACCGTGTTTAGTGTTAACCGTGCAGCCTTCGACTAATGGCAATAAGTCTCGTTGTACCCCTTCACGAGAAACGTCAGGGCCAGAGCTTTCGCCACGTTTACAAATCTTATCTACTTCATCAAGGAACACAATACCATGTTGCTCAACCAGTTCGATGGCGCTTTCTTTTAAGTCATCTTGGTTTACCAGCTTAGCGGCTTCTTCTTCGATGACTTGTTTAAGCGCATCTTTGATTTTAAGCTTTTTACGCTTAGAAGGCGTTTGCCCCATGTTTTGGAATAGACCTTGAAGCTGGTTGGTCATGTCTTCCATACCAGGAGGCGAGATAATTTCAACCCCTACTTGTGGCGCGGCAATATCAATTTCGATTTCTTTATCATCTAATTGGCCTTCGCGGAGTTTTTTACGGAACACTTGGCGAGTCGATGAATTTTTATTGTTGTCTTCGTCCCAGTCGTCTTTTACTGGCGGCAGTAGTGCATCTAAAATGCGTTCTTCAGCCGCATCTTCAGCACGGTGACGCACTTGTTGCATTTGCTGCTCACGAGTAAGCTTAATGGCTGAATCCGTTAAATCACGGATGATTTGCTCTACTTCCTTACCGACATAACCAACTTCGGTAAACTTAGTAGCTTCAACCTTGATAAATGGAGCGTTAGCCAGTTTCGCTAGACGGCGGGCAATTTCGGTTTTACCTACACCGGTTGGGCCTATCATCAAAATATTTTTTGGCGTGATTTCTTGGCGAAGATCGGCATCTAGCTGCATGCGGCGCCAGCGATTACGAAGGGCAATGGCAACAGCACGTTTAGCCTTTTGTTGACCAATGATATGGCCGTCAAGTTCATGTACGATTTCACGGGGAGTCATTTGAGACATGTCAGTTACCACTAATAAGTTAATTCTTCGATGGTGTGATGCTGGTTGGTGAATACACAAATATCACCAGCAATGGTCAATGCTTTTTCGGCAATCTCTTTGGCATCAAGTTCAGTATTTTCAAGTAAGGCCAATGCCGCCGCTTGTGCAAAATTACCACCAGAGCCAATCGCGACGAGATCATGTTCAGGCTGCACAACATCACCATTACCAGTAATGATCAATGAACTTTCGCCATCAGCTACAACTAGCATGGCTTCAAGTTTGCGAAGCATTCGGTCGGTACGCCAGTCTTTGGCAAGCTCTACAGCCGAACGTAATAAATGGCCTTGGTGCATTTCTAGCTTGGCTTCAAAGCGTTCAAATAGAGTGAAAGCATCAGCGGTACCGCCTGCAAATCCAGCGAGGACTTTCTCGTGATATAGACGGCGAACTTTGCGGGCATTGCCCTTCATTACGGTATTGCCTAGGGATACTTGCCCATCTCCAGCAATGACCACTTTGTTGTTGCGACGAACAGAAACGATAGTAGTCACAAGTAATTCCTCATTTTGATTTGGCTCAGTCTGTTGAGCAAGTCGATAATTCTGATATAAGGGCAATGTGAGGAATTTCAAGCGTTATGATGATAAATTCGTTGTGGTAATTTTTTACATTTATTTAGCATTTAGACTTGTGATTAAAATTGATGGTTTGCTACTCTCTAGCACTTAAAAATAAAAATACCTGTGTAGTAGGATAGGACGAAGTAGATGTCGAATGATCAACAGGCTAAAAAACCGCCGTTAGCATTAATCAAAACTTGGGTTTGGATGATGGTGGAGTCTAAAGAGCCTCAAATTCGTGAAAAGGGAAGAAGTAATCTTATTAACACATTTGGCAGTTTAGCGAATGCCAATACGTATATAACAGATAAATTGAAGCAATCAGAACCAGTTGATTAATGGAGATAGTATGAAAACGCGTGCGTTGCTGTTTATGTTAATAACGACATTAGCGGGGTGCGTTAGCACAGCCCCAACCCAAATTGTATTATCACCCACGGTACCACAACTTACTTCAGCCAATATCGAAGTACCGATAGTGAGTTTACAGGTAATCGATCGCCGTAATGCCAATTATATTGTGCGTCAAGATGACAATAAGTCTGAGAACCGTCTTGTGGCACCATCTGAACCACCCTCAACTTTGATTGAACAAGCACTTACCCAAACTCTAAAAAGTAGTGGTACAGCAATAGCGCCTCATGCTTCAACGGCGATCACTATCTATATCGATGAATTGTTAGCTAATGTCACACAAGACACCTTTAAATATAAAGTTGACTCTAAAGTGTCCTTATCTCTACAAGTCAAAAAAGGGCGAAATTCATACACCAATAGTTATCACGTCACGGGGAACATGAATGGTTCTCTGCAATTAGATTATTCTCAATTAGAATTAGCGCTGAATAAGCTGATCAACCAAGTGACTTCAGATTTAATAAACGATCCCAAATTGATAATGTTTATTAATTCTAAGGCTGGGTAAGGAAAGTAAAATGATAAAAAAAATATTCTGTGCCGCATTGTTGTGCTTGAGCGCATCTTCGTGGGCGGTAGATATTCAACCGCATAATTTATTTCCGAAAGTAGAAATGAACACTACTATGGGCAAAATTGTCGTAGAGCTGGATAGAGATCGTGCTCCGATCACCGTCGATAATTTTCTCACTTATGTGGTGAAAGGGGAGTATGACAATACGATTTTTCACCGCATCATTCCGGAGTTTGTAGTGCAAGGTGGTGGTCTTGATCCTAAATTACAAGAAAAGCCTGAAATGAAGCCGATTGTCAATGAGTCGGGAAATGGTCTATCGAATATGACGGGAACCATTGCAATGGCAAGAGATAGTGAACCGCATAGCGCGACTCGTCAATTTTACTTTAATGTGGCCGATAATGAGCGCTTAGATCCTTCGTCTCGACGTTGGGGGTATGCGGTGTTTGGAGAGGTGATTCAAGGGCAAGAAGTACTGATGAAAATGTCGCAGGTAAAAACCGAGACAAATACTGTATTAGAATGGCCAGATGTCCCTGTAGAGCCGATTGTACTTAAGAGTGCTAAATTGTTGCCAAGAGAATAAAGATTTTTTTTTCAAAAAAACAAACAATACCCAAAAGTTGATCCTATACTGGATAAGCTACAAAAAAAGCATTGACCTCCAAATCATTTGAAAGCGCTATGTTTGTTTTCGGGGAAGTTTGGAGATAAAAATGAGGACATAAGAAAATAATTATGAGGCGAACGATGACGACGCAAGACTTCATCGATGAAAAAGCGCCCCAACTTGCTCATTACGGCAAAGCATTTCTTAGTCAGCAGATTGATTATAATGAAGTACAACTGTATTTGTGGGACACCTTAGAAGAGTGGCAACGCTTGGATGTTCTTGGTGATACTCAAACCGACACAGAGACCGTATTTTGGCACTTACTCCACAGTTTTAGTAAATGGCCAGCCTGGGCAATCCGGGGAAATCACGTTTTACGTCAACAAATTAGTGATTGTTGTGATTTTTTAGTTGGTGATGGTACCGTTCCACACAGTATTGTGGGTGCGAGACCAGATTCAGCGCAACTGCATCGAGTTGGATAATAATTATCAAAAGCAAAAATCCCCGTTATCTTGAGATATCGGGGATTTTTTATGGCTAACCAGTCATACTTTTAATTGAGATAAAAACACCTCAACTGGATTTGTATCTGTTTTTTTATGTTGTAAGCAAGCGGATATAAGTTTTATTACAACATTGATTTTGTCATCTTTGGGTACACAGCTTAGGTTGATGAATGTACCTAATATCACTAAAAGTTCAGTAGCTCCCTCGATATCCTCATAATTTGTTCTTGTCTTAATGTTGGATAGGTCACTTCCCGAGATAAGTTCTTCTGACAACATAGACTCAGCAACAGGAATAAGGTTTTCGGCTATGAGTAATTGGAATTTGGCGAAACTTTTTACCCAAGCTATTTTGATTTGTGATTGCGTAGCGTGATTGAGTGCTTCTTTTAACTCACTCATTGATTGAGTGTTATGTTGAAGGGAGGCTTCAGTTTCTGTAGCCTCTGTTGTAATAGAAAATGCCTCTAATGTTGTTGTAAGGTCTGTTAGATGAGGAGGTTGGCTGCTGTCGGTTGTTTGAAATTGCGTAACGGGGCTCGATGGTGGTAGCTGTTTAGCATACGGGGACTGAAGTTGAAACTCAGTTCTCATTCTAATTGCAATATTCTGACCTGTGCCGCTTAAATTCTCTAAAGCTTCAATAATTTTTTTGACACTTTCAAGCGGGGTTTGGCAATAGGTTAAGTGTTGCTGAAGAGCATCAACAACCATTTTAATTTTATCTGATCCTGACACTCCTAATGTCGTATTTATTTTGGTTTGCACTGACCTTTCAATGAGATTAGCCGAAAATAATCTACACGCTAAGGATTGTGCATCATATGGGAGTGCCAAGATAATCGTACCTTTAAACTGGGCAAATTTTTCACAGATGTTATCCCTATCGCAGGAGATAGTATGAGAATAGGCGGTTGCACTAGCTAAAACTTCGGATGCCATAAATTAACCTTGTGAATGTGATGTTTATGTTGTTAATTTTAACGTACAAAGTATCTTCTTGTGGTTGATATTGAATTAATGTTTTTTCATGTATTTAAGTCGGTAGTATCAAATTGATTTAGCGAGCCAAAACATTGCAGTTGGTGTCTCATGAAGAACTTAATACAAATTGGTATAAGTAGCTTTGCTGTAGAGGTTAGCTTATGTAGATCTGAAGTTTTTAGGTATAAATGTTTCATTCTCAGCTTTGAATTTTTATCTTTTTGATTTTAGGTTCTTTAAAAAAACGTCTATAGGGTTGTTTTTCGGATTGGTTGTCTCAGGGCAAATTTTTAATAGCTCTATGATAATTTTACGAGCCATTGCCTCCTTAGTATGAGGAGACGTTATACGTGCTTCTATTGCTTCCAATAAGTACTCACCTTGAGACATAAGTGAGAATCCACCATGTCTTTTAAGCGGAATGTTATCTAGCTCAACTTGGGTTGTTATGCCATTGACAATGGCTTGTTGAATATACTTCTGCGCGTTTTTTTTGAGTTGCTGCCCTATGAAATAAGCACTTTTCTCCCAAGCTGATTTAATTTGAGGCATTGTCGAGGATCTAACAACTTGCTCTAATTCTTCTATGCTTACTTGCGGGACATCTGTTGCAATTGAAGTTGCGTAAGCATTCGGAGCTAGGGATGGTGTTGCTGTTGATTCGGTGCGTGTTGCTGGTGGTTGGTCAGCGGCGGCGGGATGAACTGGCGCTGCAGTTTGTGCATTAAGCTTCTCTAAAAAAATGGTCACAGGATTTGTATAGTGCTTAGTATTGTCAGCGCAAATTTTGAGGAACGTTAAGACATTGATACGTGTTGTTTTTACGTTATCACGGGTAACTTTAAGCATGCTTTCTATAACATTCAATAAAACCAAAGCTTGCTGATTGTTTGATGTATGAATTGTTGTTTGAATGTCTGATAGTGCATCAGCGCTTATCAAACCATTTTTCAATGCTTGTTTTGCTATTTCAATAACATTTTTTTCTATTATGTTATGCATTTCTGCAAAGCTATTTTGCCATGCCTCCTCAATTTGCTGTTGAGTTGCTTTTTCAAGAGCAGATCCTAGTTCAACTAACGTCTGATTATGTGGTTGAGATGTTGCGCTTGCAGCCGGTGTTGATACACAAAAAGTATCTAGATTAGGTACTGCATTTGATGCTTGCGGTGATTGATACCTGTCTTCGGAATGAAATTGTGCAACAGGCTCAGGCGTTGTGGTTGTTTTTACCGGAGGAACTGGTAGCCCAAAATGAACCCTCATGTTCTTTGCAAGAAATTTTGCTGCTGGACCTGAGGCATCTATTATATTTATAAATGCAGTAAGTCGTTCCTGAGGTTGATCACTCTTTTGAATGGTCTGTTTAACGGCTGAGAACACCCATTGTATTTTATCTGTAACTGGAACCCCTGTAGTTCCAGTTACATTGATTTTAACCTTTTCGTTGATTAAACCTTTCGAATAGCAACTGGGAGCTAAACTTCCACAAGCATTACTGCATGTATAAATGAATTTATCCTTAAAGCGTTCTAATTGCTCACAAATACACTGATTAGCTGAGGAAGTATTGAGATCAAGGGTAGTAGGATTAGCTTGAACTTCTGAGAGCATGAGTGAACCTTGATTTTTTCAGTTTATGTTATTGATTTTATACTTAAAGGTATGTTTGTTAAATCTTGTGAGATTAATCTTTGTTTATATTGAAATAATTCTTAGACTATTGAAGCAAGGTGACTCTATAAAATTACGCAATGATAACCTAAAGGTTGGCACTTAATAGCCGACTTCGCTATCCTGACAATAATCGTATTTATTCTCATTTGATTATGCCATTTATCGCCACTCTAAAAGACTCTTTATCTGTTTATGCTCACAAACGCGTGTTAATTCTATTATTTCTAGGGTTTTCTTCAGGGCTACCTTTAATGCTGGTGTTTTCTACCTTGTCGTTTTGGCTTAGGGAGGCAGGTGTTGATCGCACGGCTATTGGCTACTTTAGTTGGGTTGCGTTGATTTATGGTTTTAAGTGGATGTGGTCACCTTTAGTGGATAGATTAACTCTTCCTATTCTGACTCCTTTGTTAGGCCGGCGAAGAAGCTGGATGATATTGGCGCAAAGTCTACTCGTGGTGGCGATATTAGGCATGTCCATGAGCGATCCTTTAAGCCACTTAGACCACCTTGCCTTATTTGCATTACTTGTAGCGTTCGCTTCGGCCACTCAAGATATTGCCGTAGATGCGTTTCGTATTGAGTCGGCGGAAGAAAAAATGCAAGCGGCATTAGCGGCTGCATATCAAGTGGGGTATCGCAGTGCCATGATTATTGCTACGGCAGGGGCGTTAACCATAGCAGCTTGGGTTGACCCTAGTGACGGTTATCATCTGCAGGCTTGGCAAACGTCGTACCAAGTGATGGCTGGGCTAATGGTTATCGGAATGATTGTAACTCTTTGTGCTAAAGAGCCAAACGTTGATGATCAATCTCGTGTTCAAGCCGATAATGAGATCAAGCGAGCATACCGACAGCGTTATCCAATAGTATTAGCCGATAGCTTAGCGTGGTTTTATCAAGCCTGTGTGGTGCCTTTTGCGGATTTCTTTCAACGTTACGGTAAACACGCCCTGTTGATTTTATTACTGATCTCCACTTATCGCATTTCCGACATTGTGATGGGGGTGATGGCGAATGTGTTTTATGTGGATATGGGATTTAGCAAAACTGAAATTGCTTCTATCAGCAAAGTGTATGGCTTGATCATGACACTGGTGGGTTCTGCTGCGGGCGGTTTATTGGTGGTGCGCTATGGCACCATGAAGATTTTATTCTTTGGTGCTTTATTGGTGGCAATAACCAATATGCTGTATGCCATTCAAGCAGTAGTTGGCTATAACGTGCCATTACTGACCGTATTCATTTCGATTGATAACTTTAGTGGTGGAGTGGCGACGGCGGCTTTTATTGCTTATCTATCGAGCTTAACCAGCAGCGGTTACAGCGCTACTCAGTATGCACTGTTGTCTTCGATTATGCTGATGTTCCCTAAGTTTGTTGCTGGGTTTTCTGGTGCCTATGTGGATGCTTTTGGCTATATAAACTTTTATATTGTCTCAAGTTTAATTGGCTTTCCGGTTCTGTGGTTGGTTTATTTGGTGAATCGAAAAGAAAAATCGAAGTAAATTAATCTGAGCTTGTGTCAAATGTAATGTCTTCAAATTCAGCGTCATCATTTTCAGCGAGACTCATTTGTTGGTCTTCAAACATAGAAGCCAATTTTTTCTCACTTGGCTGTAGGATTTGACAATCGACAATTAATTTCAATAAATACTGTTGTTTGTCTAGGTTAATGCTTTTCCAATCTATAGGGTATTCATCGGCATAGGTGGCCAATTTCTCGATGGAGTAGGCCACATACTTAGTGCATTGTTCCCAATCGAGGTCATTTTGCCATTCAGTACGCATCACTCTGATGTTCTCTGGATAAGAAGAAAAGGTTTTACGTGAATCAACTAGAATCGCGCCTTGTTTCGAAATGATACAAAAGACAGCGTGTTTTGAATCTAAGCTGTCTCGCTTAAGGGCTATGGGGATAAGTAATAATTGCTGCTTGATATAAGCAGGAAAAGCTGAGAACTCAGCATGAGCTTCACTTAAATAATCTGCCAGTTGGGTTTCATCAATCTGAACATGAGTGGAGATGATGACATGCTTTAATTGTGAAATATTGAGTGATTTATCTAATTCACAATCAATGTTAGAGGGTGTTGCTCTCCGAGAATCGACCGTTGGCCTTGCCCCACCATTCCGCAAATAAATAAAAGCGTCTTTAGCAAAATTAGCTACGGTGATTAGATTGTTTCCAGCTGCTACTTGTATTCTATTTGCTACAAATGATTTATATTCTTTCGCATGGGCTAATGCTTGTTCATACGTCATTTCATAGGGGGGGGCGGCTTCTGAATTTCTCGAATCTAATTGTGGAGCATGAGCCAAAGAAGAGATTGGAACTTGATAAAAGTAACATTGCCCCAGTTTATGAGAAACAAAGGCTAAAAGTTCAAATTTATCGTTCAGCTTATGCTTATCGTCATACATTTTTTGCTTGAATGATGTTTGCAGCAATTTTTCTTGTAGGGCATCGAAACTGCCACGAACTAATTGGTGAACCGCGTATGATTGTTCTTGTAAGTCACCAGCTTTAAAGACAAAAGGGACTAATGTCAGTACATTTTTTTCTTTTTCTGTAATTTGATAAAACAAATGCTCTGCTCGTTCACCCGATGAGTTTGAGATAGTTACACTAACGGCTTTTAAATCCGGATTATCGCTCATTAGTTTTAGGAGATGTGAGAAGCCGATAAGCATTTTGGAGTTTGCATCATAAATTAAGCTAAACTCTCCGCGATTTGCCTTGGGGAGAGCCATAATCTGAGCTTTTGCTGCTGCTAGGGTTTGCCATTGGTTAAAGGCTTGAGTAACACTGGCTGCTAGCCGTTCTGCTGACGGCTCAGTATTGGCATTACCAATAAAAAACAATCGATATTGATCAGTATCTTTTTTTAAAACACGAAAAACAACCGATAGCTTTTTAGCGGGGTCACTTTCATTAACAAGTTGGATTTCTAGTTCAGCCCGCGGCTGTAGGGTATTTGATTTCTCTGGAATAGTCGGTAACGTTGAGATATTTAGGATCACAGGAACAATATCTTCGAACCCTTTGACATGAGGAGATAGATCATCTGCTGTTTCATCATAAAATACTTGGGGTGGGCAAGCAGCTGCTTGTAACGATTGAGTGTCTATAGCCACCTGAAGTCCTTAAAAATAGAGAAAACCAATGCTAGATATTAGGGAAATGTTAACGATAAACCAAGAGATACAAAATAAGATATAAATTATATTCTTTATTAATCAGTGTGTTATGAGTGAGGATGCGTTAAAATTAATCCTCAATTAATATTCAATTTAATTTATTGCCCTTTATCAATCAGTTGTTTTTGCATTATTTTAGGATTCAGAATCAGATTCAGGAATGGGGTCAGGTAATTGACCTACGAACACATATTGTAAGTCGTCTACCATCATGGTCTGCGCCCTTGTTCGACTATCACTCATAGACTCTGTTAGATCATCTTCTAGCTCCTTAGTTTCAACCAACACAAACCCAGATTCTTGCGTTGAAAGAATTATTTTCCAATCTTTCCGGGAATTGTCCCTCCAACTGAATTCTTTATCGATATTTTGTGCTGTGGAGTCAGTTTCTGCAGTTTGTGTATCTTGTAAAGCGCTAGTTAAACCCTGATAACTCATTGATTGTTCGTTGCTATGGCTAGTTGAGCTTGTTGAAAGTAATTCAGTTCGAGAATCTCCACTAATGGTTGCACTGGGTAGATCTTCTTCAATAGAACTTTGTGGTCCGCCACTAAGCGTAGTGGAGTGACTTGAGCTTAACTCAGATCCCGTTTCTGTGTTTTGTGTGTCGCTTGTCTGCGCTGCTTCGAAATCTACTTGTTGTTGTGCGCTAAATAAGGTGTGCTCAGGTGTTAGACTTACAAATTCAGCGTCATCATTCTCTGGTTTACTTCTTTCTACTTCTTCAAATAGTGTCGCTAAATCATCATCACTAGGTGGCGGAATTTGATTTCTTAAAATCTCTTTTAATAGGCTACGCTGCTCTTTAAAAGAAAATGAATCCCAATTTGTAGGGTGATTATTAATATAAGCGGCTAACTGCATGATAGTATAGGTGACATACAGATTGCATCGCTCTACATCTAAAGTTTCTTGCCAGTTTGTGCGTATAACTTTGATTTTTCCTGAGTATTTATCAGAAAGAATTTTGGAATCAACTAAAATTGCTCCTTTTTTTGTCACTACACAAAATACAGCATGCTTTGCCCGTGCTTTATTTCGATGTAATCCGATAGGGATGAACAACAATTGTTTTTGAGCAAAAGGTGCCAATGCTGCAAATTGCTCTACGGCTTCTTCCATAAAACTAGGAAGCTGATCTTCATAACAAATAATATGTCTCTCTATCAACACATCTCGTTGTGCAGACATATCAAGGTGTTTCTCTAAGGCGCAATCAATATTTACTGGTGTGGCCGTTTGTGCTTCATCAGTTGATTTAGTGATCTTGGTTTTTATAAAACGCAGAGTGGATTCTAAATCAAAATGTCTTAATTTATTTTCTGAAATACCAGATTTACGCTTTTGCTTTGCTTGAGCTTTAGCTTCCTTAAAGTTTAACTTTTTAAGGGGGGGAATCTCTGCTTTTTTTGACGCAACTTCAGGGGAAACCATATCAATAAATATCGGAATTTGATAAAAATAGCACTTTTCTTGTTTATCTGAATAAAAAGCGACTAGCTCATAAATATCATTCGGTTTCGGTCTAAATTCTTTTGCGAGAAGCTTGGCTTGAAGTGTATTAAAGGTGGTACGGATCAACGCATAGGATGTGTTACATGCTTTATCTGTCACAGATAAATCCTTTGAGCTGTGCTCCAGTAAACGCAGGCCTTCATTTTCTTTTTGTACAACGAAATAGAGTTGATGATCTATCGCCTGTGTATGGGCTGAAATGACATTTATTTTTACCGCTTGTAAATTTTTGTTCAGTGCTAAAAGCGATAAGAGCTGATTCAGCCCTATGACCATTTTCTTTCTTGGATCCCACACAACTGTGAATGCCTCAGAATACGCTGCAGGAAGGCTCAGAACTGATGCATTTTTTTGGGCTGGTTTGGGGGTATATTCGAATCTATATGGCTTATTTACGCAGGATGCTTTCTCAATACGAGCGTTAGGTATGTAGGTGGCTACAACAGAGTATACTTTAGTAACCCACTCATTATTTGGAACATTTGTAGCATAAATTGCTTTTTGCCATTGGTTATAAGCATCATAAATATGAATAGCAGCTTGACTGCTAGAGTGGCAACTATCGAACTCTGGATTAAAGAATAACTCGTAATTATTACTGTCTTTTTTTATCACGTCAAAATAGACAGCTCTTGTTGCTGAGGGATCATTTTCATCAACAATTTTGATCTGTAGCAGTTTTTGATCCCGCAGACTTAGGGGAATGCTCTCTAGCCCTTTAATTGTTTGTAGTCCATTTTCCTGCTTGCTGCCGTCATTCCAAAATACTTCAATAGGGAGGGCAGCAGTTGCTTTTGATTGTGAACAAGACGCTTCAGCCACCTGCATTCCTTAAGTTAATAAAAACACCTATGTTTTCATACTAGGGATATTGCAGCCAGTATGCCAAATATGAAAAATACGAATATTGAGGTAAGTTGTTTAAAATCAATGGCTTATATTTTTTTGGGGATAAAATGTTAATCCACGATTCATTTAGAATTTA
Organism: Parashewanella sp. 2210YD4-3; assembly: GCF_056591735.1. Taxonomy (NCBI): domain Bacteria; kingdom Pseudomonadati; phylum Pseudomonadota; class Gammaproteobacteria; order Alteromonadales; family Shewanellaceae; genus Parashewanella; species Parashewanella sp. 2210YD4-3. The sequence goes on along the minus strand of NZ_JBWQOG010000002.1, from coordinate 401,415 downwards.
TTTTTCTTGTTGAATCAGTCATTTGAAAGTCTGAATTTAGAAATTCAGATAAAGCGAGATTTGCTTGCTTCGTTTGAGGACGGGGAGGGAGTAACTGAGCTAACTCATTTCCAATCAATGAAAAGCGGTAGTAGCCTAATACCAGTTGGCGGTGCTTTGGGGTAAGGCGTAAGGTGTCAAGTCCAAAATCCAGTAATACAGGCTGTTTAGCGGCAAGTTGGCCAGTTTCAAATTCCTGTTTAAGTAAAATACCTGCCTCAATAAGCGTTACGATATACGAGTATGGTATCCCAACTTTTGCTAAATTGAGCGTTTGCTTAGGGGATTTGCTGAGCCAATGTCGCCATCCGCCAGTAATACGATAATGGCTTAACAATTTAACCTGTGGATCACGATTGATGGTACAGGTTAAAGAAGTCACTTTTTCTATTATTTGTGCTTCTCTTTGGGTAAGTTGAGTTAAGCGCTTTAACGTGGCGATACTGAAATGGCCGGGAGATGTAATTTCTCGAGTGAGGATCTTCGCCCATAACTCTTGCATCTTTGGGTTATGGATAGTTTCAGCTAAATTATAAAAATGGTGAAGCCAGTCGGGATCAAGTTCAGCACCCGTAACATCTGCAGGGATCAAGGCCAAAGCTTGTTTGTATATGGCTTCTAGGTTTTGTTGGAAAACAGATGCTTGTTGTTCGTTTCGATACTTTGCCCGTTCGGTTAATGAAGCGTTGCTGGGTTGATATTTACCGTCTGCGGCCAATCCAATCCTCGGCGCTAAGCTAAGCAGCTTACGCTTAGCTGATACATCCTTGGTTTTATCATCTACTTGAGAAACGGAAATGCTCATAACATCATAGCTACTGCGAATTTTATTGACAGATAGTAACCGTAATTCGAGCAGAGTAACAACAGATTCATATTATTTTTACATCCATGACGCAACGCCAGTGATGCTTAGAAAATAAAAAACCGCACCAAGTTGAGTGCGGTTTTTTTAGTCTAAAAGATTATTTATTCAAACCATTATTAATGGCAATAATATCATCTTCGTTCAATGTTCCTGCGGCTTGTTTGAGCGCAAGAATTGACTTTATGTATGAGTAGCGTGCATCAGAAAGCTGGCGTTTTGAGTTATATAAATCACGAGTACGATTTAAAACGTCAACAATAGTGCGAGTACCTACTTCGAAGCCAGCTTGTGTGGCCTTTAATGCACTGTTTGATGAAAGTACAGACTGCTCATAAGCTTTAATAGAGCTTATGGATGCTTTTACATTGTTAAAGTTATTACGCACATTTTTCACCACACTGCGGTGAGTTTGCTCCAGTTTTTGGCTAGCGGTAACGTAGGCATATTGAGCCTGCTTAACTTGTGATGATACTGCAAAACCCTGAAAAATAGGTACGTTTAAGGTAATACCAATCGAGCGGTTATCACTGTCGGCGACGTTATCAAAAACGGTATTTCTATTTAGAGGGTTAGTAGGATCTGCTGGTATTTGCCCTTTACCATTGAAACTCTTGTTGTAACTACCATTTAAGCTAAGTGTTGGTAAATGACCAGCCCACTGAGCATCAATTGCTTCTTTTGCGATTTCTTTACCAATCTTATCAGACGTAAGGGCAATACTTTTATTTTCAGCAAGTTTTAGCCACTCATTGCTAGACTGAGGTGACGGTGACGTAGCTGAAAAACGTTTAGTATCTAAGGTATCAATGTTCAAATGGTCAACACCAGTGATTTCACGTAGTGCTTCATAACTGTTATCCAGTGTATTTTGCGCTAAGATTTCAGATGCTGTGGCTAAGTCATATTGCGCTTGCGCCTCATGAACATCAGTAATCGCTGTTAGACCTACCGCAAATCGTTGTTTGGTTTGCTCTAGTTGACGATCAATTGCACGTTTTTCGGCTTTCTTAAATTCGTAGTCATCTTTAGCGGTCAATACATCAAAGTAAGCTGAAGTGACGCGCATCATTAGGTCTTGTAATGCACCCGCATATTGTGAATCTGCTTGGGTCGCGGCCTTTTCTGCTATGTCTAGCCCAATCCATACACTGTGATTATAAAGGTTTTGGCTAAGTGTTACCCCAGCGCTGTAACCCTGAGCATTTGGGTTAGAATTAGCCCAAGTTTTGTTATAACCAACGGTACCACTGATGGTCGGCATTAATCCTGAGCGATTTTGCTCAATTTTTTCAAACAACGAATCACGTTGTGCTTTAGCTTGTAGCACGATTGGATCATTTGTCAGTGCTTGTTGATAAATCTGAAGTAAATTATCAGCATATGCCGCTGAAGACGTTGCCGCGAAGGCCAGTGCTGCGCATATGGATTTCATCTTAAATTTCATTTTCTGCCCTTTAGACATGATGCCTTTGTTCAAGACAATAACCTTAAAATTTACCTAAATTAATCAGTGTTTATCTATCTTAAATAATTTAGGTGGTTGGCGCTTCCCGACGCTTTCCTGTACAACTTGATGATAAATAGTAAAAATGAATTCTATTTCAGTCAACTTCGAAGTGTAACAGATTTTATCAGCTATCTGTGTGTTAACCTTAGAGAAAATTGAAACTGTCGGTTGCAAGAATTGGAATGAATGAATTTAATAATAATGATGTACAGTTGCTGAGTAAGCAAACGGTTTTCCAAGGTTTTTTTAAAGTTGAAGAATACCAATTTGTTCATCGGTTATTTGCAGGAGGTTGGAGCCAGCCTATAAGTCGAGAAGTGTTTGAGCGTGGAGATGCTGTTGTCGTATTACCTTATGATCCTGTATTGGATCAAGTGGTGTTGATAGAGCAAATACGTATTCCGGCATTGGGTAAAAATGAAAGTCCGTGGCTGTTAGAGTTAGTGGCTGGTATGGTTGATAAAAATCGCACACCAGAACAAGTAGCACACGCTGAACTTGCAGAGGAAGCAGGCGTAATAGCTCAAAAACTGACGTCTGTTAATCAAGTGATGGTTAGTCCTGGTGGCACATCAGAGCGGTTTTTCTTTTATTGGGCCAGAGTGGATGCATCCAAAGCGCAAGGGGTCCACGGTTTAGATTCGGAGCAAGAAGACATAAAGGTGCATGTGGTCTCAAGGGCTCAAGCTTATCAATGGTTGGAGCAAGGAAAAATTAACAATGCAGCTACAGTCATTGGCTTGCAATGGCTACAATTACACTATCAGCAATTGAGTGAATAATGGTCTCTATGACTCAGCGTCAGCAGCGGTATCGTCCTAATGTCAGTGAGTTCTTAGCCCTGTGTGGTCGTAACTATCACGCTTTACAACAGCTGTTGCCAGTCGATATGACCACTGGCGATACTTGGTCTATTTCGAGTAGTTCAGCGCATTTAGAGGTTCAGCTCTTAGAAAACACCAAGTATACCCAGCTTATCGAAATACGCCGCACTGTACCAAAGCATAATTATCTCAACCAACCCAAAGTGTTAGTCCGTTTATATCATGATGCTCGATTAGCAGAAGTGTTAAGCAGTCAACAGATTTATAAACTCCTTCCAGTGTATGATTATCCGAATCCGCAAATGCATCAAACTAACGAAAAATACCAAATGAATGCATTTTTATCTGAATTACTCATAACAGGTCGTCAAATGGCGATTGAAGATGATTGATGGATAGGGAAAGCAAAGTGACAAACTCTAGTACTACCTACACGGAACGACAACTTGACTGTATCCAATTGGTGCAGATCACAGACACGCATTTATTCGCTTCAGATGATGGCCAACTCTTGGGAGTTAATACATCTCAAAGTTTTGAAGCGGTCTTAGAATTAATCCTTAATAATGACCATCAAGCTGATTTGGTATTAATGACAGGTGACATCAGTCAAGACAATAGCGTTGAATCTTATTATCGTTTTGCTAATCAAAGTAAGCGCCTTGGTTTGCCTTGCCACTTTGTACCGGGTAACCATGACGAAAATCAAATGATGCATCAAGCCTTGCTGCAGCAAGGAGATCACCTTTTTCCTCAAAAGCATGTGATTTTTGATAACTGGCAGATTGTGATGCTAAATTCTACTATCGAAGGTAAGCCAGCTGGTCGAGTAGAAGAAGATCAATTTGAGCTGATAGAACAAGCGATACAAACTCATCCTAATAAACATCTATTGGTCGTGATGCATCATAATCCTATTCGGGTAGGCTGTCGCTGGTTGGATCAACACTGGATGCAAAATGGTGATGAGTTTTTGTCGAGAGTCAGTCGCCATTCTCAAGTAAAAGGGATTTTATGGGGGCACGTTCATCAAGAAGTGGATGAAATATATCAAGGGCCACACGTCGAAATTCCCTTACTGGCAACACCATCTACGTGCATTCAATTTACCCCTAAATCAAACCATTTTGCACTCGATGGGTTGCAGCCGGGTTATCGTTTGCTGCAATTGCATAGCGATGGTAGCATTCGCACAACTGTTTATCGTGTTAAAGGTGATCGTTTTTCACCGGAGCATGAAGCCAGCGGATATTAGTAGGCTAATTTCCGCAGAGTGAGGAACTATGCTGCTTTATATTCATGGATTTAACAGCTCCCCTCAGTCAGAAAAAGGACTTGAGACGGCGCAATTTATTGGACAACATTTTCCTGATTTACCCTTTTATCAGCCACAACTTCCTTATTGTCCACATAAAGCAATGGCACTACTAAAGAGCATTGTGGAGACAGCGCAAAATGATGCGCAACCACTGCGTTTTTTGGGTTCGTCATTAGGTGGTTACTTTGCAACACATCTAGTTGAGCAATATGGCGGTAAAGCCGTTTTGATCAATCCAGCTGTGAAACCCTATGAATCGATGAAAGATTGGCTTGGGCAGCAATATAACCCCTATACCCAAGAATACTTTGAAGTCATCCCTGAACATCAACAGCAATTACTTGAACTCAATACGCCTACCATTAGCCGACCTGATCAAATATATGTGTTACAACAAGCGCAAGATGAAGTATTGGATTACAGACAGGCATTAAGTAAGTATCATAGCTGTAAAATGACGTTGGAAGCCGGTGGTGATCATAGTTTCGTGGGCTATAAGAATCATTTACCTGCCATTGCTGAATTTTTACAGTTGACAAATTGTTAATTGGCATCGCAACATTGTTACCATAGAACAAATAGTTATACTCCCAATTATTAACCTAGAGACGCTAGAAACCAGTTATGACCAATCAATATACCTCTGATGCTATTGAAGTGCTAAACGGACTCGAGCCAGTTCAACGTCGTCCAGGCATGTATACGGATACCACCCGTCCTAACCACTTAGGTCAAGAGGTGATTGATAACAGTGTCGATGAAGCTTTAGCAGGACATGCCAGTAAAATTGACGTGATTTTGCATCAAGATAACTCACTAGAAGTAATTGATGACGGTCGTGGCATGCCGGTAGACATTCACCCAGAAGAAGGCATTCCTGGGGTTGAGCTGATTCTTACTAAGCTCCATGCTGGTGGTAAGTTTTCCAATAAAAACTACCAATTTTCTGGTGGCTTGCACGGGGTGGGGATCTCAGTCGTAAACGCCTTATCAAAACGCGTAGAAATTACAGTGCGCCGCAGTGCCAAAGTCTATCAAATGGCATTTGAAAATGGCGATAAGGTTGAAGAATTAGAAGAAATTGGCGTCTGTGGCCGTCGCAATACCGGTACAAGAGTGCATTTTTGGCCTGATGCCAGTTACTTTGATTCAGCTAATTTCTCCGTCACTAAGCTTACTTATTTACTGAGAGCAAAAGCCGTTCTGTGCCCCGGCTTAAAAATCAAATTTGCTAACAAGCAAACAGGTGAAACTCAAGAATGGCATTATGAAGATGGTCTAAATGATTATCTGCAAGAATCTACCAAAGGCAATGAAATGCTGCCGCCACAACCTTTTGTTGGCAGTATGAATGCCAAATTGGAAGCGGCAGACTGGGCGATAACGTGGCTTCCTGAAGGCGGAGAATGCCTTAACGAGAGTTACGTGAACTTGATCCCAACACCACTTGGTGGAACTCACGTCAACGGTTTTCGCCAAGGGCTATTGGAATCCATGCGAGAATTTTGTGAATTCCGCAATCTAACGCCTCGTGGCGTTAAACTGTCACCTGAAGACATTTGGGATCGCTCTTCATTCGTATTGTCCGTCAAAATGCAAGACCCACAGTTTGCTGGTCAAACCAAAGAAAAACTTTCGAGTCGTCAATGTGCCGCTTTTGTTTCTGGTATCGTTCGTGACGCTTTCTCTTTGTGGTTAAATTCAAATACCGAATACGCTGAAGCGTTGGCGGAAATGTGCATTAACAATGCGCAAAAGCGCCTAAAAGCAGCAAAAAAAGTCGCTCGTAAAAAAGTCACTCAAGGACCTGCCTTACCGGGTAAGTTGACTGACTGCAGCACTCAAGATCCTATGCGTGGCGAACTGTTCTTAGTGGAAGGGGACTCCGCTGGTGGTAGTGCGAAACAAGCGCGTGATCGTGAGTTTCAGGCCATTATGCCGCTTCGTGGAAAAATTCTAAACACATGGGAAGTCGATGCCTCACAGGTCTTAGCCTCACAAGAAGTTCATGATATTTCGGTTGCCATCGGTTGTGATCCTGACAATGAAGATATCTCTGAACTACGATACGGCAAAATTTGTATTCTTGCCGATGCTGACTCCGATGGACTTCACATTGCCACGCTGTTATGCGCTTTATTTATGAAGCACTATCGAGTGCTGGTTGAAAAAGGGCATGTTTACATTGCGATGCCTCCATTGTTCCGTATCGATATTGGCAAAGAAGTCTTTTATGCCTTAGATGAAGGGGAAAAGCAGGGCATACTTGATCGTATTGCCGCTGAAAATAAAAAAGGTAAAGTTCAAGTCACCCGCTTTAAAGGTCTGGGTGAAATGAATCCGTTGCAATTACGAGAAACCACCATGGATCCTAATACTCGTCGCTTAGTGCAACTCACTATTGATGATGCTGAAGAAACGTTAGCATTAATGGATATGTTACTGGCGAAAAAGCGCAGTGGTGATCGTAAGACTTGGCTCGAAACTAAGGGTGACCTTGCGGAAATTTGATTTGATGATTACACCATAAGGTTGCATTGGTACACCATAAGCTTGCATTTTTGCACACCATAAGTTTGCGCATTAACAAATGTTAACTTGCGTTAATATAGCGAAAGGAAGAATCTAGCGCTGTTACTATTCAGGAGCAGCGCTTATGTGGAAAAACGAAGAAAACAAAGATAGAAGAGACATTAAGAAATTGATGTCGAAATCTATAAACGTATTTCCTGCCAGAAAATCACTTGATGAGATTACTTTTACAGAAGGGACTCTTGAGGCAGACCTTTGTTATTACCTTGAATTTGACTGTAAAGTATTAAATTACCAGTCCCAACCTCCTCGTATCAAATATTTCCTCAATGATGAAAAACACAGTTACACAGCAGATCTATTAGTTAATTACTTTGATGGCAAGAAACGCCTTATCGAAATCAAGTTCAATCGAGATATTGCGCGAGATAATGACTTTGATGACAGGTGTTTAGCGATTAAGACTGCTTGTGAATCTGAAGGTTTCGAGTTTGAAGTGCTCACTGAAACTGAAATTCGACAACAGCCACTATATGAAAACCTTACGCTACTTTGGGCTTCTCATGATAAAGCTTTGGATAAAGGTTTTTTGGTAAAAGTAATTAATACCCTAGATCAAAATGATGATGTTTTAATTTCAGATTTATTGCCTAAAGCTAACTTTGATTCAGAACTTGAGCAAGTCTATAAGCTTATTTTCGAACGGAAGATTTTAGCTCCTATAGATACCGAGTTTTTATCAACTCAAACTTCGATTAAACATAGTGGTGAAAGTTATGAATGCTACTTATGAAACTGGTGATTTTATCACGATCAAAAATGATGATGTCAGTCATCAATATGAAATTATCTATAGCAGCCCAGATGTAATTAAATTAATTGATAGCTTCTCAGGAATCGCTTCGACAAGAAAAAGCCGAGAACTCGACGAGTTAATTGTATCCGGTATTGCAAACATTCACCAAAAAGATCTTCGCACAAGAAAGCTACTAGAAAACAACATAATAGATTTTGCCAGTTTTCCAGAAGAGTCAAAGAAGAAAGCAAGAGAGCGATATATTTTTGTTTCTGGAATTTTAGAACAAAATTTGAAGTCGTATAGCGCAGCGATACTTAAGCCTATTGTTGAACAAATTTATAACTCAAATTCATTCACTACTCTTACCAAAAAGCCAGGGATTCGAACGGTTCAATATTGGTTAAAGAGTTATAGAGATGCTAACTGTAGTATTCGGGCTTTACTTCCTATCTATCATGCAAAAGGGAATAGAAACGTTAAATTAGATGAAATAAAAGAGCCTTATATCGCGGCTGCGATTGAGTATTTCAAAACCCCTGAGCGCCCATCAATCTCTAGTGCATATGATTATCTTAAGACATTAATTAACTATGATAATAAGGTTCTTTCTAAATCAAAGAAAATAAAAGTTCCTTCTTTATCAGCATTTATAAAACGGTTAGAAAAGTTTGCAAAGAAAGAAATTTTTGCTGCAAGGTTAGGTAAAAATGAAGCTAGGAAAAGGTTCAAACTCAATCAACTTTCTCAAGAAATTAAGTTTATTCTTCAACGAGTAGAAGTTGATCATACTCAAGCAGATTTATTCATCGTAGATAGTGAGTTATCAATGATACTGGGGCGTCCATATATCACCGTATTACTTGATTATAAGTCTAAATCAATTTTAGGGTTCTACATTGGTTTTGAGAAACCTTCTTATTTAAGTGTTGCGAGAGCATTAAAGCATGCCATTCTACCAAAAACATACCTAAAAGAACTTTATCCTGAGGTAGAAAATGAGTGGGATTGTTATGGTATTCCGAAAACATTAGCTGTTGATAGAGGAAAAGATTTTGAAAGTGTTGCCTTAATTGACGCATGTCATGATTTGAATATTAGAATTGAACGAAACCCAGCTAAACACCCTTGGTATAAAGGTTCTGTTGAATCTTTTTTTAAGAGTATCAATACTAAGTTGCTCGACGATATGAAAGGAAAAGTTTTCCCGGATATTGTTGATACTAATCTCTATAATCCTCAAAAGCATGCTGTGATAACAATGGATTTATTTTTAAAGTTGTTCCATGTTTGGGTTGTTGATGTTTATCAACAAGATTTAGTCTCTGAAGGTACAATTATTCCTAGTGTTAGCTGGCAAGAAGATCTTAAATCAGTACCTAGGAGGGTTATGAATAAGGATGATTTAGATATTGTTCTTTCAGAGATGACTGATAGAAAGAATAGCCCAGCCGGAATCGTGTTTGATCATATTTGGTATGACAATGATGAATTGTTGAAATACAGATCAGAAGTAGGATTTACTAAGGTTACGATTAAATATAACAGAGAAGAACTTGGATATATTTATGTTTTGGATGAACGAAATCCTTCTGAAAGACACTATTTCAAAGTGCCTGCAATTAATCAAAAATATGCAAAAGGTCTGAGCTTGCACCAACATCAAGTGATCAAGTCGTTCAATAAAAACAAGCTACAAAAAGAGCACAACCCAGAAGACTTAGCTGTTGCCAAAATGAAAATTATGCAACTGATTTCAAATTTTTTAGATTCATCAAGTTCCAAAAAAACCTCATCAAGCCAAAAGCTCTCAAGATTTTTGAATGTGGGGCAGCAAACAGACCAGACGGTCAACTCATCTGTGATTAATCCAAGGAGGCTTAGTAATAATACATTGCAAGATATATCCGAAAATGAAGCATCCTCCAATAACTTGATTGAAGAACTTGAATTCTTTAATGGCGAGGCCAATACACTGCCTGATGAACTGGATTTCTAATTGAATCTCTTAGGGCTCAATTCCTCACAGCTCGCTGTGGGGATTATTTATTGGGAGAGGTTATGTTAAAAGGTAAATCTGAATCCATAAAAGCTTTAAATTTTTTTATTGCCACTCATCAATTAAATGAAATCTTACAAGCAATGAAAAAATCTCGTGAATTTAGCAAGATAAATAACTATGAAGTCATGCCTAAATGCATGATCTTATTAGGTGAAACTGGAGTAGGTAAAACGTATTTTATTGAACAGTATCTTAAAAAGCATTCGAAGTATGATGTTAATGGTAATAATGGTGAAAAAACGGTAGTACCAGTTTTGTATTGTCAACTTCCTAAAGCAAAACACCCTAAACCTGTCGTGTCACAATTATTATATGAGTTAGGTGATCCTTTGGAGGGGCTCAAGGGAGATGTTCGTGAATTAACAACAAGATTAATTAGGTTATTGAAAATAGCAGGAACTGAGTTGATCATCATCGACGAAGTTCAACATGCAATTGAAACTACCAATAAGAATGTGATTCAAGAGATCGGAGAGTGGTTCAAAATCTTAATTAATGAGAGCCGCATTCCTGTCATGTTAGTCGGTGTACCTTGGGCTAAGCCAGTAATCGATATTAATGCTCAATTGAGCCGAAGAGTAAGGTGTCGATATGAATTAACAAATTATACTTTAGCAAACTTTAAAGAATTTCAGATGTTTCTCCAAAAAGTACAAGAGCGGTTGCCCATAAAAACTTATCAATCGATATGGCAAGTGGAAATGGCGTTCAGGCTATTTTCTGCATCAAGAGGTAATATTTCAGAACTCATGGACGGCACTATACTTCCCGCATGCGAATTGGCGATTGAAAATGAAAGGAATTTTGTTGTAAAGGACGATTTTATTCAAGCTGTTAATGACAATGCAAATTTCAAAGGAAAGAATCCATTTCTAATTGAATCTATTCAAGATGTGACGGCACACCAGCAAAAATCAGCATCCAGTTTGAAGGAAAACGCAAAAAGAAAAGAGCAAAGAGTTGTAGATGCTGTTTTCGCTAAGGTCAAATTTGAAGATTTGAATTTATCAGATGTTCTCTCTAAGAGATGATGGAAATAAGCTATGCCCTTTAATTCTTAAAGAATTCGATTCAATATCAAATTGTTGGGATACTCTTTGGCAATGAAATTTCTCACACGAAATAAATTGTTTCCAGAAGAAACTCTAGAAAGTTATTTTATTCGTTGTGCTCGAAGTAATGGGTTTCAAAAAATAAGCTTATTTCTTCCAAGCTTAAATGCTTTTATTAGTCTGCGAGATAAAGAGCTAAAAGGTGTTTTACCTGCTAGCCTATCTAGGCTGAATTTACACAAAGCCCATAGTTCAAGTGCATATCGTGTACAAGCGATAAAACTACTAGAGGAGTTTTGCGATTTGCAACCCAGTAGCTTGTTAAGGGTATCTGTGTTGAGAACCAATAAACACTTTGGAAGTTATGTGGCATTAGCAAGAAGTAATGTGCTTTTTCCAAATATCATGCTTAGAGATAATGTAATCCCTATCTGCCCCATCTGCCTTCAAGAAAGAAATTATATTCGATTCATTTGGCATTTAAAGCCCATACAGTGCTGTCCTATGCACCAAGTAAAGCTAATTTTTAACTGCCCTAAATGCGGGAATGATATCAACTACATTCAAAATGAAAATGTAGAGCTTTGCTCATGTGGTTTTGATTTAAGGCAAATCAAACCACCAAAAAAGATTGAAGAATCTATCTCGACATCGTTTTTTGAATCACCAGAAAATGCTGAACACCTCTCGCTAGAGTTTGGTAAATATTTATGGTTTTCAAAGCATGCTGGTATCGCTCTTGATGATGAGTGCTTTCTTTCAAAGTTCAGTAGTTATTTTTCCTACTGGCCTGACAATTACTTGTCTTATCTGAAAACACAAGAAAACAACGCTATTGAAATGCAGACTTCAGGATTTAACCAAATTTCAGTAAACGACATCTGGCGTGATCAATTACGGAATTTGAAGCTTGCTTCGACTAACAAAACGAATAATTTAGTTTTAGAACAGTTGACTAACTATTTTATTGACTTAGTAAGACGTTACCCAAAATGCGAGCATGCCAATATTGCGGATACGCTAATTAATCAATTGGATAGTGCACTATTGCTCAGGACATCCGCTGAGCAAGTGTTTCGACTGTTGGAGGATGGATACTTGAGAGTCAAGTTCGGAGTCCCAACTGAGGCCATTTACAAGCCTCATATTCCGATTTTTTACTTGAGAGAGGTTATTGAGCTAGCCGAAGCACAAGGCGCAAACACTATCACGTCAAATCACATCATATCGGCTTGGTGAAATGGAAAGTCTTAAAGAGTTACTCGACAATGAAACTGTCTCTTTGAGAAATAACAAAATTCGAGATCGGCTGAAACCCTCAAACTCACCGATTGAGGCTTCAGGTTTTGAAGCGCAGATGTTTCTGATACTTATCAACCTTGGATACTCAAAGAATGAACACATTGATTTACTAGATCTTCATTCGGCAAAACAATTTTTAAATAACAAAAAATATTTTGGCATAACCCTGTCAGAATCAGCTTGGATACATACACATAACTCGAAATATCCTGACATTCGAATACGAGAACAGGTGATAAGAGCCAGAATTTTAAATAAGGGAATTAATGGTGTATGCAGTGAAGGCTGTACCGACTCGACTCGTTATGGTTATTCTCATAATGGTGGTCGTGTAACAAGATCTTTTCCTTTAATCACAGAATTTTGTTGGAATGGAAAAGTAACCTGTTTAGCCGAATTAGTTGCAAATTGTGAAGCTATTTGGATAGAGCAATTTCTAGATCTTGGTTTCAGTCTTCAATACATAGACATAGTGGTTAAAATATTAAAAAGCTCATTGGCAACGCATGTACCTAATCAAGTTCACAATACCATCCAACTTAGATTCCCATATAAAGATGATTATTTAGCTATTACTCCAGTTGTTAGCCATAGGGTGCTGTCAGAACTTCAAAAAGCCTGTGCGAATGATAGCCTTAGATGTAGGAGCATTCTTTATCCTCAAAAGGGGTACACGAATACTGGAAGTTTGCTTACAGCATTGGGTGGAAGAATAAATGTACTTAGCTATTACCCGAATACGATGCATCACCTTCAAGAGTTAGAAAAGTACGTTAACCAACTCACAGACGAAAGCCTGTTTTACAAAAAACCTCTTAGCTTCAATCGGTTTAAAAAAGCGCTTTACGAAATTACATTTTCGGTTCGCTACCCAACACTTCGAGCCAAGCGCCTTGCTCGTATTGATGCAATTAAAGTCATACGCAGAGTTATCTACTTGTGGTTGTTCAGAATATTGAGATCTAAAAAATATGCCAATCTTGATGAAGAAAAGCTAAGAGAAGGCTCATTGATAAAAGAATTAGTCGAATATGGGAACGCTGAGGTACAAAGCCTAGCGGTTAAGCTGAGTGCCAAACTTAACCTGCAACTAAGCGAAATTGATGCCACTCAAAAATTTGCTTACCATCCCAAGCTGCTTGAATTGCTAAAGCGTCAAATAAAATATGTGTTACATGGCAGAGGTGCTTATGATGAACACCTTCAATCCAATTTTACTTACCTTCATGTTAAAAATATAACGGCTGAAGATATTAATACCATGAGCAATTTGTATCTATGGGGAATGCCTTCGATCATTGCTCTGGCGGGTTTTTCTCATGAATTTGAGCTAAATTTAAGGCGGTCTGGTATTTATTTGAAAGTATTAGGAGTTGCGATATTCGTTCACTCTTATCAAGTAAAGTGCTATTCATCATTACCTGAATTTGACCGTATAAATGGTAAAGCGGGTCAATATACGCCTGTCCGACCAGCGTTGTTCGACCTTCCTAAAAGCAAAATGAAATTTGATTTGGTTTTTCGTTTAGCTGGGCTAAATAATATGCAAGCTAACGTCAATCTTGAGGTTTTGGCCAACTCATTTCCAGAACGGATCATGGGTGGTGAAATTTTTCTTTCGCATAAAAAGATTAAGAAACAATTTTACCTCACTTCAAATATTCAAGAACTCTTTTCATTCTTAAGGTTTATTTCGCATAAAGGATGCTGGTTATGTCCAACTGATCACAGAATTAGATGCATTTCTGATCTATCTAGTTTACTTAAACGAGACCAAGAACTAAAACCCGTCCATGTAGGTTATGCATATTTAGAGCAACCGAAATCTAGAGAGGGGGCTATCAGTCCAAGACATTGTTTTGGTGAGCCTATATTAGGTATAGCTAAATGTGTACATCCGGTTGATGCGAATAACAAAGGATTAAAATTCTTCTTTGATAACGCATTTTGGGCACCCAAAATCTCTGAGTACAGCACTTTGATGACAAAATAACAGGAGGAATATCGTGGATATCCCTGTGAGTTTATCTTATAGCGGTTCAATACGCCCATCCCCCGCTATTTTTTACTGTAAGTCAGCAGACTCTGATGTCAAATTACCAATTTCTATCGTCAACCTAGTAGCAAATTCACCAACTTCAGCTTTCAGTGAGGGTCATCAAGAGCAAGGGGTCATTAAAAATATAAATGCTTATGAGCTAGGGCGACCACAGCTTCACTGTGCTCCATATTGTCATGTACCTTATGAGGCCAAATGGTTTTATTGTAAATTTTCATTAAAGCTTCGAGCAGATAGCCTTAAGCCACATGGGCATGATGATCTAAAAGTTTCTAAATACCTCCAGCGTTTCGCTAAAAGCTATAAGGAGCAAAATGGATACCATGAATTAGCAAAGCGCTATGCTAAAAATATTCTTCGTGGTCAGTGGCTATGGAAAAATATTGAATCAGACCGGCCAATCACATTATCAATTAAACGTAGAGGTAACCTGCTAATAAAAGTCAAAAACATTCAAAGCTTACAATGGAGTGATGGCTGGGAAGGTTATCAAGATGACCTAGATGAATTAACAGCACTTATTGATACAGCGTTGTCATCTACAGGTACTTTAACACTACAAATTAAAGCCAAAATTAGGGCTGAAACTCTGCAAGAGATAATCCCAAGTCAACTCGTACACTCAGAAGCTGAACGTAGAGCAGGTAAAGAACCTACGGTTGCAGAAACGAGTCTTAACTCTGAGCAAATGACGGTATGTTTCACGAAATACAAAGTGGGCGCTGGAATTCAATTGATTGATGACTGGATTGATATAGAGGAGCCAATTCGAGTGAGTGAGTATGGCGCTGTTCATGGTCAGCATATTGCGCTAAGAGTGCCTAGAAATAGACAAGATGTGTATTCGCTGTTACCTAAGGTGCCATTTTATATTCGATTTTTAAGGTACAACAAATTAGGGGAGGATGAGATCTCAAACGAAATCCACTACTTAATGGCGATGCTCGTTAAAGGTGGCGTTTTTAATCGTAAAAGTGATAAAGCATGAGGTAAGTGATTATGCGCAATCGTTACTATTTTATGATCAAGTATTTACCCGAAAACGCTAGTAATTCATTACTAGCGGCAAGATGTATTTCTGTCCTGCATGGTGTTGTAAGCCACAACGGACAAACAAGCATTGGAGTATCTTTTCCAAAGTGGTCAGATTCAGACATCGGGGGACAAATCGGTTTTGTATCTAATAATTACAGAAACCTTGAATCATTTAGAAAAAATCGATATTTCAATATGATGAATGAAGATGGACTTTTCTTTGTTTCAAATTCAGAAGAAGTCCCTAACGGTTTAAAAGAAGTTCAATATATAAGAAATAACGGTATTGCTAAAAATACGTTACGAGAACGGCAACGCCGAATTGAGCGATGTAAACGAAGAGCTGAAAAAGCTGGTCGAGAGTATCAACCCAAGCATAGTTTTAACGAAAGGGACTTTAGTCACTTTCATAAGTTGATAGTTGAAAGCACAAGCAGCCATAAAGCCTTTCCTTTGTATATTCAAAAAAAATCTGCCGTAGGTTATGCCGCAAATTGTGACTTTGGTCACTATGGCCTAGCTTCAAATCAGATATCAATAGGAACTGTACCAGATCTAAACTTTGACCATGAAATTTTGTGAGAATTAAATCTCATTAGATATTAGGAGGTTAGATGATGTTGAAATCTGATTGGTACTTTACTAAAAATCCATTTAACTATCAGAAATGTTTGGGTTTTTGTTTTGATTTTTCTTGTGACCTACCGCACAGGTAGCCGAAAATATTGGGCTTTGGCTTTTTGCTCGTCCGTGTAGGTGACCTACCGCACAGGTAGCCGAAAATTTGCTGTTTATTGATGTCAGAGTTAATTAAGAGTGACTTACCGTACAGGTAGCTAATAGAGGACAATAGCCACGGATGGCTAAGTTTAGTTTTGTGTCATTACCACTTAATCATTCGAAAAAAATCCTCTCACTAGTATGATGATAAACAGCAGGCCGATGCATTGAAGGTATTCAATTTTTGGCAGATGGAATAAGCTCGGCATAAGCCAATTCCAAAGAAAATAAATTGGGATTGATAATATAAAAACGTAAGCAAGCGTAAGCATAATAAAGGCAACAATTACTTGTAACATTTTCGTTGTAATTCACTCTTATTATCAGATATTAAGCCAGAATTTAGTTCCATTCGCTGAATACCGCTGTTATCTGGAATCCCTCTGCCTTCACCCATTGCTTTCATTGCTGAATTCATACTCACCTCGTACAAAATACTCTAAGGCGATCCTACTTTTAATTATGGGTGAGTTAAAGTAAGTCATTGTTAATGCTGGTCTTTTGTTGATCGGCAAGGTGTGGTATCTATTGTAAGAAAGCATTCGGGAGCCGGCAAAGGTGTATTAAGGCATGTGACTATTAATACTGAAATCAGTGAGCAAAAATTTTTAGAGATTGGGGTAGGCTAAACCCTTTGATACAAGTTAATCATAAAACCATCAACACTTTTCCCGTGAACAATTGTATGGCGTTCAGGTTCGTGGATTTGATGCCTTAATTGGTAAGCATTTTTGAACTCAATGGCGCTGGCTTTGTGAATATGAAGCACTGGTCTGGCTGTTCGCTTTACGCTTTTCTTTTTGCCCTTGATAAAGTTCTTTTTAAGTAGCTCGTAAATCACATTTTTGTTTACTTCTAAAAAGGTACAGGCTTCGGCTGGTGATAACCATTCAGGATCGGGCTGTTCATGCTTACTTCTCACAGGAATAAACTGTTTAAATGCCAAAGGAGAGCGTTTGAGAGGGTTGTAGGTATAAGCAATCTGCCCATCTAACATTTGTCTCACTAACTCTAGAAAATCTACACCCAAAAATTGAAACTGTTTAACTTGGTTCTTGTGTGGTTTGGTTACTTTCAATTGAGCACAGGAGACTAACCTTTTGACGAAGCTTTCTAATTCTTCTTTTTCAATAAGCCAGTCCCTATTGGCTTTGGTGGGTTTAAGTAACGGCTTGATGATCCCGCCATTAATCAAAAGCCTTAAGCGATATTGACTCAAGCCAAGAAGCTTGGCTGCGCCATTTAAACTTAAGCACCTTTCCAAGCGAGTTTTTAGTGTGATGATGTCTGAGCGAGCATACATGGCATCGCCATTTTTCAGTACAGTTTTAGGTTTAAGGAATGATTCTCTGAGTAGAACTTTAAACTTAGATACTGGAACATCCAGAACTGCCATTGCTTGTGTTTGGTTTACAAACGCTCTTGATGAAATAATATTGCTATCAATAAGAGTAATATTGGCATTGAAATTACCATTGCTGAAATGTGATTGAATAAACTGATCAAAGGTTTTTTTTAAAAGTCGATAGCCATCAAACTGGCTGTTTTCAGTAGAACAAAGATCATCATACAAATCTCTGTAGCAATTTCTTATTCCTGTATGCCCTTTCGTTCTCATTGGATGCGTTTGGAAGAAATCGAGTAACTCATAGAATTTGTTCGGCCAATCACACAAGTAATCGTGAGCGATTAAACATGGATTATCAGAACTTTTATGAGCAGGAAATGCTCTCAAATGAAAGTGAGATAAAAAACTACAGATATCGATAAATTCCGACAACTTCAGATTATTTACAACAGGATAAATCGAGCTTGGCTGTTGTTCCCATAAGTATTCAATATGTTGGTTAAGTTGAAGTTCTCGTTCAGTTATTTCTCTAGCTGGAATATCATTTACCCACTCAGGTAATTTCGTTTTCAGGTGATGGGTACTCCAACTTAGCTTTTTCCCGTTGTCGGGATTGATTGAAAGCAAGCTGCATCTATGTTCGGTGCAACAGCTTTTCATCTTTAAGCTGTTAAGAAGATTGAATGTGGATGCATCAGAATAGCAATGAGGGCAAACTTTTAAGTAAGTGAAGTCGAAGGCTTTAGCTAAGAAATGTTGCTTCATATAACTGAAGCGAGTTGCTCCATGTTTGATTAGCTGTCTCGATTCAATCTTTTGATGAGGCTGGTTTACCAAACTTGCTAGTTTCTCAGTATCAAAATCACCAAAGAATAATCGCTTACTCGGTACTCTTGTGTTAACCAGTTCTTCCCCTAATAGCTTCATCAAGGTTTGAACATTCCGATAGCCGTTGCCGTTTGCTAGTCGATGTAAGTAGCTAGGTAGAAGCTCGTTGGGTTGAGGGTATAAACGATTGATTAATTTCAAGCAGTTACGGAGTATTGGTTAATGGTAAATGCTTGATACCGTCAATCGTGCTCTATATCAATGAATGTTAAGTGACTTTAATTTGCGTAATATTTCTTGTTAATGTCAGCAATAAAAAATAAATATCTGTATGTTTTAATTAAGATATTGCGTTTTTTAAACAGTTATAGTTTGATAGACAAAAAGCTGGAGCGGATGGTTAGCGGTAGCTCTATTTATTATGGACAATAAATAGTAAGGAATGGACTGATATGAAGAAAAATGCCATCTCTAGTTTACTTGTTTTATCTCTTGCAGCAGGCTGTGCTTCAACTCCTAAAATAGACCCTAAAAAATCAAAAGCTCTCCAGAGTAAGATCAATAAAATAACTCTATATGGAACTCTGATCCGTAACGGTGATAAATTTACTCTTGGTTCTCATTTAATGGAAGAAAAGAGTATAAATACAGATAGGTACGCAACCCAGCAGTGGGAGTTTAATGGCAAAACCTTATATCCAGCATTCCGAACCGAGCGTTTTACATGTGATGTTAAAGAAGGAAAATGTAAGCGCTTTGAAAACATTAACTCACCTTTTTTTCACTTAAATGGCACAAAAAGTGCCTATGGTGATACTTATGAACACCGTATTAAAGATGGAAAAAGGGCAGGCTTATCGGCTAAAAATGTTTTACTAAGTGGTACAGCATTAGCAATTGCTGGTATACCAATAGTGGGTGGTACGATTGTTTATGGTGCAATAAGCTTACTGAGTCATGGTTCAATTTGGGTGCACAAGTGGATTGAATTTGATCACGATAGTTTTTATAAACATACCGCTAACGCTGTTGTTGAAAAGCATGGCTCTTTAGAAAATTATATAAACTATATGGCTAAAGCTAGTGATTTGCATAAGAGCTTGTCCAAGTATGAGCTAACAAAATACGGTGAGGTACGGAGGCACCAAAAAGAAAAGCAAAAAGAAATAAATCGATATGAGTTTATTGGATTAAATGATATCCCAATGTATTCATTCAAAATCCCTGCGTATGGTTCACTTGATGATTTCGAGAGTAAGGCAAAGTCTGATATCAATTTGCATTATGCAAACGTTCAATCGGATCTATTAGGTGAATATCAAACAAAGCTAGCAGAAGCCAAGAGTGATTTTATTAAAAAGCAAAATAGTGATTTCAAAAATGCTCGAACTACCGTTGAGCTTGAAAGCTACATTGCTCAATATGAAAACTTAGACCTTGCAAAAAACATTACCAAAGCAAAGTTGAAGCTGAGCAGTTCAATTAAGCGAGATAAACAAAAAATAAAGCGAGAGCAACAAAAAGAATTCAAGAGATTGAAGACACTTGGTGACGTAAGAAATTTTATCGACAAATATCAATATCAAGATGAAGCAAACTTAATCGCAAAGGCTCGAAAAATGAAAAAAGACACCGAGCTACGAATTCGCAAAGAAAATCAGCAAAGACGTAAAGCCAATCTAGCTAAATTAAATGCATGGAGAAACAGACTAAAAGTGGGTGCAGAGACTTTTTGCGGTAGAGTCATTGAAGCTAATTCCCCCATGTTCAAAATAGCGATATCTAGACCGCTTCAAGGCTATTCAGACACAATATGGCTGCATAAAGATAAGGTCTTTCAAAAGCATAGCGGTTGCCGAAATACAAATAATCAGCTATTTCCATACACTTATCCTGAAATCTAATGCTTGCTTATGATAAGGAGCTGAATGAAACAGCTCCTTAATCTTGTAGCTACAAAATTGACAAAGCCTAAAACAAATTATCTTCTTCGCTTAATTGCTTGTACGACTTGAACCCACTAGGTCTTGCTGAACTATGTTGCCCTTCAAGTTTCAGCTCAATGCAGAGCCTACGATAAATATCTTGTGGAAATCCACCGTTGAATTTCCATGAGTCTTGGCCGTCAGTCATATCAAGAACTCCTGAGATATTGGGATAGCGATGACCTAATTTGTGTCGAACAATATAGGCTGATAACTCCTTGCTAGTTCTAAATCTAAATTGAGCTAACTCGCTCACAAGCTGTTTGAACTCTTTATCTTTTTGTACAGTCTCGTTGTGCTGTGCCATTGTTGCCGCATAAACTTTTTCAGGATCGTTATTCACGCCAAACCCCATAGATACTCCTCAGTAAACAGCTTTGTGCTTTGTTTATAGCCTTTTAATCATATTAAATATCCATATTGCATATGCGGATTTGCTTCACACTTCCTAATTTTAATCTTTGGCATAATTAATATTAATTGGTTGGAAGTTTAGTTAATTTGTAAACCATCAATTTTCTCTTAACCAATCACAGCTTATAGTGCAAAATAGCTTTCTTTTCTTTGCTACTCGCATTAATCAATCCGTCAACAACTCAATAATGTGATTGATTTTTCTTACTTCTTTCAAGGTGGATATTCGATGAACCACAGCGTACATAACAAACTGGTTTCTTTCATTTGGTCGATTGCAGACGACTGCTTACGAGATGTGTACGTGCGAGGTAAATATCGAGATGTGATCTTGCCAATGGTAGTGCTGCGTCGTATCGATACCTTGCTAGAGCCAACTAAGCAAGCGGTGCTGGATGAAGTTAAATTTCAAAAAGAAGAAATGGATGCCGTTGAGCTTGACGATGAGCCATTAAAAACCGCATCAGGTTATGTGTTTTACAACACTTCCAAGTGGACGCTAAAAAGCCTTAAAAATACCGCCACGAATAACCGTCAAATTCTATTAGCTAACGTTGAAGAATACTTGCTTGGCTTCAGTGATAACGTAAAAGAAATCATCAAATGCTTTAACCTGCAATCGCAAATCCGCCACATGGCAGAAAAAGACGTATTGCTTGAGGTGATTGAAAAGTTTGTTTCGCCATACATCAACCTAACGCCAACAGCAAAAGAAGATCCTGATGGCAACAAAATGCCAGCTCTAACCAATTTGGGCATGGGTTATGTGTTTGAAGAGTTGATCCGCAAATTTAACGAAGAAAACAACGAAGAAGCAGGAGAGCACTTTACCCCAAGAGAAGTGATTGAGCTGATGACCCACTTGGTCTTTGACCCAATTGAAGCACAGTTACCTGATCCGCTGACCATCTACGATCCTGCCTGTGGTAGTGGTGGTATGCTCACCGAAGCCCAAAACTTTATTGAAGAAAAATACCCTGTTGCTGACGGAAAGCGTGATATTCACCTTTACGGCAAAGAGATCAACGACGAAACCTACGCCATTTGTAAATCAGACATGATGATCAAAGGTAATAACCCTGAAAACATCAAAGAAGGCTCAACACTCGCAACCGATGAGTTCATGGCTAAACGCTTTGACTTCATGCTGTCCAACCCGCCTTACGGCAAAAGCTGGGCAAGTGATCAAAAACACATTAAAGATGGCTCAGATATTATCGATCCTCGTTTTCAAGTTACTCTCGCTGACTATTGGGGCAAAACAGCCACTGTCGATGCCGCACCACGCTCTAGTGACGGTCAATTACTGTTCCTAATGGAAATGGTCAGTAAAATGAAAACGCCTGCTCAGGGCATTCTAGGAAGCCGTATCGCATCGGTTCACAATGGTTCAAGTTTGTTTACGGGGGATGCTGGCTCTGGTGAAAGTAACATTCGT
Source organism: Parashewanella sp. 2210YD4-3 (assembly GCF_056591735.1). NCBI lineage: Bacteria > Pseudomonadati > Pseudomonadota > Gammaproteobacteria > Alteromonadales > Shewanellaceae > Parashewanella > Parashewanella sp. 2210YD4-3. The sequence goes on along the minus strand of NZ_JBWQOG010000002.1, from coordinate 379,228 downwards.
CGCTTCCTTATCGAAAACGATAGGCTTGATGCCATTGTGCAGCTGCCAAATAACCTGTTTTACAACACAGGCATTACCACCTACATCTGGCTGATAAACAATAACAAGCCAGCGCAGCGCAGAGGCAAGGTACAGTTAATCGATGCCAGCCTACTGTGTAGAAAGCTGCGTAAAAACTTAGGTAATAAAAACTGCGAATTTTCACCGCAGCATATTGCACAAATTACTCAAGTCTACCTTGATGGCAAAGACATCGAGCGCACAAAAGACGATAACAACGACCCAATGGGTATTGCGTCTAAGGTGTTTGATAATGCTGATTTTGGTTACTACAAAGTCAATATCGAACGTCCAGATCGTCGTAAGGCACAGTTCAAAGACGAACTCATTGCACCATTGCGTTTTGATAAATCGTTACGTGAAGTGATGGAGTATCTCTACAACGAACATGGCGATAAGGTCTATCAGCCAGAGTTTTTACAAGCTGAGCAAAAGGCGATTATATCGTGGTGTGAAGAAAACGATATTAGCCTTAATGCCAAAGCCAAAAAGAAGCTGTTAGATGGTAAAACATGGCAAGACGGTCGATTACTGGTTGAGCTGGCTAACGAATTTAAAAAGACCATCACCCAAGAATACAGCGACTTTAACCAATTTAAGCGTGATGTAGAAAAGCTGTTTAAAACCGTTGCGCCCGAAATATTAAGCGATATTGCAAGCGGTAAACGCAAAGGGTTTTACACGAGCGTTGTAAATGCCGTGAGCTGGTATGACGAAAGCGCTGAAAAAGTCGTCAAGAAAGTCGTTAAGCTAAAACAAGACAAGCTGGATGAACTCTTAGACCACTTAGGCTGTGAGCAATCTCAACTCGCAGATTTTGGTTACTTCCCGTCAAATAACACCAACGAATACACCACTTACGAGCCAAGCTCAGACTTGCGTGATGCTGAATCTGTACCGCTAACTTACTCAGCTAAAGATGCGAATGAAAACACTGGCAACAGTGAAATTCACCAATACTTTCTTGATGAAGTGAAACCCCATGTGGATGAAGCGTGGATCAACCTTGATTCAGTCAAAATTGGTTACGAGATCAGCTTTAACAAATACTTCTACCAACACAAAGCCCTGCGCTCGATTGAGGAAGTCGCTCACGACATTATTGCCCTAGAGAGAAAAGCCGAAGGCTTGATCTCCGAGATATTAGGCATTGAACTCGCCAAAGCGTAGGAGAATAGGTGATGAATGAATTAACAACCATGCCTAAATATGAAGCTTATAAAGATTCAGGTGTTGAGTGGTTGGGGGAGGTTCCTGAAAGTTGGAGCTTAGTTCCATTGAAATTGATGGTAAAAGAACGTTCCGGAAATGGCTTCCCAATTGAAATGCAAGGAGGAAGTGGCGATATTCCATTCATCAAAATTAGTGATTTTGGGAATGATAGGATTTATGTAGGTGACTCTGTTAATAAAGTTTCTTTCCAACAAGTAAAAAAATATAAATGGAATATGATACCAGCAGGTTCACTTGTGACAGCTAAAATTGGTGAGGCTCTGCGAAAAAATCATCGGAAGCTCATTAAAGAATGTTCAATAATAGACAATAATTGTATTGCATTTGAGTGCATTAATATTGATCCAATGTTTAACTTTTATCTACATAAAGTTATAGATTTTGATTGGTTCGTCAATCCCGGTACTGTGCCTAGTATTTCGGTTCCAAAATATAAGTCTTTTAAAATTGCAGTTCCAAAACTAAAAGAACAAACCGCCATTGCCAATTTCCTCGACAAAAAAACAGCGCAGATAGATGAAGCCATTGCCATTAAACAACAGCAAATCGAGCTGTTAAAAGAGCGCAAGCAAATCATTATCCAACAAGCCGTCACCCAAGGACTCGATCCTAGCGCCCCAATGAAAGACTCAGGCGTAGATTGGATAGGACAAATCCCAGAGCATTGGGAGGTTCGTAGAAGCAAGTTTCTATATACTCAGAGAAAGGAAAGAGCCAGAAAAGAGGATGTTCAGCTCTCTGCCACACAGGCATATGGTGTTATACCACAGGAACAGTATGAATTATTAACGGGCAAACGAGTGGTAAAAATCCAATTTCATTTGGATAAAAGAAAACACGTTGAAAAAGATGATTTTGTGATTAGCATGAGAAGCTTTCAGGGTGGCTTGGAGAGAGCTTGGGACAGTGGCTGCATCCGTTCCTCTTATGTTGTTCTGAGAGCGTTAGAAGAAATTGAGCCAGCATTTTACGGATATTTATTAAAACTTCCTTTATATATCAAAGCGCTTCAGCAGACCGCTAGCTTTATTAGAGACGGACAAGATCTAAATTTTGAAAATTTCTCTAAAGTGGATTTATTCATTCCGACTCTGAAGGAACAACGAGACATCGTTGATTATGTCGTTTCCTTCACTACTTCATCAGATGAGGGAGTAGCGTTATTAAAAGACAAAATCGAAAAACTCAAAGAATACAAAACCACACTGATCAACAGTGCTGTTACGGGCAAAATTAAAGTGCCGTTAAGCGGAAGCTAATAATAACAATATGAATATCAAGGATGAACAAAATGAAAGAACTCGTATTTTCCATTGGTGATATTTTTAATCATGAAAGTCAAAGTGGGTGTTTATCTCAATATCATGCGAGTTGTTTTCATATTCCAGCCTATCAACGTGGCTATAAATGGGGGAGTGAGTCAACTGGTGCAGTAAGCATTTTACTTGATGATTTATGGCATGCTTATATCAAACAAGAAGACGAGTATTACTTACAATACATCACAGTAAAGCCCTTGATGCTATGTGATTCGCAATATATGGAAGTCATTGACGGTCAGCAGCGTTTAACCACTCTTTCTGTTTTATTGTCAGTTATTAATATGCTTCTTGAAAAGGAGACTGATGAAGAAAATATTGCACGTCATAAGCTTGATTATGCCATTAGAGAAAACTTCTTTGATGAGTTCATTTACAAGCACGAAAAGCTTAAGCAAATTGCTGAGCTGAGTTGGAATGACTTTATTGCAGAAGACACCGAAAGGTTGGATCGCCAAGATATTTTTTATTTACATGGTGCAGTAAAAGCTTGCACTCGCTTCCTGAAAGATAACAAGGTAAAGATTAACTCATTTCAAGATTACTTGCTTACCAACGTAAAGTTAATTGTAAATTCTGTTGAACCACATATCGTCAGCGAAACAGTGTTCAAAAACCTAAACAGCAACAAGGTGCCACTTTCAGAAGTTGAACTCATAAAGGCTTTATTTATTACACGAGTGGGACGTGAAAAAGTTCGTAATGCAGATAGTCACTTTCGTGAAGTAATGGAAGTTAGGCTTGGTCTTAGTCGAACATGGGAAGATATTCAGCAATGGGCACAACGTGGTGATATCAACAGTTTCTATTTTGATGATACCCTTTCCCCTCTACACGGATTACTTCAATTAACTGCTCTATGTATGGGAGCTAAAGCTTCTGAAATAGGTGACGCCAAAACTAATACCAGCCATCCTCTCTTCAATTTTTTCACTAAACACCAAAGTGAAATAAATAATGGGTTTAATCAATTGATTGAAGTGCATGAGCGTTTAAAAGATTGGTTTGAAAGTGATGATGTTTATCATCTGATCGGCTTTTGTCGATTTACCTTAAAAAGTAAATACAAGGGATTAAGCTTTTTAAAGGACTGCCTAGCATTACCAACTAAAACAGCATTAAAGTCATTTTTAAAGGGCAAAAAATCTGAATTAATGTTTGGTGAACATTCTGAAAGTGACGACAAAAACGCTTTGATAAAAAGCTTAAAGTATGGTGATGATGACAAGCAAATTCATGCCGTTTTATTGGCTTTAAGTGTGTTTCCAATAAATGTTACTCGACGTTTTGATTTTGATTCGTTTAAGCGACAAGATTGGTCTTTAGAGCACGTGTTTCCTCAAACGCCTGAAGGTAAAGGTCATGTGTTAACTGAGTCTGAAAAGATAAATATTAGAGCGCTTTTGAACGAAAAAAATGAAGAAGTTGAGTCATTGTTGCAACAAAAATCCCGTACAAATGAAGAGCAAAAAGTTTATGTGAATGCCATTCGAAAGACTGGGATATTAGATAATATCGGAAACATGTGCTTGCTCACTGGAGGGGCGAACAGTGCTTTAGGATGTAAATTTTTTGATGGAAAAAGACAAAAAATCCTAAAACTAATTCAAAGAGGAGACTTTGTTCCCAAGCACACGTTTGATGTGTTTTCCAAAATGATTAATGGGCTGGAAGATGATTTAGCTTTATGGTCAAAACAAGATATTCAAAGTCATGCAGACTATATCGCTAGCACCGTTATGCAAATAATTAGGGATGATGATTAATGAGAGCAGGTAAATATAACTATCAATCTTTATTCGTAAATCGGTATATAGACCAACTGATCATTCCAGAAATACAACGAGATTATGTTTGGCAGAAGGAACAAGTTAGTGGGCTTCTATCTTCCATTGTTTCTGATTTTACTCGCTATCAGCAGGCTGATGTTCCGTCATTAAATTTGACCGATACCATGGACGGTTTACATAAACTTGAAGAAGATTTTGCTGATTTTTATCGCCAGAGAAATTTCTCGTCAAATATTGGGTTTATCTATGCCTACAGTGATCAGGAGTACAGCGGACGTTACTTTTTGATTGACGGGCAACAAAGAATTACCACCCTATATTTAGTTTTATTGTTGCTAGCAGTTCGTACAGGCAACGGGGCTGATTTTAAGAACAAATATTGTATTAAAGAAACACCTAAGTTGGACTATCGAGTGCGCAGCTCTGCTTGCACATTTATTCGGAAACTGGTGACCTTTTATCTTGAACATGCTGGCAAGAATATAGAAGATCAACCTTGGTATTTAAGTAGCTATGAAGATGATATAACCATTAAAAATATCATCAATAACTTGAAGGTGATTAAAACATTTCTTGAAGATCACAATTTAGATGAAGCCCTTTTGTATTCATATGTAAATGAATATACAGAGTTTTGGTACTTTGATACTAATATCAGCGCACAAGGTGAGAACTTATATATCTATCTCAATGCCCGTGGTGAGCAGATGCAAGGTAATGAAAACCTCAAAGCAGAGTTATTAAGGAAGCTTGACTCTACCGAATGCAAAAATGATAAGGGTGCTGAGTGGGAAAATTGGCAAGACTTCTTTTGGCGAATGAGAACCAGAGGAGTTAAATCCAAACCTATTGAAACCCTCAATGCTGATAAGGGCTTCAATGAGTTTTTAAGCTGTATTTGTGGCTTACAAATATACTTATCAGGGAATGCTAATAGCTGGCTAGAACAAAACAAATCGTTAAAACCTACACAGAACATATTAGCTCAGGAGCTTACGCTTGATGTTATTAGTCAATATATGGGCATTCTTCAATTTATGGAAACTCAGCGCCTAGAGTTTGCAAAGTCGTATCCCTATGCTGGATGGTTGGATAAGTTTTTCGATGACTTTTGGTCGATGTTCAATTCAAATACAACTGCTTGGGTAATTGACTATAGCTATGACCATCTCGCAACAGAAAGGAGACGAATGGTTTTTATGTGGGGGGTCTTACATTGGGTTAATTCAGCTTTATCTCTTGACAAATTGAGTGTACATCAAATTTTTCGTGGAATACGTCAATTTTATCTTCGCTATAAAAATAATAACCGTTCCGTTGTTGGTGATAACGGGGTAAGTAGTTCTGTTAGTAATTTGCTTATTCATGGCTATATATCAAATAAGAATGATGATGAAGAGTACAAAAAAGAGCGTTGGCTAGAGCTTGTATCTGATGAAGAAGATTGGGCAGAGTTAGAGTCGATGCTTTGGCAAATTGAAGATCACCCATACAACCTTGATGGCTCTGATGTGGGAATGACCAATAGTAGTCACTTGGTTAATTTTGATGAAGCATTAACGTTTGAAAAGCTAACTAAAATTAAAGATACTTTTTATCTGTGTTTTCCACCAGAAAATTCGAGTGACACAAGTAAGTTTCCAATTCTTCAGAGTTTATTACTGCATTATGGTAAATTTTGGAAACGCAAATCACCTTGGTACTACGAAAACTACCAGTTTAATGACTGGCGCAATATCATTCGCTCTCGAATGCCCTACCTAAAAAATAATGAATTCATTATGTTCTTCAGCGAATTGATGGAAACAGGGTGGACACCTGAAAGGCTATTAGAAGAAAAAAGAAAACATTTTGCCGTGAAAACTGATGATGACTTTTTAACTCAATTACTGTGGTACAACAATAAGCTCAGAGAAGCTATGTGGTGCAAAGGGGCGTATATCGCTTTAAATGTAGATTACGTAATAGAAGATAGAGATAGAGCCTTTGAACATAGTAAGCCTCTTTTTAATACTACAGGTAATTTCAGAGGGGGAAATTACTGTGAACTCTTTAATTTGTTACCAGAGTTAGAAAGGAATTGATAGATGGTTAGCCAAACAAACGAACAAGCTCTTGAATCAGCAATTGAAAAGCATCTTACAGGTATTAGCTTAGAAGACATTAAAGCTGGGGTACTGGAAGTAAACCCTGATTATTCTGGTCGTTACTTTAAGCAAGGTAGTCCAGCTGATTTTGATGTGCACTATGCGTTGGATACTCTTCATTTTTGGAATTTTTTACAACAAACACAGAAAGAAGAAATAGAAAAGCTTAAGCGCAATAGCCCTGTTGATTGGAAGCGTAAGATTGTTGAACGGTTTGATAGGCTGATCAAAAAGCATGGTGTTTTACACTTATTGAAAAAAGGGTTAAGTGTTGATGATGCGCATTTGACCTTGATGTATCCAGCTCCGCTTGCCAGTTCGAGTATTCAAGTTAAGAAGAACTTTGCGAGTAATATTTTTAGTGTTACTCGTCAGCTTCGGTATTCGTCAGTTAATACTCGACAAGAAATTGATATGGTGCTGTTTATTAATGGCATCCCTCTGGTCACGCTTGAATTAAAGAATCATTGGACGAATCAAACGGCTCGATATCACGGACAGAAGCAGTATCGTAATGATAGGGATATTAATCAGCCGCTACTTCAGTTTGGTCGCTGCCTTGTACATATGGCAGTAGACACAGATGAAGTCTATATGACCACCAAGTTAGCAGGGAAAAGCACCTTCTTTTTGCCTTTTAATAAAGGTAACAATCATGGGCAGGGTAACCCTCCAAACCCAAATGGGCACAAGACCAGCTACCTATGGGAAGAGGTGTTTACTAAAGAAAGTCTTGCAAACATTATTCAGCATTTTGTTCGCTTAGATGGCAGTAGCAAAGACGATTTGAAAAAGCGTACTTTGTTCTTTCCTCGTTATCATCAGATGGATGTGGTCAGGAAACTGGTTGACCATGTTGCGACTCAAGGTGTTGGTCACACTTATTTGATCCAGCACTCAGCAGGTTCTGGTAAATCGAATTCCATAACTTGGGCTGCCTATCAGCTTATCGAGACCTACCCAGTTTCGACAGCGGTTCGTGGTAGTAAGGGCATGGAAGAAGCCCTATTTGACTCTGTGATTGTGGTTACAGACAGAAGATTACTTGATAAACAACTTAGAGATAACATCAAAGAATTTTCTGAGGTTAAGAATATTGTAGCCCCAGCGCATAAGGCATCAGAACTAAAATCGGCATTGGAAGTTGGTAAGAAAATCATCATTACCACTATCCAAAAGTTTCCATTCATCATTGATGGCATTGAAGATTTAAGTGATAAGCGCTTTGCTGTGATCATTGATGAGGCGCATAGCTCACAATCAGGCTCGGCTCACGATAATATGAATCGAGCGATGGGCAAAGCAGAGGTTGAAGAATCGGAAGATGCTCAAGATAAGATTTTGAATGCGATGCGCTCAAGAAAAATGCGTGGTAATGCGTCTTATTTTGCTTTCACTGCAACCCCAAAAAACTCTACTTTAGAAAAGTTTGGCGAGCAGCAACCTGACGGCACATTTGTTCCTTTTCATCTGTATTCAATGAAACAGGCGATTGAAGAAGGCTTTATTCTTGATGTGATCGCCAATTACACCACCTATAAAAGCTATTACGAAATTGAAAAGTCGATTCAAGATAATCCGCTTTTCGATACCCAAAAAGCGCAAAAGAAGCTGAGAGCTTATGTAGAGCGAGAGCAGCAAACCATCAATACCAAAGCTGAAATTATGCTTGAGCATTTTACTGATAAGGTCGTTAATGCGAAGAAGCTGAAAGGCAAAGCTAAAGCGATGGTGGTTACTCAAAATATTGAAACAGCTATCCGCTATTACAAAGCTATTACACGCCTTTTAAATGAAAAGGGTAACCCATTTAAAGCCTTGATTGCGTTCTCGGGCACTAAAGAAGTGGATGGCATTGAGTACACAGAAGCGGAGATGAATGGTTTTTCTGAAGCCGATACCAAAGAGTATTTTGATGTTAACTTCAAACGTAAAAGCTCAGATGACAAAGTTCCTAAGCACATCAACCAAGACGAATTTCGTATACTTGTTGTGGCAAACAAGTACCTAACAGGGTTTGACCAACCTAAGCTAAGCGCCATGTATGTGGATAAGAAGCTGGCGAGTGTGCTATGCGTGCAGGCTTTATCACGATTAAACCGTTCAGCACCTAAGCTTGGCAAAAAAACAGAAGACTTATTCGTTTTAGACTTTTTTAATAGCACGGATGATATCAAAGCTTCGTTTGATCCTTTCTATACGTCAACCAGTCTTTCTGAGGCTACAGATGTCAATGTGCTACACGAGTTAAAAGATGCACTCGATGATGTAGGAGTATATGAGTGGCATGAAGTTGAACGCTTTGTTGAGTTGTACTTTGATAACGCTGATGCTCAAAAGCTAAGCCCAATTATCGATGTTGCGGCAAATCGATTTAATAATGAACTTGAGTTAGAAGAAGACGACAAAGTTGATTTTAAAATCAAAGCGAAACAGTTTGTAAAAATCTATGGGCAAATGGCCTCTATCATGCCGTATGAGATTGTGGCGTGGGAGAAGCTGTTTTGGTTCTTAAAGTTCCTAATTCCAAAACTGATTGTTAAAGACCCTGACTCTGACGCAATCGACAAGTTATTAGATTCTGTAGATTTAAGCTCTTATGGTTTGCAACGGAATAAGCTTAATCACACTATTGAAATGGATGATAGTGAAACGGTACTAGACCCTCAAAATCCAAACCCTCGTGGTAGTCATGGTGAAGCTGAAAAAGATCCTCTGGATGATATTATCAAAAACTTTAATGAGCGCTGGTTCCAAGGTTGGAGTGCTACGCCAGAAGAACAGAAAGTGAAGTTTATTAATATTGCTGAAAGTCTCAAGGATCATCCAGATTTTGAAAGTAAATATCAAAACAACCCAGACCCATTCAACCGTGAATTAGCCTTTGAGAAAATGCTAAAAGAAATCATGCTACAACGTCGTAGGGATGAATTGGAACTCTATAAGCTTTATGCACAAGACCCAGCTTTTAAAGCCGCATGGACTCAGAGTTTGCAAAGTACGGTTGATAATCAAAATCAGATTTAGGTTAGGTTTAGTTGAGAATTACATCCGATTGGACTGCATTCATTCGGTTATACAATAAAGTCGTAGAGGTATTAGTTTGTGAAAAGAGCCGTTATCACGCTTATTGCCAGTATTGTTTGTGGCAATGCTTATTCCATAGACAAAATTAACGCATCACAATCAGCATTTCATATCGGAGAAAGTGTGATTGCATGTGGCGTAGTCAAGCAAGTTTCAAATTTCAAAAAAGGGGTATACATAAACTTAAATGGGTCTTATCCAAGTCAGGCTCTCACATTGGTTGTTTGGCATAATCATATTACTTCGGTTGAAAAAGAGGTTGGATCTTTGAGTGCCATATATAACCAAACGGTTTGTGCAAGTGGGAAACTAAGTAGTTATAAGGGCAGAAGCCAAATGAAAATCTATAATGGCTTTTCTATTAAGAAGGATAAAGATGCATTCTAAAGCTGCATTTGTTTTTTGGGTTTCCTCAATTCTCTACTTGATCACTTTGTTTACGGTTTCTTATGTAGGTGTCTATTTGACCTATATTGCTATTCCATTCATTACTATTTCTGGTCTAGTCATGTTTTGCACTAAACCCAAAGCTGATTATGTAGAAGCGGTTAAGCAAACCAAAGAAACCATTTCAGAAGTTGGTACAGCAACAGGATCTGCGTTAGATTCATTTTCAGGTTTTATGGAGGATATAAATGATTCATTAAGGGAGCACAATGAAATTAACGAACTGGTTCGAACGAGAACAGAAAGCCTCAAACAGCAAAGGCATCAATTGGAATTAACGCTTGTGCCATTAAAGGAGAAGTATGACGTTATCTACAGTGAACAAGATCTCGTCGAGCGTAAAATGGAGCGAAATCGTATAAATAAAGAAATTGAACATATCGATCTCTCAATAGAGAAAATTAAGGAGGCTTGTGAGATAGAGGTGAAGAGTAAAAAATCTTTGGGATAGCCTTTGTTGTCAGCTCTATTTTTTGTAAATTACCTCGGGGGAAAGTCGTTATTCATCTGAGGGAAAATGATGATAGTTGTTTATAAGGAAGTAATTTAAATTGAATAAATTCTTAGCTGTAATTTTATGCCTAATTGCCTTTTTAGGATTGTTTATTGTTGTCAACTTACCGATTATCGCAACTTCAGGTAAAGAACCAGGTGTAGTAATAATTGTTCTTGAACTTTTTCTGTTAGCAAAACTTTATAAGTGGTTAATAAAACCTCGCCAACAGCAAAAAAGGAACTATACGAAGCCACAAAGTATCCCTAACTCTAAAGCTCCAGTTGAGGTGATGAAGTTATCACTTAGTGATTTATCCATAACAGAAATGTCTAAAACAATTCAAGATGATTGGGAAACAGTAGCTAAATATCAACCAGAAGTTGAAAAGTGCAGACTTGCACTTGAGTCAATATCTCAAAAGTTAGCTTTAGATTTTGTTAAAGAAACGCTCCCCAATAAAAACTTTAATGATGCAAAGAGCAATGCTGAGGTTATGCGAGTCAATTTTATTCGGAGTTTTTTTGGAACTTCTCCTGAGTTACAGCAATATGGCGAACAGCTGTTGGTTGACGATAAACCAGAGGCAGCGATCGAATTAAGTAAAGTTGTATCAATATTAGGATCTAGTCTTGAGGCAAGTGAAATCATAAATAAATTCGAAGCAAACTCAAATTTACAGTCTCCAAACAGCTTATTTTTGGAGCATAACGAACCAAGTGAAAATGAAGTAGAAGTTAATTCTGTTGACTCAACTCAAAATGAAAAAAAAGCTAATATTGGTTCGGGCATTTTGAAGCCTCTCATAATATTTTGTTTGACTATTTTTGCATTGAACATAATCGCATTCCTATACGAGATGGCTATAAAAGAGAAAGACAAACACCTTGAGCCTATTTCTGAAGTGACTAAAGATTATGAATGGAAAATTGAGGATTTAGGTACATTATCAAAAAATGAAAAGCTAACCACGATATTTCTTGGAAGATTCAATAATCATGATGCAACGCAATTAACACGGGTACTAGATGATAAAGGTTACGTTGTTTATTTCCCCTTAAAAACTGAAGTGAATGGGCTGGTAGAAATATATGTTGGGAGACATAATTCGTTTGCAAGTATGCGTGTTCAACAAGAGCAGATCAAAATACTTACTGGTTTAGAAGGACAAATCGTTCGGTATGACACGAAAGGTTTAGGGCGTATAGCTATGACTTATACCCCCTAGATAAATGTGGCTTCAATACTTTAATGGATTTCAAAAGGGTTTAGGGATGTACAAACATTTTTTAATTACGGTTGCGATATTTTTGATTTCTGGGTGTTCGATCATCGAGCAAATGAAAGAGTTGAATCAGTACCCAGCAGACCATGCTACATACATTAATGGGAAACCATATCAATTCAATACCTTCAAATGTGCAGTCATAGTTAAAATTAACGATGATGGTTCGTTAGAGTGTGTAGACCCTAATGGAAATCCTTCGGCCTTAAAACCTCAGCCAGCACCAGAGTGGGTACTTAATTATTATAGGAAGAAAGGTATTGTTTGGGGATCTGATGCGCATAGAAACTACCTGTATACATATAACTATGGAGGTGGTAAGGAACAGCTCTATGCCAGTATTGCTAACAAGATTGGCGGGTTAGTACAGACCGTTGAAAGCACAAAACGATTGAATGATACGTTAGATGCACTTGGAAATTTTGATAAAGTTGTTTTTGAAGAAAAGCTAAAATCTTTCAACAGATCACTTAATTCAAAATATCGAAAAAATCTGTCACCTTATGAGCAGTATTTATACAATGTTGAACAGTGGAAAATAACAAATAGCAATATTCTAAAACGAGTAAAAGTTAATGAATAAATGTCTGTAATCTGATTTTTAAGATTTGGAACAAAAAATTCTGATTATCCAGAAGAGCTAAAGGAATGAATCAGTGATGCAAAATAGCTATTTCTAAGCTATTCATTTGGTATCGCTTTACATGGAGCGAGGATATTTAGTTGAGTTCTTTTATAGTGGTTGCAGTTTTTGTCCACAAGTTCGGAGCAATAGATTTTGAGTGTGTTCAGAATACTCTCAAGGTTTACTTTAAATTTTTTGTTTGAGTTCTCAGTTAGGTGTACGCAATGCCCTTTTATATAGATTTAGCTCCTTGTTAGGATTTAGGCTTAATTCAGCGTAACTGCTAACGAAAAACGAAGCTGTTTTTTGCACCTGAAGTGATAAATGTTAAAAATTTTTATGCGGACATATGGAGTAAATTGCTTTGATATGTGCGGGGTTATACCGAAATATGAAGATCGCCTTAATTTTTGATATCAAAGATAACAAGGAGTTATAAATATTTATTGTGCAGACTTATGGTGTAATCAGCATGATTGGTGATTCGATCATAAGTTGACATTCAACGACCATAAGTTGTCATTCAATGCTCATATTATGTCACATTATCAAAGCTAAAACAGAGCCAACCATGTCGGCCTTCACCAACATGGTTGCTTATTATTCCTCTCAAGCAGGGTCGAGTATTATTTCAAGATGCAAAAAGTAGATGTGCCAGCAGTGATCGCTTGCAAAACCATCTTTACCTCAAAGCTGAACAGCGGCTAATAAGCCTATCCATTTGACCTAGTGGGCATCATTTTCAACTAAAGTTATTCGACTTACCGAACACATAATTTATAGCATCCATAACGCCTATTGCACTGTAAATATTTTTTGTATTTGCTTCATTAAATAAAGAAATACTCACTGTTTCATTAACAGTGTTAAAATTTCTCATTGTTGCCTCATTATAAAGAAAAGGTTGGTCTTTCCACTGCCCATGAATACACTTTGCCTCAAAATTTGATGATGTTTTGCTGTTGTCTTGCTCTACGTGGATGAATCTACTTGTCTTGGAAATACAAGGGATTATATTGGTGTAGCTAATAAAGCAATCTGTATGTTTGTGGCATCCAATAAAGAAACCATGAGATGATTTATTTAGTGGTATCGAAGTTGCCAGTTGGTCACCGTTGTCAGCAGAGAATACTATCCAATCTCCAAATGTCTTAACAGAGTTGTTCGCTAAAGCTGGTGCGCTAAGTACAGCAATTAAAATTAATAACTTCATGAACTATAAACCTCTCAAGAAAATATCAATAAGCCACTAAAATGATTGTTTAAATATTAATCGCAATGTTTCTTGGGTATCTAATATTTTTCTTTGATAACTAATACTATATTTTCATAAATTGGAACTTATCAGTGCATGCGAGAATAATATTAACTATAAGTAAGGGGGAAGCTTTGAATCGTAGTTAAATGTAGTTTTGTCCCGAAGTGAGTTGTGTATTAGAAACGAAGTATGATTGAATGCGCCATCTGAAGCTTATAATGGAATATAAAGCAAAGAAATAAAATGTCATTTTATGGTAGAAAATGACTTGCATTAAAATATCATGGCTTCTGAGTTTATGCGGGCTGTAAGCTACAAACATCACACCTTATGAGAGAAACACCAGATTGGTGATTGCTCCTTATAATTCAAATTAAAACAGTATGTGACAAATTAGAAGTTAATTAAGTTTAACTTCTAATTTGCTACAAGTCGGATAGAGTATTTATTATTGAATAACAAATAGTAATAAGTTTATGACTTGCTGTTTTAGCTGTTTTCTCTGTGGCCACGATCCTAAGCAATTGCTTCTAAGTGCGCTAGATGAGAGAACATCGAAAAATGTGGAATTTACTTTTAACCATCATAGATATCGAGTTGATTTACAAGAAAATAATCGGCTAACAATTTCATTCGTTAACCATAAAATGGTAGGTCATAATCCGTCAAAATTTGAGCAATGGATTGTGCGGCATCGCTTACAGAGCGCCTCGGTAATTGCTGCTATGAAACGTCGTTTTAATATTGCTGATCAACATCAAAATCTTCCAATTTTTACTCGTTCGCTAAAATTGACTTCAAACAGATGTGGTGCTTTTTTTAATACAGGTTTTTATTCTCCTTTTTCTGCTCAATCAGCCCCACCAAGTTACCAAGATGTTATTTTGGAGAAAATTATTCTAATCGGTGATGAACCTATTTCAGAAGAAGTCGCGCAACGGGCAAGACAATTAAAAGATGAATACAGAAGATTGATCTATGCTCCAGATATAAAAGAAAGTGGAGCTTCTTTTGAATATGTCCAACGTGGCATGCTTGTTTTGACAGTTGATTTACACCACCAAATTATGTGTATAACCCAGCCATTAGTGCCATCTCTAAAGGCCGATTTAAAGCGATTAGGGTATGATCACAATTCGGTTGAAAGAGCACTAGAGCACCTTCCAACTTCAAAGCATTTCGCTTTGCCTTTAACACAAAAAAATCTCGCGGAGTTTCAGTTTTTTAGGCATATGGACGTTGTTGATATGAACCAGTGGCTTGAGGGAGTACTAGGTGTTCACCCTTGCCATCCTGGAAATGAAACGAAGCTTTCAACGTATTCACTGGAGGCAACCTTGAGCTTAAAAGATGAATATGACTTCTTGAGATCGTTTTATTTTTTATTGACAAAGTCTCCGAAGGTACTGCTTGAAATGTGGGAAGATGATCAGAAAAGAGAGTTGTTAACCAGTAAAATAGGTATTTATTGTCCCGTAGGATTTCTTATTAAGCAAATGATTATTAATCAATTGATGCAAGCAACGAATACTCAATATAAGTAAACTGACATCCCTTTAAACTTTGAGCCTCTAGTAGCGTTAAGCTTGGAGGCTGAATACGGCCTATAAAGTCGAAGATTTTCAAACACAGTTATATTTGATTCTTTTTTGCCACTCATCTACTAAATCTATTAGCATTTGTCTTTGGCTTGGTCGCTCTACGATTCTGAGGGAGCGCTCAAACTGTATTAGAATGATTTTTGAATCAACAAGCTTTTCTATTGTTTGAGAGGGTTCAATCAATTTATCTCGATACTCAAGTAAAGATAAAGCCACCAATACAACCCCTGTTCGGCCAATTCCACCCATGCAATGGATAAGCATATGAGGAAACTCAGGCAGACATGTATTAATGTTATCAAGCAAAACGTTAAACTTGTCTAAAGGGTAGCTTTGGCCATCAGCCCAATCGTCTACGCAATATCTGTACACGTAATGACATGAACTGTGACTATCTAACATTTCATAATTATGAAAATAAACTCCCGTTTCGGTTTTTCTTACTGTGATAGATCCGATCATAATTTTTTCGACATTGCCATCAGGGTAGTACGGGATTTTTGTATCGGATGTTCCTGATAAATCCCAAATTATTTGGGTGTTAGTTTGCATAACCATCCTCCAGAAAAGTTCAAATGGTTCTTTAGATGCAGATGGATGCTCCGAAGCGATAATTCGACCAAAATTGGGAACATTAACATAGTTAGCTGAAATCAAGCCTTTTTCAGCAGCTCTATTTCTGGAGGTTTTTATGGGGACAGAAGTGTGCTCTACAATAGGAATGTCGGTGAATAATGAATAGGCCGGCTTTATTAACTGGGCTCGTGCACGCCAATGTTGTGTCGTATTTGTATCTTCTCTTTGCTTTGACTCAGCCTCTGATATAAGGGGGGAACTAATGAAGTACCCTAAGTGAACTGCTTTTGGAAAACGTTGTGTAGCTGGAGTATGGACAAATGTAGAAAGAAGAGAGTGATGTTGACTTTGACGAGATGGACTTGCAACAAATGATTTGGCTGGAACTGCACGAGAAAGACGTGAGCTTAGATAAACTTCTGGGCTTTGGTCTGGATGAGCTTGGGGATGGCCTGATAAACGATAGCTAGGCAGTAGTTGCGGATGTAAAAGGGTATCAGGCTGCATTTCCATAATCTAAGTTGTATAAAATTTGAGAGAACGTAATTTAAAGTTATCCGCTTTCGCTTATAATCGATAACATTATTGGCATATATTGGATTGTTATCTATTGGCTTCCAGTAGAAGTGTTATCAGGAACAAAATTTAAAAATTGTGTATGTAACGCAGCACCTATTGTAGATCCTGTTAAAGCGTAACGGCTTATAAGTGAAGCAACTGCAATTCTATTCACATCCTGCCCTTTATCTGTATCACTAAAATAAATATCAAACTCATTAAAGCAAGTCTGACTCCATTTTGAAGCACCCTTTACAGGTAATTTTATTCTAATAAGCCATTTATTATCTCCATCTTGAATACCTTTATCTCTCATGGTGTTAGTGATAAAAGTGTGGTGTGCATCTGTATATTCACTGAGCGATCGATCGTTTCCTTTATTCCAAAGTAAAGGAGGAAGGTTTTTACCCTCAATTGCTTTAGGGAAGTAGTACTGTTTTGTAGTAGTTGCTTTTGTGGTTATGGCTGTTATTAACCCACTCATACTTAAACCTATTGGCAATTTACAATCGAATTTAAGCAGGTTGGCATGAAAGTGTTAAAATGAGAAATGCAAAAACTACATAAGTTATATGACTTATCAGTACGGCTTGTAACTGGCTGATAACTTAGTGCTATTTCAACAAAATAAGACAGAAATGAGCCGAATTTGCTGGCTCTAATTTTTAGCTAGAGATAATTCAAGTTATATATTATTTAAAGAACTTGACGGTTGTTTTCGCTTCTTGGAGCTTATGGTATATGTCGCTAATTTGATGATTTATTGCTGCTGCTCTACCGTCTGTTCGACCATTTCTTTTTGTAAGCTTCGCCTTTTTATTAGTGAGTTCATCTAGTTTTTTTTGAAGTTCCTGAACGTGTCTATTTTGTTGAACCGCAAAGTTAGCAGCCTTTTGAGGACTTATGTTGTCAAGTCTTACTACATCTCTCGCGCTTAACCTATCTACTTTTACTTTTTGAAGGTATGTTGTATACATTGCAGTAGGATGAGGGTGTGGGCTGTCTTCAGAACTCAGTGCCTCTTTTTGCATTTGAACCCCATCTTGATTTTGTTGGTTTTTGATTGCGTTAGCTGACTGACGAAAAGGGTATGCAGCTAATTCTGTTGAATTATAATCGGGGCTTGAACGTCGTGTTCCTTGGATAGCAGCACTCATTTTTTACCTCTCGAAATAGTTGTTAAGTATCAATAATAAGCTCTATCGATCTTTTTCTTTATTCGAAATGGATATAATTTATTCAGTGCTTATATAGGCTACCAGTAATACAGAGCATAAAATCGAAAACAACAGTGGTTAACAAGTGGCTGTTTTCGAAGGATTGATAATTTGTGCTACTTTTTAGAAAGATTAATGTGGCTAGCAGTGTCTAATATATATCGAACTTTAGAAGGTATGATGAGATGAAAGCTAAAGGTTTTACTAAAGGGATCGCACAAAAAGCGGCTTGGGATTTACCGGAGTCAGAGGTAACGCCTGAATCAATATTCAAGCAACGCCGAAATATTATTAAAGCCTTAGGTTTAGGGGCGGCATCGGCAAGTTTATCCACCAATGTGCAAGCAGGGCTGTTTGATGTGTTTGGTAACGATAAGCCCAAAAAGGCGTTTGAAGTATCTCCACTAATATTTACCAAAAATCAAAGTTATCAAACGTCAGAAATTCTAACGCCAGAAAACAAAGTGATTTCTCACAACAATTTTTATGAATTTGGTACTCGAAAAACAGATCCTAAAGACAATGCTCAAGGATTTAAAGTTAATCCATGGCAGTTAAAGATAGAAGGTGAAGTCGAAAAGCCGCTCAAACTGGATTACGACGATCTATATAAGTTGATTGCTTTAGAGGAAAGAACTTACCGTTTACGATGCGTAGAAGCATGGTCGATGGTTATCCCGTGGGTAGGTTTTTCTTTGGCTGAACTGATTAAGAAAGCCAATCCAACCAGTAAAGCGAAATATGTGGCGTTTGAAACGTTATATGATCCAGAGCAAATGCCGGGGCAGAGAAATCGCTACGTTGGTGGGGGGGTAAGTTATCCCTATGTAGAAGGTCTTACTTTGCCCGAAGCAATGAATGAGCTTAGCTTTTTAGCGGTGGGTTTATATGGTAAAACATTACCACCACAAAATGGTGCGCCTATTCGTTTAGTTGTACCATGGAAATACGGTTTTAAGAGCATCAAATCGATTGTAAAAATTCGTTTAGTTGAGAAAATGCCACCAACCAGCTGGAATATTCTTGCTCCGCATGAATATGGGTTTTATGCCAATGTGAACCCTCAAGTGGATCACCCAAGATGGTCTCAAGCTTCTGAACGAAGAATTGGTGCTGGTGGTTTATTTTCAGCAAAACGGATCCCAACTCAAATGTTTAATGGCTATGGTGATCAAGTTGCCAGCTTGTATAAAGACTTAGATTTAAGGAAAAACTTTTAATGAGAGTGACCCCTAAACAGCTTTTTTGGATCAAAGGGCTGTTTCATCTTGTGGCGTTAGCACCAATTGCTTTTTTGGTGCTTAATGTGTTTAGTGGGGGCGCAGGAGGAGATCCGGTTCAATACATCATTCATTACACAGGCATTGGTGCTTTAAATACGCTTTTAATAACGCTATTAATCAGTCCTATCGCTAAAAAAATGAAATGGCCGTGGTTGATGAGAACTCGCCGTTTGGTGGGATTATATGTTTTTGCCTACGCCACCTTACATATTGCGGCTTATTTTAGTTTGGATCTGTTATTTGAATGGCGATTATTGGGCGAAGAAATCGTTAAACGTCCGTATATTTTAGTTGGTGCCGTTGCCTACTTGATTTTAGTCGCATTAACGGTGACTTCATTGAAAAAGTTGATGTCTAAGATGGGACGTAAATGGCAGACATTACATAACCTTATTTACTTAGTTGTTATCTTAGTGGCAATTCACTTCTTCTGGTCGGTAAAGTCAGAAATTATTCAACCTAGTATATATATAGTCTTAGTCTTAGTGTTGCTTTCATTCCGTTGGCGAAAACTTATCGGATTCTTCAAAGGTTAGAGCGTGTTGATCTTTCAGGATTAAATTTTGTGCTATTTGAGCACTTTTCTGTTCAAGGCGTGAGCAGTGAAGCTTAGTCATCTAAGTAAATTGGTCACAACGCAGAAAAGGAAGTGCTCAAAAGCATCGAAGACAGCGTAAATTGGTCACTTCTGCTGCGTTATCGTTTGTTTATGTGGAAACGAAGTAACGACAGTTTTGTATGTCGGTAATGACCACACAGCACAAACTCTGCCTTGCATAAGATAACCAATTTATCGCTGCAAAAATAAACACGAAAGATCAACACGCCCTAAAGTCTTTTTCATAAAAAAATTAGAAAGTAATGAGCGGAAACTTCAGGTATCCGCTCATTTTTTATGGGATTTCATTGTGACGAAATTTTAAGAAGTTATACTGATAAAATTTACCAATTGCAGCCTTGTTTAACATTAGATTTTCATGTCGTTGATGTTGTCTGGTAAGATGGTAAAAAAATAAAATAAGAACGATAAACAGCCTATAAATGGCATCTTATGGTTGAAAGGACGTAACAAAATTGAGTAGTAAGCAAAAGATTTTGATCAGACTTGGAGTCATGTTCTCGTTACTAACGGGCTGTATAGGCTTAGTGCAAGCGTCGAATTCAATGCACATTACCGTTACTAAAGGGTTTGGTGTTTCGATATACGCCTCGGATCTCGGTGATGCCAAGCAGATTGCCGTGGGCGATCAAGGAACCATTTTTGTAGGTTCAGGCAAATCCGGTAAAGTCACGGCGTTAGTTAAAGCCAATCAAGATGGTCGTGTAGAGCGACGCTATACCATTGCTAAAAATTTAAAGTACCCAGAAGCGATTGCCTATCATCAGGGCAGTCTATATGTGATTTCAGATAATCGAATTTTACAATATCGTGATATAGAAAGACGCTTGCGTCGTCCACTTCGTCCAAAAGTGGTTTACGATAATTTACCCGAAATGGATAAGCGTTATACACGCGTGATGCACTTTGGTCCAGATGGACGCTTGTATGTATCCTTAGGTTCTCCATGTAATGTTTGTGATAGTGATGCACCTTTTGGCAGTATCATTGCGATTGATCTCAGAACAGGTAATACCGAGCAAATTGCAAGCGGTATTCGCAGCGCAAAAGGATTCGATTGGTCACCGGATGACGAACATTTGTGGTTTGTAGACAGTGGTCGAAATTGGATGGGAGATAATCTTCCAGCCGACGAAATCAATCGTCTTGACCACAAAGGGCAGCACTTTGGTTTTCCGTATGTTCATGGGAAAAATGTGAAAGAGCCTGCCTATAAGCAGCCAGTTAATTTATCGGTAAAAGCACCGGAATACGAACTTCCAGCTCACGTTGAACCTGTGGGAATGCTATTTTACCGTGCAAAGCAATTGCCAAAAAAATATCATAATCAACTGTTTATTGCTGAAAATGGCTCCCGCCATCGTTCAAGTAAAGTGGGTTACCAAGTGGTATGGCTCAACATTGAAAATAATAAAGTCGTGAGCCGTAATACACTCATGAGTTTTCTTGATGGCGGGTTTCCTGTCGCAAGACCTTATTCTCTTGCCATTGGTAAAGATGGCGCAATGTATATTTCTGACGATCTGAAAGGCAACATCTATCGCCTGTTTTATAAGGATCCAATGCCTGCACAACAACAGGAAGTGAAACATGACTGATGCTGTAGAACTGAGCTTAGATGGCGTAGAGCAAATGCCACTTCGACGCTTTACTGAAGAGGCTTATCTTAATTATTCCATGTACGTGATCATGGATCGTGCATTACCTCATATTGGCGATGGTTTAAAACCAGTACAGCGACGTATTGTATACGCCATGAGTGAGTTAGGGTTATCAGCTGCGGCTAAATATAAGAAATCAGCCCGTACTGTCGGTGATGTATTAGGTAAATATCATCCTCATGGTGATAGCGCCTGTTACGAAGCTATGGTTTTGATGGCGCAGCCATTTTCGTATCGCTATCCGCTGGTGGACGGTCAAGGAAACTGGGGTGCCCCAGATGATCCTAAATCTTTCGCGGCTATGCGTTATACCGAAGCCAAGCTATCTAAATTTTCAGAAGTCCTGTTAAATGAATTAGGGCAAGGTACGGTCGACTGGGGCGTGAACTTTGACGGTACGATGAAAGAGCCGCTGGTTCTGCCTTCGCGTCTGCCTCATATTCTTTTAAATGGTATTACCGGTATTGCTGTAGGTATGGCTACCGATATTCCACCGCATAATGTCCGTGAAATTGTCGCGGCTAGTGTTGAATTGCTTGAGAATCCAAAAACTGAGCTTTCACGACTATTGGAATTTGTGCCAGGTCCTGACTACCCAACCGAAGCCGAAATCATCACGCCAAAAGCCGATATTCATAAGATCTATGAGACTGGCCGCGGCTCGGTAAAAATGCGAGCGGTTTATAGTGTTGAGCAAGGTGAAATCGTCATTACTGCGCTGCCGCACCAAGTAGGCTGCGCAAAAGTATTAGAACAAATCGCCGCCCAAATGCAGGCGAAAAAGCTGCCGATGGTATCGGATATTCGTGATGAGTCAGATCACGAAAACCCAGTTCGTATGGTGATAGTGCCACGTTCTAACCGTGTTGATTGCGAACAGTTAATGGCGCACCTATTTGCTACAACGGATTTAGAAAAGAACTACCGCATTAACCTTAATATCTTAGGATTAGATGGTCGCCCACAGGTTAAAGGGTTAAAGAAGATCCTAACAGAATGGTTGACGTTCAGAATCGAAACAGTACGTCGTCGATTGCAGTTCCGTTTAGACAAAGTATTAGCTCGCTTGCACGTGTTAGATGCGTTAATGATTGCCTTCCTCAACATTGATGAAGTGATTGAAATCATTCGTTTCCATGACGAGCCAAAAGCCGAATTGATGTCGCGTTTCAATTTAAGTGATAAACAAGCGGAAGCGATTTTAGACCTTAAACTACGCCATCTTGCCAAGCTTGAAGAAATGAAAATCAAGACTGAGCAAGAAGAATTAGCCGCAGAGCGTGATAGCTTGCAACTGACATTAAGCTCAGAACGCCGCATGAAAACCTTGGTGAAAAAAGAGCTTATCAAAGATGGCGAAACTTATGGTGATGAGCGACGTACTCCAATCATTGAACGACAAGAGTCGAAAGCACTATCTGAGCAAGATTTGGTACCAAGTGAAGCTGTAACCGTAGTTATGTCTGACAAAGGCTGGATACGCTGTGCTAAAGGGCATGATATTGATCCAACTGCCTTAAATTACAAGGCTGGTGATAAGTATTTAAGCAGTGCCACTGGCCGCAGTAATCAGCAGAGTGTGTTTATTGACTCTTCAGGTCGAGCTTTTGCCACAGACACTCACACCATACCATCTGCAAGAAGCCAAGGTGAGCCTATCACTACGCGTTTTAATGTTGCCCAAGGCGAATTAGTGCAGCATGTAGTTATGGGGGACGATAGCCAATGCTACTTGATGGCAAGTGATGCAGGATATGGTTTCATCTGTCAGTTCAAAGACATGGTGTCACGCAATAAATCAGGTAAAGCGTTATTAAGCTTACCTGCTAATGCTCAAGCCTTGCCACCACGTACAATTGACAACAATGACGGGGCTTCATTACTTGCCATTACCAATGAAGGTCGGATGTTAATGTTTAGCCTTGATGCATTACCTCAATTAAGCAAAGGTAAGGGCAATAAGATCATTGGTATTCCGTCACAACGTGCTAAAGACAGAGAAGAGCTCCTGACTCACCTTGAAGTTATCCCTGCTGAATCTGCTGTTACTCTATGGGCAGGTAAACGCAAACTGACGTTAAAAGCCTCTGATTTGGAACACTACCGTGGTGAACGCGGCCGCCGTGGTGCAAAATTGCCAAGAGGACTTCAACGTGTTGATAAGGTTGAAGTTGGGGGCGAAGTGAGTATTTCTGATGTAGTTTAGATAATTAGGCTGCGACTAGGCAGCCTTTTTTCTTGCTGTTCATTAATGTTCATTCTGGACTTATTCCATATTTAATAATATTCAATAAATCAAAGCTAAATATTCAAACTTCAGGTACAATTCCCTGCCAAGTGTAAGGGCTCTATTTCTTTAACCCCTTAGATTGTCACAACAACAATATAGGCTTGGTCATGTCAGAAAAACACTACATAAGCGCACAACAATTATTGGAAGACTCATTTCGCTTAGCAGCAAAAGTTTATGAGGATGGCTTCCGTCCACAATACATTGTCGGGATCTGGCGTGGTGGCGCACCTATTGGTATCGCTGTTCAGGAATACTTTGATTATAAAAAAGTCGATACCGACCATATTGCGGTTCGTACTTCTTCTTACTATGGTATTGGTACTGATAAGCAAAGCAAAGAGATCCGTGTTCACGGTTTGCATTACATTATTGAAAATGCCAATGCTGATGAAGGCTTGCTGATCGTTGATGATGTGTTTGATTCAGGGCGTTCTGTGCATGCTTTGATTGAAAAGCTAAAAGAGCAAATGCGTCTTAATTTGCCAAAAGATATTCGTATTGCCTGTCCATATTACAAACCCGCTAATACTGCTGTACCTTTGAAACCTGATTATTTTATTCATGAATCAGATGAATGGTTAGTGTTCCCACATGAAGTTTCTGGGTTAACACCAGAAGAAATCGCTGAAGGGAAAGGGGATTTAGCGAAGATTCGTCATCTTTTTGTTTAGGCTCAAAAAAAGCCGATGCTTAGCATCGGCTTTTTACTATCATCAAACTATCTTATAGACCAAATAGAGACTTAGTTTTAGTTTTACGAATTTCTTTTTCGTCAGACCATTCTATTAAACCGGTTTCCAGATCCATTAAGCGCATGGTCATTTTGTAGTAAACGTCTTTGGTACTTCCAGCTTGTTTTACGATGCTTGAAAGGTTGCCGTACAGCATGTATTGAGCACCAATTTGACGGCCAAACTTGATGGCGGTTGACGGGTCGACCATACCTGAGTTGTTTTGGTAATCTAACTGTTTACGAACAGCATCGACTTTTGTCATATCAATAAAACGGAACTTGCCTGAACGTAGTAGGCGATTACTGATGGAGTCTGTAACGGATTCGGTATCGATATGCTCAGAGGTTTTATTTTTTATGCTATCTACAAAAATAATCGGGCGCTGATTATTTGCTGTTAACATTAATACAGGTGGGAAAGTGAGCATGCTATCCACCATTTTATCGGTGATAGCTTGTAAGTCAGTTGAACCAAAGTTAGCGTTTACGGTTTCAACTTCTTTCGCATCGCCATATTCGACTTTGGATTGACAGGCTGTGAGTGCCAGCACTCCAGCTAAGATGAGCACAGATTTAAATTGTTTCATGGTCAGTTCCGTAAGTAGTAGTTAAAGTCATTGTAATTCTATTAAATCAATATTGAATAAAAACGAACGTAATTTCCAGTTTTTACCACCCATACAAGGGTTTTTCTGCCCGCTTCAATAGTAATATTTTGTGTCTGGCTTTGTTCGACACGGATCGGGTAAGTGCCTGCTTGTACATATTTTCGAGCTAATTGAGCTTGATTAGGCAAAGTGAGCCAGCTTCGTCTATCGGCTTGCTCTGTCACTACATTAAATATCTGAACGGCAAGAGAGCCCAGATCAAATACATCCTTATCTTGTTGATGCTTGCCAGTGATATGTCTAGCTAATTCAGCTTTTGCATACACACGAGCAGCTTGTCTGGCTAAGATAAATGGTAGGTCTTCTCTAAGAGCGTTCATTGCCAATGCATCAATGCTGGTAATTGAAGCTGCGCGCAAAGGTGCTGTCGGAAGACCTGTGATATTTGCTGAACCTGGATACGACGCAGCTTGATAATAGGTAGGTAGATCAATAGTTTGCCAGTTGCTATTAACGGTAAACGGCACACTAAAGTGACCTTTAGGTTGCACGAAACCTTTTTCATAAATAACAATCAACTCACCTTGATTGCTTTTAGGTAGTTTAGGCTCACCAAATTTTCGCTTAAATTCGTTATATTGTGGCATCGACAACTGTTTTGCTAAACGTACAAGACTTTGCTCGACAAATGGGTTGTGTGGCCAAATGGCCGCGGCCTTGCGGTAATCAATAAAGGCGTCATTAGCTTTGCCTAATATTTCATGTAATAACCCTGTGACATAATAACTGTAGGCATTGAGAAAAGAGCTAGTAACGGATCCCGTGCCTTGCCTCAACTTTTCTTCTTGATCGGAAACCACACCGTTGGCGATACGTTGTACCGATTTTTTGGACGATTCATACTTATCTTGCTGGATCTGTTGAAGTTCATTAGCGCGACGAACTTCCACTAACGCACCTTCAAAGTCATGTTCAAACAGATAGTTAAAGGCTTGATATTGATGCAGCATGATACGCTCAAATCCAGGGCCTTCGTAAGGGATCGCGTTGTCGTTGAGAAGTAAACTGCTGGCATTGGCACCAATATCACTGGCGCTGACTACTGCTTTATTATCGAAAGCAAGATATTTCTCAATGGCCTGCTGGTAGTATTTTTTACTTTCGGCAAAGTTACCTGATATTTGAGCAACTCGCCCCGCCTCTTGAGCGTAAAGAAGCCCGTCGCTGCTGGAAATATTACGGGTTAGTTGTGGTAGTTGTGATTCGGGTTGTGACGAATTTAAAGCCTGCTTTTGAGTTTGGATCTGTGATGGATAGCTAACGAATAGACTGCTGGTCGCACAACCTGAAATTGAAAAACATAATGCTAAGCAGACTAAAACTCGTTTCATGCCTTATCCTAAAAAGTGCTGATTACATCGCTATTGGTTCATATTTTATTCTTAATAGACTGTTAGCATAGTAATTAATTCCAGCGGCTTGCAACCCTAGGGTGTGTTTATCTTTCGAGTTTATTTTTGCAGCGATAAATTGGTTATCTTTTGCAAGGTGGAGTTTGTGCTGTGTGGTGAGCCACATAAACAAACGATAACGCAGCAGAGATGGCCAATTTACACTGTCTTCGATGCTTTTGAGCACTTCCTGTTCTGTGTTGTGATCAGCTCACTTAGATGACTAAGCTTCTCTGCTCACGCCTTGAACAGCAAAGCGCTCAAATAGCACAAAATCTAAACCTGAAAGATAAGCACACCCTAATAATGAGGTGGAGGTGTTTCTTCCGACTGACTTGCAATATTGCTAGGTTCCATCGACAGTAATTTTTGTACTACCAGCTCTAACTGATGTTGCTGCTGGGCAATAATGTCGTTGAGCTTTATAACTTCTTGGTTTAATTCTTCAATGGTCAGTTCTTGAAAACTAAGCTTGGCTTCAAGATCATCGACTTGCTGTTGGAGAGTTTGCATAAAAAAATCAGAATGAGTAAATAAGCTATTGTACCTACTCGTTATGATTGTTCCTAGAGGTTTAAAGGCCGGCTTGAGATGAAAGTCGGCTTATATTGCCCTGAATTGTGGCTGAACTTATTCTTGTGGATTATCTCTAAAGGGTTGACACTGATGGCTAGTGCCGTTAAAACAGTGACTTAGTGTATTCTACAACCATTAATTATATTTCGTTTTTTGGTGTGAGTTTATGAATTACTTTATGAAGTTGAATTAACTTTATAAAGTAATTCATAGAGTTAGCTGAAACGATTTTTATGCTGAGGAAGCGTTTAAATGAAGTCTGTATATAAAATTTCTTTAGTGGCATTGGCCGTATTAGGTCTGTCAGCTTGTAACCAAGAGCAAAAAACCACCAAAGACACTGCGGGTACTGAACTGACAACACAAGCACAAAAAGAATCGTACAGTGTGGGCGCTTCTATCGGTAAGTACATGGCAAATCACATCAAAGAGCAAGAAGAGCTTGGTCTACCAGTTGATCGCGCTTTGATTGTTGAGGGTTTTGCTAATGGCCTTAACGATAAGTCAAAATTGACGGAAGAAGAAATGCAAACTCTGTTGCAAGGTCTGGATAAGCGTTTAGCTGAAAAACGTAAATCTCATGCTGATGAAATGGCGAAAAAGAACCTTGAATCAGGTAAAAAATACCTAGAAGATTTTGCGAAAAAACCGGGTGTGGTAACCACAAAATCGGGTCTTGAATATCAAGTATTAGAAGAAGGCAAAGGTCCAAAGCCAAAGGCGACTGACACCGTTGAAGTTCACTACAAAGGTACTTTGATTGATGGAACTGAGTTCGACAGTTCTTACAAGCGTAATCAGACGGTTAAATTCCAACTGAATCGCGTTATTCCTGGTTGGACTGAAGGTGTTCAATTAATGCCTGTTGGTTCTAAGTTCCGTTTCGTTATTCCTTCAAACTTGGCATATGGCGATCGTGACATGGGAACAATCCCTGCAAACTCAACGTTAATTTTTGAGGTTGTGCTAAAGTCTATCGTTAAAGAAGATGCAGCAAAAGCAGAAAAAAAAGCTGACTCTCACGCAGGTCACAGCCACTAATTTGGCTATCTCTTAACTGAAAAGGCGCCGATGGCGCCTTTTTTGTGTCAGTCGTTATATAACTCATGGTATAACTGCCAAAACGAGAAGTTGTTTATACTCGTGATACTTGAAGATGCAGCTTTCAGGGCTTATTCAGCGTTGCATTATTCGAGGCGTGAAAGTGCAGAACTAGCGGGCTAATTTAAGCTTTCACAACAAAGAAGAATCATCGCTGAAAAGCCCACGCCGTGCGAGTTTAATTGCCATTTATACTGCGTTACTTACCCTTGAAATAGAATGCTATTCCTACGGATAAGCGCCTTGCCTAAATGGCAATTAATTCTCGCTGAAACCCTGCAACTTCAAGTATCACGAGTATATAGGCCGTATCCATGGATTTCGAATTCCGTCACAGCACTTTTGATGACAGTATCCACGCTTTTTTTTCAATGGAGCATCATGCTCTCGGGCGTTGGTTCACCGAAGAACTTTCACAACAACTCAATACCATTTCAAAAATAGAGCTAATAATCGAAGAGTTACAGTCAGGAAAACGCCATGAGTGGAAGTTGATTGGGCGTACACTTTCACTCGAGCTTCATAGAGATCAAGCACTAATTGTTGATAATAGTTTGGGAATTGACTGTGAGGAAGATTTGCAAGAAGACCTGAATTTGTATGACTCAGAATTAACGGCCACTTGTGGATTGGAAGATTTTGAACAAGCGTTAATGAGCTTTAAATCCTTTGTAAAAAATTGATGTGGATCAAGTTGATGTTCGGTTTCAACCGAAGATAAATTGTTCACAAAATTTGTTTGATCCTGATCATTAATTACATCGAATAACTGTACTAACCTGTAGCTGTATTTAAATGAAAGAGGATTTCTACAATGGCATTCTGGTTAGATTTGATGTTTGGCAATTGGATTGGTTTATTATCCATGATTGTGATTTTTTCAACTCTAGGTATTGTTTCTTACATATTGTGGATGTTTGTAGTTAAGTCACGCGTAGAATAACTCTTTCATACAAACTTGCCTTGTTCTTGTTGTAGACACCGATATTACAGCTTCCCCCCCTCTCCGGCTGTAATATCGGATTTTTATTTGTGTCTACGCCACTTGCTTTCTCGTTGAACTCAGACCGCTGATAAAAGCTGGGCGTGACTTAATGAGTCGCTGCAGTTCCAACTCATTTGGTGTGCCTTCAGGTAACCTTAGTATTTTTCGATTCAGTTTACGGCGTGCTTGCAAGGTGATTTTATAGTCTGCCGTTGCGGATTGGATCGCAAAATGCTGCTCATTACCGATGCATTCGATAATATGCGCTTTTGTTAAGCTTTGAACGGCCAAATTATCCATAGGAAGTGAGAGTATTGGACTGCTCTGTAAAAAGAATTCCCGAAGCAGGGCGCGCTCATAAGCGTCAAAAAAATTGATCTTTTCATTAATAACGGCATTGATACGTTTTTCACTGTAATGCTCAATACCTGCATCGAGCAGATGATCACACAGTTTGGCTAAGAAGTACGCCGCTGAAATTAATATGCTCAATCCGAAGAAGTGTTGCTGGCTTTGTTGTAGTCCCGATAAGCCTAATTGGTTAATGATAGAAGTTGGTAGGAACAACAAGCTGCTGCTTAGGAGCAGTGTCCAGAGCATAAGCGTATATAGCCACCTTGTTTGAGTGAGGTATTTCTTAATGTAGTGAGAAAATTTGGCCATGAGATTTTACCGTCATAAATTTGAACCCGCTTACTTGAATAGCAGGTTCTATGCCAGTTAAACCTTATTTTTTACTAACCTCAGCTCTGTATAACTAAATCAATAACATTATGATTTACAGTACAATCCTTAAATTTTTATCTACAGTGCTGCTAATTTTGTGTAGTTCAAGGCAGAACAGTTCATAATAGCCGGCCTATTATGGGATGTTCTAACACAGAAATACGCATAAGTAGCTGTGCTGTAGAGGTTGGCTTATGCAGAGCTGAGGTTAACTATTTTGTAGCCAATTTTTTTAATACTCGGCTGGCGGCAACAAATCCAAAAGTGCCCGTTACACTTGTTGCTGAACCGAAGCCCGAAGCGCAATCCATTCTCATATTGCCATCGGTTTCAGATTTGGTTTGGCAAACGGTACCATCAGACTTTGGATATACCAGTTGCTCTGTAGAATACACGGCATCAACACCGAAGCGACGAGATAAGTTTTTAGAGAAATTATATTCTCTGCGTAAAAAGTTACGTACTTTTGCCAGTAGTGGGTCTTGTTGTGTCTTAGCCAAATCACACAACTGAACTTGAGTTGGGTCTATTTGTCCGCCTGCACCGCCCACGGTGACTATCGGCAGTTTATTACGCTTACACCATGCAATTACCGCGGCTTTAGCTTTTACGGCATCAATGCAATCAACTACATAGTCAAGCTCACCGCCTTGCTTTCTTCCCTGTAAATACTCGGCAAGGTTGTCAGGCATAATGAAATCTTCAATTTCATTAACTTGGCATTCTGGATTAATTTGTTTAATCCGCTCAGCCATCACGGCTACTTTGGACTGCCCTATGGTTGATGTTAATGCGTGAGTTTGGCGGTTGCTGTTGGTAACGCAAATATCATCTAAATCCATTAAAGAAATTTGGCCAATGCCTGAGCGAGCAAGAGATTCGGCTACCCAAGTGCCCACACCTCCGATACCGATAACCATAACATGAGCTTGCGAAAATTTGGCTAACGCTGGTTGACCGTACAAACGGCCAATACCAGAAAATCGTTGTAGGTAAGAGTCTGAAAAAGAAGTTTGAGAAGCTGACATAGTGTTACATAGAAAACAAAGGGCAAGAGATTATAACAAAATGTGGTTTTTATTGCTTTTGTTTGAGCAAAATGAAGTTGGTAGACATAATTAAGTAGCGGTTTTAATGAGGTGGAAGCCAAAAAGGTGTATTTCCTAATGAATAAGTTGCCTGTTCTTGGCATTCAGATGACTTGTTTGGGGTAGGCATTTTTCTATTTTCTGGATGTGTTGTAGCGGTAGTTGCGAGCTTCTTTTGCTCTGCTGTAAGTGTGTTTAAACTTGGATATTTCTCATTAAATATGCTTTCCCAACGTTCTATAAGTTGCTTTATGGAGAATGTCGTGCCTTCATTTCCACTGATAAATTTTTCTGAATTTTGCTCCACATAAGGTTTCGCTTGATCTTCTGTTTTTGTTGCAGTTGTCTCTAATGTTTCTTGTTTTTCAGGTTGAATGGCCACTTCTTTGGAGACAGGAATTTCTGTTACTTCTTGTGCTTTCTGTTGACTGGTTGTTTTTTCTGGAGAAGGCATAATACTTACAAACTCATATTCTGTAAGTAAATTATCAACGGCTTCTTCAGTTAGCTGTATTTCTGGCAGTCGGTTTTTGTAGGACGGCCTATTATCATCAAAAACCATGACTCGGAACTTTTTGATAATATCATGAATATGCAAATTACAAAGCGCTCGATTTAACTCTACTTCCGAATAAGCTTCAGTTCTAAACGCCGAAAGATATCGGTTTTCTTCAGCTACCTTGGTAACGTAGAAGAGCTTACCTTTATCTTCGTATGTAAAAGCGTATTCAACATTCTCGCTTTTTAACATAAAGCTAGAAGTTTCGGTTGTCACTCCTTCTTCGACTGGTGCTTTATAAGCAGCTTGGTATATGCTGCCAATGATAGGTGTAGGTTCGGATTGTCTCGCAACGGCCATAATTCAGACGTTTGATTACTATAGGTCACTAAAGTGTGGGATGGGATAGAACGTGAGTCAAAGAATGTGAACGATGTTTAATTACAATAATAAAAAAGCTGGCGCAAGGCCAGCTTGGTAACGTTCAGCCATTAGGTTTAAGAGGGTTTAATCTTCGCTATCACCTAAAGAAAGTAGCGTTGCATTACCACCAATTGCAGTAATGTTGTTCGTTCGAGTTTTCTCTGTTACAAAACGCGTTAAATAGTGAGGACCACCTGCTTTCGGGCCTGTACCAGATAACCCTTGGCCACCAAATGGCTGCACACCAACAACGGCACCAATTTGGTTACGGTTAATGTAGACGTTACCCACATCAACTTTACTGGCAATCTCTAAGGCATGACCTTCGTTACGGCTGTGAATACCTAGGGTTAGTCCAAAGCCTGTTGAGTTAATGTCAGCAATCACTTTATCCAGTTCAGTACTCTTATAACGGATAACGTGCAAAATTGGACCAAAGTGCTCTTTTTCTAGCACTTTAATTGAATCAATTTCTACTGCAGTAGGCGCCACAAAGTGACCATGTTCTGTACCTTCTGGCAAATCGATTTGCTTGATCAAACGACCCACTTGCTTGATGTGATCAATATGCGCGTTCAAGTTGGTTTTTGCGGTTGCATCAATCACTGGACCAACATCTGTTTTTACCAGACCTGGATGACCAATGGATAACTCTTCCATTGCCCCTTGCATTACATCAAGTACACGATCGGCAATATCATCTTGAATGTAAAGCACACGTAGCGCTGAACAACGTTGACCAGCAGATGTGAATGACGATGCGACAACATCATTAACCACTTGCTCAGGTTGTGAGGTTGAATCAACAACCATGGCATTTTGACCGCCAGTCTCAGCAATTAATGGAATGATAGCGCCGTTACGCTCAGCCAGAGTCATGTTGATGCGTTTTGCCGTTACCGTTGAGCCAGTAAAGCATACGCCACCAATGCGCTCGTCAGCGGTTAAGGGGGCACCTACAGTTGCCCCCGTACCCGGAAGGAATTGCAGTACATTCGTTGGAATACCAGCTTCATGAGCAAGTTGAACTGCGCGGTAACCGACAATACAGGTTTGCTCAGCAGGTTTGGCGATAACGGTATTACCCGCAGCTAGTGCAGCAGTAACTTGACCTAAGAAAATCGCAAGAGGGAAGTTCCATGGGCTGATACACACAAATACGCCACGGCCTTGCAGGAATAGCTCATTAAGCTCACCAGTTGGTCCAGGCATAAGCTCAGGTTGAGCCATCATCTTTTTAGCCTGTACAGCGTAGTAACGGCAGAAGTCGACGGCTTCACGAACTTCATCAATACCATCTTGTAAGCTCTTACCCGCTTCACGTGTACAAAGAGCGATCAGCTCTTCGCGGTTTTCTTCTAGTAGATCCGCTAGCTTTTGCAATGCAGTCGCACGTACTTCAACTGGCGTTCGGCACCAATCATTAAACGCAGACGTCGCTGAAGATAGTGCTTGCTCAATCACCGGTGTAGTCGCAAAAGACACTTTACCAACAACTTGGCGAGTATCGAATGGACTGAGTACATCAATGCCATTATCGGTAATGGTTTCACCATCGACTAATGGACCCGCCGTCCACTGGGTTTCTTTATATTCGTCTAGGGCTTTGAAAAATGGCTCAGATTCAGAGGTAATATTCATATTGACTCCCATTGAGTTCTTACGCTCTTCACCAAAAATATCAATTGGAAGAACAATCTTGTTATTAGCTAGGGTCTTAAATTTCTTCAAGGTCACTAAAGGGTGTACCACAAGTGATTCGATAGGGGTTTTCGGATCAACCAACTTATGTACGAAAGAGGTGTTAGCCCCATTTTCCAATAAGCGACGTACAAGGTATGGAAGCAGATCTTTGTGAGCGCCAATTGGCGCATAAATGCGAACGGTTTTAACGCCTGCTTCAGCTAACAGCGTATCGTAGAGCTCTTCGCCCATGCCGTGTAAGCGTTGGAATTCGTACTGACGATCGCCCGCCATATCTGTCACACTGGCAACAGTTTGGGCGTTATGGGTAGCAAACTGTGGGTAAATCGCGTCACGGGTGGCTTCGGATAACAGGTAACGCGCACAAGCAAGATAGGCAACATCGGTTCCAGCTTTGCGTGTGTACAGTGGATAGCCGTGTTCACCGTTTTCTTGTGCCCATTTGAGTTCACTGTCCCAATAAGCACCTTTGACCAAACGAAGTGGAATTTCATCACCTTGATCTTTAGCAAGACGAGTTAACCACATTAATACTGGCAGTGCTCGCTTAGAGTAGGCTTGAACTACAATACCAAGCAGTCCCCAACCTTGAGCGGCTTCAGATTGATACAGCTTTTGGAACAGTTTTAAAGAAAGCTCAAGACGGTCGGCTTCTTCAGCATCAATCGAAATACCCACATTCACACTACGAGCTAAGGTAATAAGCTCAATTACGCGATCGTAAAGTTCAGTTAAAGTGCGTTCTGTATTTGCTACTTCATAACGCGGGTGCAGTGCAGTAAGCTTGATGGAAACCGTTGGGCGTGGCGCTTCTGATTCGTTATAGCTTTGAGCGCCTAAGGCACGAATAGCATCGGCGTAGTCTTTGAAATACTTCTTGGCGTCTTTTTGTGTTAGAGCCGCTTCGCCCAGCATGTCATAGCTGTGGGTGTAACCCAGCTTACGCTTATCGGCACTGTTCTTTAAGCCTTCTTCAATGGTGCGACCCAAAACAAACTGTTTACCCATGATCTTCATGGCAGCCAGCATGGCTTGACGGATCACGGGTTCGCCCATTTTGTTTACCAGTTTGCCTAACAAACTGCTTGGCTTACCATCAATGTTTTGATCAAGTTTAACGATTTTTCCCGTTAGCATTAATCCCCAGGTTGAGGCATTGACCAGCGTAGAGTCACTTTGACTCATGTGCTTATCCCACTTAGCGCCGGACAACTTATCTTCAATTAAGGCATCAGCGGTAGCGGCATCAGGAATACGTAGCAGAGCTTCCGCCAGACACATTAAAATAATGCCTTCTTGTGTCTCTAGGCTGTATTGTTGTAAGAACGCATCAATACCAACCATTAACCCTTTCTTTTCATACTGGCGAACTTTGTTCACCATATCATGGGCACGCTGGGTGACGCGTTGAATTTCTTCTTTCGAAGAAGGCACAAGCTTAATTAGCTCAGACAAGTACTGCTCTTCATCTACTGCATAATTATTAGTAATGATTTGGAACAGTTCTGGTAGGGGGGCGTTGTCGTAGCGACCAGCCAGTACTTCACTCGCTTTGAACATAATCGTGTTTCCATTCCGACCCATTATTGGGGTTTTATTTTGTATACAATTACGAAATTTCGGCGATTATACCCATAAATGTGATTTAGAACACTAGTTAAGATCAAGCAAATTTGCGGTAAATGACGATTTATTTGTTCAGATTTCTTTCCTTTACTCAGATTGTAAATTTTAGGTAAATTTTACGTTCGTAAATGAGAGGTTTATTTACACTCTAATGGGTGTCAGAAAATGTGAATTTGAGAAATACCCAATCGCGCTTTTGTGCGCGACTGAGCCATCTTTGAAGAAATAATAATTTACCAGCGAGTTTTACGCTTGCGACTTGGCCTAGGCAAGTAGGCGAGTACTAATCCAATTAATAAGCCCATACCAGCAATCATGCCGCCTTCACGCCAGAACTGGTACTTAGCGTCATCATTTAGTTCAATAACTTGAGTTTGCAAACGAGCCACTTCGTCTTTTGCTTGCTTTTGCACTTTTAAAAGCTCTTGCTCCGCTTTCTTTTTTGCTTGTTCAGCTAACGATAACTTATCTGTAGCTTGTTGTAGTTGTGCGGTTAATTGAGCTTCTTTACTGCCATTTTGACTCAAGCTTTGTTTAATTTCGGCAAGTTGCTGTTCAAGTTGTGGTTGAGTAATACGGAAAGTGGGTTTGCTAGTGATCATATTGGCTTGAACCCAGCCCTCTCGGCCTTTGTCGTCAATGATCTTTGCATAACCATTTTCGGTTTCGTTTAACGACGAAACCGTTTTACCCGCTGCAACACTTCCCAAAATTTTGAATTGAGATCCTGGTCCTGCATGCAGATAAATGTAGATGTTTTCAGAGATATAACGGGTGTCTTCTTGAGCCGTTGTCAGTCCCGAAAGCAAGATACAAAAAACAAAAGTGAATAGTCGTAGCACTAGGGGTTTCCTATTAGTTGTTATGTTGTTAATGCTATGAATTTATAAACTGGAATGCAAGAGGGGAGCATAATTGCTCCCCTCTTTTAATCGACTTTTTTGTAAAAGCGAGCGTTAGCTCATAATGCCTTTAATGATGTAGAAGAAGATAATCGATAATGCCGCACCAGCAGGTAGTGTTACCACCCAAGATACTACGATATTACGAACTACACCTAAGTTGATTGCAGCGATACCACGAGCCATACCCACACCTAAAACTGCGCCAACCAGTGTTTGAGTCGTAGAGATAGGAAGACCTGTACCTGATGCAATTACAACCGTTGTTGCCGCAGCCAATTCAGCTGCAAAACCACGGCTTGGAGTAAGATGAGTAATGTTTTTACCAATGGTTTGCATTACTCGCTTACCAAAGATAGCTAGACCCAATACGATACCAACAGCACCTAATGGTAAAATCCACCAAACTAGCTCAGCTTTTTTAGTAATTTCACCGCCATGTTGTACGACTGATACAACCGCCGCTAGTGGGCCAATTGCGTTTGCAACGTCGTTTGAACCGTGAGCAAATGCCATACAACAAGCTGTTACAACCATCAGTACCGCAAAGACGCGTTCAACATTACCAAAGTGAGTACTTTTATCAGCACTTTCACTCATTTTTATACGGCCAATCACAAGCTTACCAATCACGCCAACAATAGCAGCAATCGCTAAAGATAGAATGTACGCTTCGTGGGTATCAAACTTAACACCAACGTGCTTTAAACCTTTAGTGATGGTTACTAGCGACATGATAAAGCCAGCCAGCGCCATATAGAACGGCACAAAGCGTTTTGCATTAGCCAATGGGTCTTCAGTATCAAAAATCAACTTTTGAACACTTTGGAATAGCAAGTAAGCAATAAAACCTGAAATGGCTGGTGTGACAATCCAAGAGCCAACAATACCGGCAACTTTGCCCCAAGCAACAGCATCAGTACCCACACCTACTGCTGCGAAACCAACAATGGCACCGATGATGGAGTGAGTGGTAGATACAGGCCAGCCCAAAGCTGACGCTACTACTAACCAAATACCAGCTGCTAATAGAGAGCCGATCATACCGTAAACAAGGAGTTCAGGGACATCAACAAAGTAAGAGCTGTCGATAATGCCTTTACGAATAGTGCTTGTTACTTCACCACCTGCCAAGTACGCGCCTGCGAACTCGAAAATCATCGCGATGACGATGGCTTGTTTAATTGTGATGGCGTTAGAGCCTACAGAGGTACCCATTGCATTAGCAACGTCGTTGGCACCAATACCCCATGCCATTAAAAATCCAAATGCGGCCGCAAAGGCAATAAGCCAGGGACCGTTGGTGACTAATACATCAACCATTGTTACAACCTTGAAATTTGTGAATTAAACGCGAGCTAACATCAGCTCTAAACGGGAACCAGCGCGCTCTGCTAAGTCAGCAAGATCACCTACCCATTCGATGATTTTATATAAAAACATGACGTCAACAGGATTCAATTCTGATTCCAGTGCAAATAACTGGCGTCGAATTTGGATTTGTATGTCGTCGGTGTCAGCTTCGATGTTATCGAGTTTGTGGATCATTTTTTCCACAAGATCGAGTTCTCGTCCACGAAATCCGGTTTCTAGAAGATCATCAAGCTCATTCACGGCTTCCTTAGCCATGTACACTGCATCTAAACAGCGAGTGAGGTAAGCAAAGAAGAGTTCTTGTAATTCAGAGGGAATAACGATATTGCGGCCAATGACACGACCAGAGATGTCTTTGGCTTTGTTCGCTATCTTATCTTGTTGAGTGACTAACTCTAAGAGATCAGTTCGCTCAACAGGCATAAACAGCCCACCTGGAAGCTGAAGACGAATATCTCTCTTCTGAATGTCGGCTTCCTGTTCAGCTTGACGGATTTTTTTACGAAGCGCTACAGCTTCATCCCAATCTTGCTTTACAGTAGCTTCAAAAAATGGCACAAGGATAGAAGCACATTCATGTACTTTATCGATGTGTTCTTGCAATGGTTTTATTGGCGATTTTGCAAACACGCCTAAAATAGAGTTTACTGGCATTGCCGTGTACCTATTTCTGTTATTCCTTATGGAAAAATCGGGCGAATGTTAACTTATGCACCCGCTTTTTGAAACAGCTTATCACTATGAAAATCGATCTTTAGGTCGTATTTTGCACCTGTTTTGATGTAAAAACCACCAGTTGATTCAAATTATAAGTGCTTTCAAATTTTTTTCACCCCATCAAAGTGAGGTTGTGGCCGATTGTGAATACTTTGTGTGACAGTAATGTTACATTGCGATTATTTAATGTGCTTACAATTCTATTTAATGAAATTTGGATGAAGTTTTTATGAATAAAGAGGTCGAGCTTAAGCTGTCCATAGAGAAGGATAAACATGATGAATTTAAAGAATTCATGCAGTTAGCTGAGTGTGCGGTATTTATAAAGCGTGAAACATTAAAAAATGACTATTTTGATAACAGAGATTTGAAACTTAGCCATTTGAAGATGGGACTAAGAATTAGGCAAGCTGATACATATAAAGAGCAAACCATCAAAACTGCAGGAGAAGTGAGCAACGGAGTACACGTACGCCAAGAATATAATTACCCAATTGAAACGAACATTCCAAAGCTTGATCTGTTTCCCAAAACACTATGGCCTAAGGACTGTAATGTTGAACAAATACAGCTGGATTTAATGTGCTTATTTAGCACTCATTTTACTCGAAGTACTTGGAAAGTAGAGTGGGAAGGCAGCCAATTCGAAGTTGTTCTTGATGATGGTGAAGTCGTATCGGAGTTTTCTGGTATGAAGCGTAAATTGCCGATAAGCGAAGTAGAGTTAGAAATGATTTCAGGGGACACAAGTGTATTAGCGAAGTTTGCTCAGCCACTGATTGATCGATTTAAACTAGAAAAAAGTGAGATCAGTAAAGCGCAGCGAGGGTATGGGTTACTTGAAATGTAGCTTTGAATGCAGATAAAAAAACGCCAGTGAAATACTGGCGTTTTTATTTAAATAATAAATTTAGAAGCTTACCGATACAGGGTCTGAACATAAGCTTGAATCTGTTTCACAAACTTTATATTCGTAAGTACCAGCGGCACGGCGGATACGGTCACGGTGACGTCCGTCGTTACGAGTGTTCTTCAGTAGTTCACCGTTACGATAGATGTTGACGTTATCTCCCATTGCATCGCTCCAACGTAGATCGATACTTGCAGTGCCTGAGCGAGAAACTCGAGTTCGGCTGATGCTAGCATCAATACTATGTTCGAATACTTCAATTTCCATGCTCTTAGTATCTTCTCTACCCGTCTCATCTGTAACGGTTAACATTACGTTGTAAAGACCAGGTGCAGCATAGCTATGAACAGGGTTTGTTTCAGTTGAAGTACTATCATCACCGAAGTTCCAGCTATATGAAGTAATATCTTCGTTAGCATCCGAGCTTGAGTTAGTAAAGGTGACAGTTAAGAACTCAATATCAGCTGTGAAGTCCGCTACTGGTGCTGCAGGTGCTGCTTCGCCTGTTGCTGAAATAGTCAATCCCCAGCTGTTTAAAGTACCAGTATCTAATCTTACATTGTCGGATACTTTAAGTGTCCAAGTACCTTTAGCCATTTCTGTATTAAAGTCAGTAACAGTAAAACTTCTGTCTATATCATCTGCACTACCACCCGTTCTTTCATGCAGTGTTACTTCAGTACCTTCTGCAGAAACTAGCTTAACAATGAGGTCGCCAATCCAAGTATGGGAAATATCAACGTGTGCGGTAACACCAAATACTTGTAAGTCATCAGCAATCTCGATGGTGCTTGTAATACCTTCAGGAGTATTATCAGGTATTGCTGTTGGGTTGTCATTGGAGTAATCAAAATCGCGTAAACCGGCTGGTTGAATCTTCAGAGATACCGCCTTCGACTTTTCAATGTCATTACCCATACCTGTAACGGTTAATGAATAATCACCCCACTGAGTATCTTCGGTAGTAGTCACATCAAGTGTAAACTCACCTCCAGTGCTGACGGTAGATGCAGATAAGCTAACACCTTCCAGAGCCGGTGAAACCTCAACACTAACGTCCACATCACCATTCCAACCTGCAACACTACCAACAGAATAGGTATAAGAGGCACTTTGACCTGCATTAATGGTTTGCGAGCCAGGAGTTACGTTTAGTTTAAAGCCTGGATCAGGATCAGCTTCCGCCAATGCATTGGCAACATTCAAGCGTTTCCCAGATGCAACTTTGTCTGTTAATGACTCTAAAGAATCACCTGAATTCATCAGAATTTGCTTCATCTCAACAGGACTTAGATCTGGAGCGATAGACCAAACCAAGGCAGCTGCACCAGCAACATGTGGTGTAGCCATTGAGGTGCCTGAAAATACAGAGTAATTATTATTTGGTGTTGTTGATAAAATCGCAGAGCCAGGAGCGGCTAAATCAACACTCGTTGCACCGTAGCTAGAAGAACCAACACTGAATACTGAAAGTGCATCACGTCTATCGGTTGAGGCAACAGCTAATACACCATCGCTGTCATAAGATGCTGGATAGCTTGGAGTGGCATCATTATCTGACCCACTATTACCAGCAGCTGCAACAAACAAAATGCCTGCTTCTATACCTGAGTCGATAGCATCTTTCAGTGTTTGGCTAAAGCCACCACCGCCCCAAGAGTTGTTGGTTGCTTTAACTTCAACACCACGGTTTGTTTTAAGATCCGTCATGTAGTTAATACATTTAATGGCATTTGAAGTACTACCACTGCCGCCAGCGTCTAAAAACTGACAACCTATAATCTTGACATCCCAGTTCACACCAACGACACCTGTACCATCATTACCTTTTGCACCAATGGTGCCAGATACATGTGTACCGTGACCATTGCCATCCATTGGGTCACCACTGTTAGCGATGGCGTTAAAACCGTGGATATCGTCAACGACACCGTTATTGTCATCATCGATGCCGTTTCCAGCAATTTCACCTGGGTTCACCCACATGTTTGGACGTAAATCAGGGTGGTTGTAATCAACACCTGTATCAATTACACCAATAACCACATCACTACTACCTGTCGTAGTGTCCCATGCCTCTAGTGCATCGATGTCAGCATCTGCAGTACCGCTGTTTTGACCCGTGTTGTGTAGACCCCAAAGGTCACCAAATCGAGGATCGTCAGGCGTAGCAATCGCTTTAACGATATAATCAGGTTCTGCATATTCAACGGCTGGATTTAAGCTTAACTTTTTGATTGCAGCCATCACATCCATGTCACCTGATAGTGAGAGTTGTGCAAGATTCCCATCCATAAGTTGAGCAAACTTGTCATCAATACCATCTGAATTTTTATCAGCCATTTTTGCATTGATTAGTGATTGAACAGCCAGTCTTTCTTTTTTGGTTGTACCTTCTTTAAATTTTATTAAAACTGAATTCTTAACATATTCATGCGTTGGTTGGAGCTTCGCTTCAACTGTATGCGCCGTAAGGGAGAGCACACCAGCTACTGCCATAGCTAGAGGGGTTATTTTGTTAAACATTTCCCAGTTTCCTATAGTCCATTTAAGAATTTATCAACTTCACAACTGAGTAACTGATTGATTAAGTAAGTTGATAATTTTTTTATCAT
Organism: Parashewanella sp. 2210YD4-3; assembly: GCF_056591735.1. NCBI lineage: Bacteria > Pseudomonadati > Pseudomonadota > Gammaproteobacteria > Alteromonadales > Shewanellaceae > Parashewanella > Parashewanella sp. 2210YD4-3. The sequence continues at coordinate 337,638 of NZ_JBWQOG010000002.1, read as the reverse complement.
ATTTATTTCAACAAAAGCAGAACCACTGAATTGCAACACTGATTTGCTTCAACATTGTTGTCATAGGCTGAGAGGGATTTGAAGAATTAGCACCATATTTAGTGCTTTTGTACTAGCGATTTAGGGGGATAAACTGATGCTTTAATATTCCGGTTTGTCATTTGTGCTTTAAAAACAGACTGTTAGATGGGGGGGTGTGGTCATTTTAAAGTTTGTCTCTTGTCGAGAAAAACAATACTTTTTGCTGATATTCATGTTGCTGCTCAAGCTGTAATGTTGCAAAGGATTGTATTTGCAATACATGGATAACAGCCTAATCAAAGGAGTGCTGAAATGATCGTTCAAAGCTTTAGGAGCTTATGTCTCATCGTCTTGATGTTCCTCGCAATGAGTTCGAATTCCGTTGCCGCTGACAATGAAGACGATATTAAAGCGGTAAAATTGTCATTGACTCTACAAAGTCTATTAACCAGTGCAAATCGCGAAAATGTTATTTCTTTGCTTCAGCAAGGTACAAATAATAGTGCGACCTTAATACAAAATGGAAGTTTTAACGGTATTGATCTCGCACAGTATGGCTCAAAGAATAGAGCCAATATTACTCAAGTCGGTAATAACAATGATGTCAGTTTGAACCAGCTTGGGAATGATAATGTAAGTGATTTTACTCAATTTGGTGACAATAACCTGATCCAGTTAGATCAGGTAGGCGGCACTGAATTGCTCATACTTCAAGCCTCGGATAATGCAGTTCTTAGGATTACACAACAATAGTTAGGGAGAGACACATGTTCTTGCGCTCAAAAAAAACACTTATTGCTTTAGCTGTCACATCACTTATCAGTGTGCCAGCTTTTGCAGATACAAGTGAAATAAAAATTACTCAGGTTAATGATACTGTTGCTAATGCTGTTGGTCAGACTGCGAAGTCTCTTCAGACTGGTAATAATCATAAAAGTAACATTACTCAACGAGGTGATGATCAAGAAGCAACTGTTAGTCAATTTGGTGCAGAAAACGAATCTATAGTTTTGTCTGAAGGCCTTGCTAATACATTGACTGTTTTTCAAGCGGGCCTTGGAAACAAAAGTGATACGGTTACTTCTGGTGATGACAATACGGGAACAGTAGAACAGCGCTTTATAGAGAATGCTTCAAATATTGACGTAACAGGTAATTTGAACGAATTTAACATTAACCAATTTGGTTTTAATAACCGAAATGTGACTGAATTCACGGGTGATGAAAACACTGCTGAAGTTGATCAACTAGGTCGTGATAACTTTGCAACGTTTCGTGTTGAAGGTGAATTAAACGACGGAAATATTTCCCAAAATGGTGTTTCTAATACAGCTGGTTTTGTGTCTTTAGACATTACGCCTAATGTCGGTAACGATAATGATTTAAGAGTAACACAAGTTGGTAATGACAACCTTGGTGCTGTTAAAGGAGTTGCGGGCGATAACAATGACTTTATTATTGAGCAAACAGGCAATGATAACAAAGGCTTTGTTTTTGGCTTGATTGGTAATGAAAACGAGTTTGAAATTACTCAAGAAGGCGATGGTAACAAAGCCTTTGTTGATCTCGCTAAAGGCGATCAAAATGATGTTGAAATTGACCAAGAAGGCAATGGAAACCTGATTGGTGATGATTTTGATGGTGGCGATCATATTGCTAAGCTTGATGGTGATGATAATACCATTGACCTTGAACAAGAAGGCGATGTAAACCGACTAAATTTAATCGTTATTGGTGACGAAAACGACCTAGATTTAGATCAGGAAGGTGATAACAACTATGCCTTTATGCGTGTAGAAGGTAATGACAATGACCTTTACGTTGGTTCTGATGGAAATGACAATGACGCGAGAGCGGCCATCTTCGGTGATGACAACGATGTTGAAATTCGTCAAACAGGTGATGATTCAGGCGACAATATAGCATGGGCAGTGGTTCGTGGTAACGATAACGAAGTCGATACTGAGCAAGCTGGTCTTGAGAATGAAGCTATCGTCACAGCTGAAGGTGAAGGTAATGACATCGAAGCGATGCAAGATGGTGAATTAAACCTGCTTGATTTGCTCGTTGCGGGTAACAACAATGAAATCTCACTTGATCAAGATGGTGATTCAAATGACATCTTAGGCCATGAGCCCCATGGTGATGCATTTAAAGTACAAGGTAATGATAACAACATTACTATCGTACAGTCTGGTGAAGAAAATACTGTTGAAGGTTATAGCATTGGTAACGGTAACACTATCGAAGTAACTCAAACTGGTAGCTTAAATACAGCGATTGTAGGTCAAAACTAATATAACCTACAAGATAAAGATGGGAGGCAATCGCCTCCCTTTTTTTGTTGGTTTACCAAGGATACAACTAACTTTTTCATAAAAAAGCCTTTACTTTGCAATGAAATCGTTTCATTTTCCTAAAGCTATGACCCTTCGTTGGCCCTTGTATTCCCTAAAGGCCGTTCCCAATTAAAGATTTTTTGATTTGTTACATCTTAAAATTTGAAAAATCAAGGCACGAAGAATGAAGTTTAGTGAACTAAAGGAAAGATGAGTAACGCAGAGTTTGCAAATTTTAGGCGTAACCCGAAGGGCTGCGTTTCTTTTTTGTTTAAACTGCGTTGTCTAATATTCGTGTAGAATACTACACTTCACATTTTCCGCCTTGTTTAACCTAAAAAATTAACAGCAGCAAATCAAAAATCTAATTGGGAACGGCCTCTAGCAAATGCTACCTTTTTAGAGCATAAACACAGTTAATTGATGCGAACGATTTTAGAAGTCAGCTTGGAAGGTAAGAAGATTTTTATAATTGGAATTTCATGCCCTAATCGCTATTTAAATTCAATAGAGTGGTTTGTTGGGAGGGAGCTTATGAGTAAAAGGAGGAGTTGCCTTATCATCGATATAACTCTCTGTTTTAGCAGAGGCAACTCTCATTTGGTTTTAAAGTCTATAAAATACAATTAAACTGCTTAAGCCAATTTTGCATGATGATGATTAGACCATCGTAATAATTCCACTCGATTTCGAGATTGCGTTTTTCGAAAAATGGAAGAAATATGAGTTTTTACCGTATGCTCACTGATACACAATCGATTAGCGATCTCTTTGTTCCTTGCTCCACTGGATACTAATTGAATGATGGTCTTCTCTCTTAGCGTTAGCATACGCCAAATCGAGAGTCTGTTTTCATTGCTAATATGTGAACCGGCAGGCTCATTACTATGAACTAGTTCAGATATAACTTTACTGAGAGTCGTTCGATCATACCAAAGTTCTCCCTCAAGCATTTTTTTGAGGCCTGTGAGTAGTAAATCCATGCTGAGGTTATTGTATAAAATGCCTTGAACGCCAAGTAAAATACACGCTTTTTCGTCAATGCTTTTCGGTTGTACTTGAAATAGAGCAACAGGCATGTCTGCAACAAGCTTTGTGAGTTGTAGCGGCAAACCTTTTGCATCTAGAGATAACCCCGTTTGTGGGAGCAAACAGAGATAACGTCCATCACTATTACAGTTCAGTGCTTCCTCTGTGCTGGAAACAACCTGAGTCGATATACCGATAGATTCTGCCAGTACGGCTAAATGGCAAGGTGAGCTGAGCTCATGAATAAACAGTAAATCCTTTACTTTTTGCATTAAAGCTTCTCCCTAAATTTTATCTTGTAGCGAATATTGTTTTAATAACTAAGCGACCCGTTTTACAAGACTTCTTTATTAGCTTTTATATTTAGATCCAATTGCACCTGATTAATTTAACAATCTGTTAACTGTAACGAAAGTAAAAACTCTTATTGAACCTTGCTAGTTTGTTATAAGTTATCCTTTGGTAGCTGACTGAGCTGTCCATAGTTTATTCTTTTTACCTTGTTCAATTAATTCAAAGACTGCGAGCTCAATAGCCTGTTTAACACAGTATTGAACAGGTTCATTGGTACTGTAACCAAACTCAGCTTCAGCCAAACGATTTAAACTAGTGAATCGATTTAGACCTGCGCGAACTTGTTGTGAATATATTTTCTTAGTTGTATTAACCGATAATAAAACTTTGCCGCTATGAACGTCTATCGCACGTAAATAAACGGTTACTTGATCTTCTCGGTATAAATCTGATGCTGTGATACCAAAATATCCTGCACCTTTACCACCGGTTGTAGTATTGGTCTCATAGCCAATGATCCCACCTTCAAGTAATAGCCGGGCATTGGTTAGATTTGGAAGGTCACTGTTTTTCTTATCAATTTTAATTTGATTCTTTTGTAATATTTTTCGCTCAGTCAATAAGTTCTGTAAGCCTTCTCGTTCAACTGGTGTAAACCACTCACTATCCAAAAGGGTTTGAACTAATATCGGGGTAGCCCCTTGTGTCACAGCAGTAGAAAAAGTACTGGTTTTTTGTTGAGGTTTGTATTGCCCTGTTTGGTCTCTGAATGAATAAACGGCAACAGGTATTCGATACTTAGGCTTTGGTTTTTGCTGCATCTGTACCAATAACTCACTAGGAGCATTGATTTTTGCAGGAGTAATATTTAGAGCTGGATGAGTTAAAAGACCACAGCCACTCAATAATAAACTGCTGGTAAGTAAAAGCGTTTTTTTCATGATTGGCTCCTAATAACCAGGATTGATCATGTCAATGACAGTGGTTTCACCTGTTAGCTCGTTCAAGATTGAAACTTGAAATCGGCCACCCCCTAGATCTGCTACTGTGATGGTATAGTCACCCGCATCGAATGTGCCTTCTTTTAACTCTTTATTCGCAAAATCACGAGTGATTTTGCTCATTATGTTTCTTTCTAATGACTGTTTAAAACGAGTAACAAAATCTCTGGCATCGCTTTCAGAGTGGTTATTTTGTGCTTTCGCTTTTGTGAAAAAGTAAGAGCCATTGAGTGGGTTTCCACCAAACGTTGGGTTGATGTGTTCATACACTAACTCTGAGGCACTGAGGCCTGAAGTGGCGATGAGCGCAATTATGGCTGTCGTTGTTTTTATTTTATTCATGATAGTCCCTTAACATTAATATCCATCTATTTGATCATTAAAATTATTGTCATATTGTTGAGCCTGAAGGTATGCCAAATAATCAATGGTCGCTAGCATGGCTTGTTCAGCTCTTTTATCCACGGCTAGCATGCGTCGTCCAAAATGAGTCTGATAAATTTTTTTGTCATTAAGCTTTACAACAAGAAGTGTTCCGGCTTGAGGAAAAACCGTTTCGCTAATAGTGACGTTGTGGCCCTGTGTATAGGGTAATTCACGCCAGTATCCTGAATAATAGAAAGTAAAATCCTTTCCAAAACGAGTGAGAGTTCTATCGATTACCAGTCCACTGAGTTCTATCTCATTGGCTAAGGTGTTTTGAGTAGAAAAAAGGACTATTGAAAATAAAAGTAGCGTGATTTTTTTTAATTTATAAACCATGACTTTTGTTGCATATAAACCCCAACGAAAGTCTAAGCTATCAGTTTATTTTATAAACCACACCTACAATGTTAATGGTTTGTGAAATATAGCACTAAAGTACTAGTACCTTTGCTCTATGTGAAAGCGAATAGTGCTATTTAAATGTGATATATAAGGTAACAATTACTGCGAATTTTTACCGTTAATTTGTTGGCTTAACTTTTTAACTTCGTTTAATAACTGCTGTTGGTTTTGCTCCATCTGCTTTTGATTGGCTTCCATTCGAGCAAGAGCCTGCTGGAGTTCAAACTTTATTTGTTCTCTGTGTTCTCGTTGGGTTTCTTTGATTTCATCTTCGTCTGGAGCGACAAAGATTGAAGCCATATAGCCAGAAACCACTCCAAAGAAGCTGACGCCAGAGATGATCACTAAGCCACCGATAATGTGACCAACGGTAGTAACGGGATAATAATCACCATATCCGACAGTGGAAATCGTTACTAAGGCCCACCAAATCGCCTCCTCAGCCGTATGAATATTGGCACTCTCAACACCGCTTTCTACGATCAATATCAAAACAGATGATAAAGCTAAAATGGTAACAATGGCGACTAATAAACTGGCAAACGTTGCTTCTTTCTTTTGTTTGAGCAACGGAACTAGTAATGAACGACTGGTACGGATCAAGCGTAAGACTCGTAATACCTGAAAAATGCGGGCTGCCCTGAGTGGTTCAATAGCAGGAATGCTGGCGACAAAATCAATCCAGTGATGTCTTAAGTATTGGAGTTTATGTGTAGAGCGAAACAAGCAGTAAAAAAAATGCCCAAGAAATACTAAACAAATAGAAGTATCGATAAAAAATAATAACTTATGAGTCTGATCAGATAAATCAGCAAAAGCAAGAAATAGCATGATAGTAACGGCGATCAATGAAAGTACCATCATTGCCAACTCAAAAGGTTTTGGGCCGTCTAATTGGTCAAGTAACCGTCTACGTTGAGTCATGCTTCGTCCTTGCTGAAAAGGTTATCTGTCGATCAATTCGTCTGTTACATAATTAACGAGATCATCTAATACTCGTTTTTTTATTTCGAGTTGCTCTTCAGAGTCAAGACCATACTTATCTGCGAGAATTTGATAATCATCTAAGCTCAAAGAAACAGTAAGGCGTGGACGTTTTGGGCGTTTAGAGACTTCTAAACCTAAAATGGTTCGAATTTGATCAGAAGGGCTTACACCTGAATCAAGTGCAGCTTTACGGATTGAGTATTGAAATTTTTCATCCAAATCAAAAGCAACTTGGGTGGCTTTAGCCGCTTTCTGGCTCTGTTGCCATTTTTCCGGTAATTTGGTTTTATTGTTACTCAAAATTAAGCGACCTCCTGATCCTTTCTTCGGTCAATGTTACCAAATATTTCAAAATTGCCTAGCGGCAATTGTTAAGATATCGGCCAATATTGACGAATGTCTGATATTGGGCGGTATAAAATCAAGCTAACATCTGTTTCACCACCATCATAGACTTCAATATCAATGGCATGGTCTTCGGCGTCATCGATTAAAAAGTAATTTTCGAATTCATCACCACGATCACTGGGTGGTTTCTGATTTCTATAATCTTGGTCGTGGAAAAAACCTTGCTGTGCAAAACGAATTCGTCGGTATGTTTCACCAAGCCATTGACTTAAGTCACTACATTGATGCTCTGAGTTGACCGCAATTGCGGTTTGTGACGACTCTTCGAAAATTTCGCTGAATGCTTCTAAGTCAAACAGCTGTTCAACTTCATTGCGAGTGATTTTCAATGAGAAGGCGAGATATACCTCTTCGTCTTTATCTAAGGTTAGGTATAAGTTTTGGTTGCCTGTGCCTTTTAAATGCCATTCGGTTTGCTGTGAACGTTCATATTCATAGGTATTGATTGATTCGACTTTTAACTGCTGGCCACGCAAATGAGAGGGAAGTGCAAAACTGTCATCAAGAGTGATCATATCACCAATGATCAATTGTTCAGGATGATTCAACTGACGTGTTGGGGTTTCCTTTTTAAAAAGAGAACTGAAAAAACTCATTTACTTTCCTCCATAAATCGATCATTTCTTTAAACAAGAAAGCGACTCAATGGCAGAAATTGGGAACTGCCGATGAGTCGCTGAGCCTCAAATCCATTCACATAGATGGGCAAAGGTGGGTTTGTTTAACCTTTACGTGCTTTTAAACGTTCCAGCACAGCATTGGCGTCTGATGTTTTTTCGCCAATTCCCGCTTCAGCTAATTTCGCTTGCAATGAGTTATCACTGTTTTCGTCTTCAAGCGTTTCCGCAGCTTTCAGTTTGTCATCAAACTGTTGTTGCTTCGCTTTAATACGCTCTAGTGACTCTTTGGCATTCATTAGCTTAGAGTTGCTGGTTGCAAACGAATCAGAAATGGTCGCCGTGGCCTTTTGTACACTTTCAGTGGTTTTAACCATGCTGAGTTGACGCTGATAGTCAGAAAGCTGGCGTTCAGTCTTTTTCACTAATTCTTTAAGGCGAGCAACGTGTGCGCTGAAACTATCGAGTGCTGATTGCTGCTCAGTAAGCTCTTGGTCAAGAGTCGCAATCTTCTCTGCCACTTCTAAGGCTAGGGCTTCATTACCTTTTTCAAGTGCTTGTGTTGCGTAGCCCTCATGCTCTTCAATGCTGCGCTTTAGTCGGTCAATTTCACGACTGGCTTGCATTTCTTTAGACATGACGTCGGTTAGCTCGCGCTTGGCGTTGGTTAGATGCTTTTTCGCATCACGAATTTCTTGTTCAAAAATTCGTGTTGAGTTCGCATCTACAATGCTTTCACCGATTTCGGTAGCACCACCACGAAATGCGGTTAGAATTTTGCTTAAAATGCCCATATCCTGTCTCCTTATTTCAAGTAGGCAACCATTTCGTCGATAACTTCGAGACAGTTATCTGACAATACGGCGATTTCTTGCTCAATTTCATTCATGCTAGAGTTCAGTGACAGAGCACCATAAACCACATACTTGTTATCGACTTTGGCAAAAGCCGATAGCGGCATTGGAATATTAAGTTCTAGCATGGTTTCGAACATTTCTGTTCGTTTGTCTGGATTTACCTCGTTCTCATCCCATAAATAACTGATGCACAGTATTTGATTATCGGTAACAGAGATAAATACCGGAATTTCTTCACGATCAATGACATTAACTTGTAGCACTTCCACTTCGCCATCAATGGGATAACAGTCAAAATTAAAGCCTGTTTCACCCTTATCGCCCAATTCATTGAGATAGTTTGCAATTGCGTGAATGTTCATAATTATCCTTATTGACATATTATGTCTTGAGTCAAACAATAGCATCAAGACATAATATGTCAAGCGTTTTTTTGGTTAGTTATTCGCAATCGAAGGAGCAACACCAATTTCGTCCTTCCATGCCGCTAAATGGTATCGGTATAGTTGTAGCGATCCCAGCACATTAGCTTTTATTCTATTGCGTTCATCATAAAAATTCCCAGGAAACTCAAATGCTGCCCGTGTCAACGCGGGGGTTAGCCAGTGTTCGTCAATCGGAAACTGTTGAACACTTTGTAATCTGGTTAACGCATCTTTACCCATAATGGTACCAATAGTCCATCCCCACTCACCAAAGCTGGGGACATTATGATGGTATTGTTCTACCTTGAACCCTGCTAACTGTAATGTTTTTCCTACAGAGATAAACGCATTCTTAGCATGATAAGGAGACGTGGACTGAATGGTGATTGCGCCATCACCGCTTAATAATTGCTTTAACTTCAAATAAAAAATGTCTGAATACAGTTTATTAAGATCGGGGTGGCTAGGGTCGGGTAAGTCCACAATAATGACATCAAATTTTTGTTGCTCTCGAATTAATTCATCGACACCGTTAAAGGCATCGTTATATCTAATCGATACTCTCGGATCATTAAGCGAATTACCATTGAGGGTTAACAGCTGTTGATTCAAAAAGTGAGGCATTTTAGGGTCTTTCCCTGTAAATGCATCGATCAAGCCTTTGTCTAAATCCATCAACACGACATGTTTAGGGTGCCACTTAAAAACTTGCTTGAGTGCTAAGCCATCACCGCCACCTACAATCAGCACCTTATCGTGGCGAGCGCTGGCCGACATTGTGGGGTGAACTAAAAAAGCATGATAGATGTGCTCATCTTCACTGGAAAACTGTAAACGACCATTAATATATAAAGAATCGACAGCCGGTAAGCCATTACCTCTCAGGCGTTGAGTAAAGGTGAGTTGCTGAAAACGAGTGGACTTGGCGTACACGACTTTATCTTTGTAGAGTAAATTATTGAACCCTTGCTGCCAGTCTGGGCCAAAACGTGCCAGCATCACTAATAAAATTGCGGCGAGGATATGTCCTGTGAGTAACCAAGGAAAGTGACGAATTCTTTTGCGAAACCGAAATAAGAACACAAATCCAGCAAACAAATTAACACTAGCGGTTAAGGAAGCTGCGAGCTCAATATCCATGGCGAGCATAACACTGACCCAAATAGCCGCGCCGATACCTGCACCAATATAATCGGCGCCGTAAATCGTTCCTGCATTATGTAAAAGATGTTCATCAGAGAGCGCTTGTCGAACTCTGGCTATCAACGGGATCTCCATCCCTATCATTAATCCAAGCAGTGTTCCCCATAAGTAGGGTAAGTATTTACTGATGGTTTGCAGTTGGTGGATAGCACCACCATCGGGTAAGGTATCTGGCGGTAGTGCGAATGTTTGTGACAAATATTCCGGAAATCCTGCTGTAAATCCAATAATTGCTGCTGTGATCATAATGGCACTCGCGCCACAAATCGCTACAATCAATTCTAATACCGCAAAGCCAGTAAAAGGGCAGCGGATTTTTCTGGCAGCAAAGGCACCAATTCCCATTGACACAATCATGATGCCAATCATGGTATAAATGGCAGCTTCAAGCGCTCCGAGTATGCGACCAGCGTAATGAGAGAGCAAGTACTCATAAATTAAGCCACAGCCAGCTAATAGAGCCATGGTTATGAGTAGCAGAGCATCATCCCATTTGGTGAGTGAGCGATTTGATGAAGATGATGTTTGGGCGGCGATGGTCATCGAACATCCCTTAAAAGAATTTGGAAATTGAATAAGCATCTCTCGAACTCAGGGATATGAGAGATGCTTTACTTCACAGCTTGATTTGCTTATGCCATCAAGGCGGTTAAAATCATGGCTACCGAAAAACTAATCGCTACTTCAATAGCGGCCAAACCAACATTATGTTGTAACTCAACCTCGGCGCTGCGATTGATTTTAGCAAGTACCGTTGCTTTCACAATAAATTGCACGATTGAGAGCGCAATCAACATGATGATTGAAAATACCAACCAAGCCAGCAAGTTACTCACATACGCATCAGGTACATATTCAATAAAATGACTGGCTGCATTAAAGCTCAAGCCCATGGCTATCATATAACCCGCATGACGCAAAGCTAAGGCCGTATTTCCTTGAACTAAGGCTTGTTGAAGACCTTGCCCTTGATTGCGTTTTTGATAGCGATTTTCACGCCAGCGAGTTAATAAAACCAACATCAACTGAGCAATAATAAAGCTACTAAAAATGGCAATAAATGTATTGAGGGATAAATCTTCAACCCACAATAAAGTCGCACGAATAATGATGGCAGTTGCAATCACGGCACCGGCATCAACAATGGCTACCGAAAGGTTACCACTAATAATTTGCTCATTTTTATTAAATTGGTTTAGGGCAATTTTATCATGAATAAAACGGCCAAGTTTAATAAGCACAATGCCGACAATACCATAGCTGAGTAAACCTATTGCTTCAGCGGTGTAACTGCTAGCGGCTTCACCTGTGATGGCACCAGTGAGTACAATACCTAAAGCGGCTACGGCTCCTGCCGTGCTGATACCAAAGGCAAAATTATCCTTTTCTGCTAACTCTTTCTGAGTGTTTACGTTAGCACTCCAGCCCAAAATGAAACGCATTAACGTCAGCAGTAAGGTGGCTATACCTAGATCGATCAATAAGATGATCAGTAAATGTTGGCTTAGGCCGAAATCCTCAAAAAATGACATGATATATCCTTTTATTTCCCACGACTGATACCGCGTGACGTTCGACTAGAAGAGTTACGAAAATTACTACTCTTAGAGTAATTAGAGCGAAATTTACTGCGCGATGATTTGGTTGATGCACTCACTTGGCTAGCACGGCTCAAACTGGTAGAGCCTGTGCGAGTTTTGGCGTAAGGACTGCTAAAGCTCTTACCTTGGCGCTTAAATTTGCTTTGTGTTTTTTGATAAACAGATTGCTGCTTTTTCATCTGTTTAGGGGAAGTGTATCGATAGCGTCCTACATCGCCATAATAACTGTATCCTCGATGGCGTGACCAAGAATCATAACGAACCGGAGACGCTAAGTTAGAAAACAAAGCATACATACCGTACCACTCCCAAAACGATATGCCATTGCTGCCTGTTTGCCATTGACCATAGCTAGGATTGCCCACTAATTGGCTACCTGCACCAAAGTCCGAAGCGTTATTTGCCATTAAATCGGCTTGTCTGCTTATGGAGTTGACTCTCGCAAGCGTTCCACCAGACATATCTGCAATGACGTTTACTGGATCGGAAAGCATATCATTGTATAAGGATGGAGTTGCGGCTTGGTATAAGTTTTCGACTTCAGCAAGCTGTGCATCGAGATCGATGAAATTAGCAGAGTCTTTTGACTCTGAAAATCGTCTTGTTAGCCCTTTAAAAATCGGTCCCTGATCGGTCGCATCTTTCGCAAGCTGTTGTAATAGCGCGGTATACTGCGGCTTCTGCTTGGCGAGAATGGCCGAATATTGTTTCAGCAGTTCGGCATTGCGTAATTGGCCGTTTCTCAACTCTTGTGCTAGGGTCGCTAAACGGTTATCGGTTAATTTTTGGTAGTGTTGGATTTGTTCTGGGCGATCATCACCGCAACCCGTTAACACGAGCAAACTCAGTCCAATACTCATTATTAATATGGCTTGGCGTAGCATTCCTGCCATATGCACTCCCATGTGAATTTGTTTGTGTTGATCGTTAAAAAAACACGAAAGATCAACAGCCTTAGGATTCATCTAATTGGTATACTTACCAATAGAGACTCTAACTGTATAGCATAAATTGACATAATATGTCGAATGTGTGCGCTTTGTAAATGATTATGACTATGGATAAGCAGACTAACAAGCCTTTTAATATTGATATTGAAAAAATTGCGTCCCAAAGCGTACAGCAATTGAGTGATCGCTTCCCTGAAATATATCAACAACTTAGTTCTGAGCAACAACAAGAATTGAAACAAATTTGTGGGCTAAGTGACTTTGTGTATCGACAATTGTTACGCAACCCTCAATGGATCGCTAATATCCTTGAAGAATTGCATGAAGATAGCCTAAGTGAATTTTATCGCAGCCGCTTGCTCAGGCAGTTGGATGAGGTAAAAGACGACGCTGATGCAAAACGGATCATTCGTTTATTCAGACAACGTCAAATGGTAACGATAGCTTGGCGTGACTTCTTAGGTTACTGCACGACTGAACAATCCTTCTATGATTTATCTAAATTAGCGGAAGCGACAATTATTGGTACTCGTGACTGGCTCTATAAAGGCTTATGTCACTTATATGGCACACCCGTTAATGCTCAAGGCGAGCCTCAGCCATTAATGATCATGGGCATGGGTAAGCTAGGCGGCGGTGAACTGAATTTTTCGTCTGATGTGGATTTGATATTTGCCTACCCTGAAGCGGGAGAAACGGTAGGAGGGCGAAAAACAAGAGATAACCAAGAGTTTTTTACTCGTATGGGACAAAAGCTGATCAGCTTGTTAGATCAAGTTACCATTGATGGCTTTGCTTATCGAGTGGATATGCGTTTGCGTCCTTATGGAGAAAGTGGTCCGTTAGTGTGCAGTTACAGTGCCCTTGAGCATTATTATCAAGTGCAAGGTCGCGAGTGGGAACGCTATGCGATGATAAAAGCCAGAGTCTTAGGGCCTTTTTGTCAGCATAAACGTGAGCTGAAAGAGCTTTTACGTCCTTTTAAGTATCGGCGTTATATCGACTATACCGCTATCGATTCGCTGCGAAAAATGAAGCGTATGATCAACCAAGAGGTACGTCGTCGCCAGCTTGATAATAATATTAAGCTAGGTGCGGGGGGGATCCGTGAAGCTGAGTTTATCGTACAAAATTTTCAATTGATCCATGGTGGGCGTCAACCCGATCTCCGAAAGCAGAATTTGTTATTAGCGCTGGATAATGTGTTTCATCATGGCTATATCGGCTTTAATGACAAAGTGGAACTGAAAGCGGGTTATCTATATTTAAGAAGAGTTGAGAATTTGCTGCAAGCGATTGATGATCAGCAAACCCAGACTTTGCCTAATAATGATTTGGATTGGCAGCGCTTAACTTGGGCAATGGGAGAGAGCAGCACTGATGCGTTGCAAAAACAAATCGTTGAGCACATGGATAGGATTCATCAGCATTTTCAAGCGTGTATTGGTGAAGCACACCAAGAGGATGAAAGCTTTGATTGGGCAGAGCAAATTTGGCATGAGCAAGAACTTGCTGTCGCGGAAAGTCTTGCCGAAAAGCAGGAATTTGAAGCCAGTGAATTACTGACTAAAGTGTTTTCTTGGCGGGCGGATATTCTTAAAAAGCCCATAGGGCCGAAAGGGAGAGATGCCCTTGATAAGCTCATGGCTTATTTGATAGCAGAGTTATGTCAGCAGCCTAAATCGGCACAGGCTTTTTCGGCGATTGCATTGGTATTAAATCGAGTACTAGGACGAACCACTTACCTTGATTTATTATGTGAAAACCCCGGTGCTCGCAATCAATTGATTTTATTGTGTCAGGCCAGTCCGTGGATTGGTGAACAATTAGCGAAGTTCCCAATGTTGTTGGATGAACTCATCGATCCGGCTCAGCTTTATCAAATCACCAAACTTGACGATTATCAACAAGAGCTAAGGCAATATTGTTTGCGGATCCCTGAAGATGATTTAGAGCTCCAAATGGAAACCTTGCGTCAGTTTAAGTTATCTCACCAATTACGAATTGCAGCTGCTGACATCACGGGGTTGTTGGATGTGGATGAAGTCAGTGAGCATTTAACTCGTCTAGCTGAAACTCTTATCAAACAAGTGGTGCAATACGCTTGGTATCAAACGACGCTACGTCATGGGTCGCCTCAACATTTAGAGATCAACGAAACCGGATTTGCTGTGGTCGGTTATGGCAAGTTAGGTGGTCGAGAGCTTGGTTATGGTTCGGATCTAGACTTAGTGTTTTTGCATAATTGCCAAGATAAGGCGAGCGTAACCACGGGTGAAAAACAGATTGAAAGCACGCGCTTTTATGCCAAGTTAGCTCAGAGGATCATTCACTTATTTTCTACTCGAACTAGCACTGGTGAACTTTATGAAGTGGATATGAGGTTGAGACCTTCGGGCGCATCAGGGTTATTGGTGAGTGAAATTAGCCGCTTTGGTGAATACCAACAACAGGCTAAAACATGGGAGCATCAAGCATTAGTGCGTGCAAGAATGATTGACGGTAGCCATGAGCTTTATAAGCAGTTTGAGGGATATAGGCAGTCAGTGTTGACTATGTTCCGAGATCAAGCGCAGTTGAAGGCTGAAATCGATGCAATGCGATCAAAAATGATGGCACATTTATTATCGGTATCATCTGAGCAATTTGATTTAAAACATTCTCGTGGTGGCATCGTTGACATTGAGTTTATGACTCAGTATTGGGTGCTCGCTTTTTCACATCAATATCCTGAATTAGCCAAGTATTCGGATAATATGCGAGTGCTAAAAACATTAATCAAACTGGAGTTATTAACAAAGCTCGAGGCAAAATTGTTGCTAGAAGGGTATCAATATTATCGAAAAGCAGGTCATCACAGTGCGCTGATGGGACTGAGTGCCAAAGTTGAGCTTAACACTGAAATAGAAAAGTACGCCGAGTTTGTGACTGAATCTTATCAGCGTATTGTGAAAGGAAATAACCTCAGCTCTGTATAAGCCAACCTCTACAGCACAGCTACTTATGCGTATTTCTGTGTTAGAACAGCCCGTAATAGACTTGCTATTACGAACTGTTCTGCCTTGAACTCCACAAAATTAGCAATGCTGTAGATTAAAATTTAAGGTTTGTATCGTAAATCAGAATGTTATAGATTTCGTTATACAGAGCTGAGGTTAAATAGAAAAGGGCAGTCAGGCTGCCCTTTACAAAAAAGAAAAAGTGTCGTATTTATTCAATATCGAGTGGCTCAGGAGATAAGATAATCCCCGTGTTATCTGCATAAATGTGATCGCCTGGTAAAAATGTTACTCCACCAAAATTCACCGGCATGTCGCTTTCACCATGGCCGACATCATCAGCACCAATTGGGATCGGAGCTAAGGCTTGAATACCTATATCTAACTCTTCTAAGTTATCAACATCACGAACTGCACCGAATACAACAATGCCTTCCCATTTATTTTCAACAGCCAGTTCAGCGATTTTGGCATCAACCAAAGCACGGCGAAGTGAGCCTCCGCCATCAACTAACAGAACCTGCCCAGTCCCATCTTCAGCCAGTGTCGTGGTGATAAGCCCATTGTCTTCAAAACATTTAATGGTAACGATAGAGCCCCCAAATGAACTACAGCCTCCAAAGTTACTGAACATCGGTTCCACAACGTCGACAACGTCTACATACATATCGCAAAGTTCTGAAGTGTTGTATTCCATATTGATACTCCTGAAGAGTCATAGTGTCTAAAAATCAGCAATAAGTGAGTTATAGCACTTGCTGAGCGGATAGAAAACTCAAAAATAACAACCAATAAATAAAGTAGTCATAGGTTGTTGTATTTCAAGTATACCTTTACTGAAATAGTAAGGGGAGGATGTTTTCTTCCTCTTTGATTTACAGCAAAATATCAGCCTAAATTTTTCATTAGATCACATAATCGACGATTTTGAGATTAAATAATCACCTGAAATTGTTGTCAAGATAACAATGCGTTCACAAAGTATGAGCTATGTCATCTATTTAGATTTTTCTGTTTCGAAGATGCTAAAGGCTTTGTTAGTATATGCAGAACAAACTATTTCGAATTTAAAACAATATTCCTGTGCCATGAGTGATCAAACTCTAAAGTGCAGAATGAGGTGACTGATGGAAGCATTAAACTGGGTTGAGATTTTAGGATACATGGCATCAGTCATGGTGGCGATTTCTCTAATGATGAAAGACATTGTTAAATTAAGATGTCTAAACTTTGTAGGCTGTGCCCTCTTTTCTTCTTATGGCGCATTAATTGAAGCATGGCCAGTAGCAGGCATGAATGCCTTTATTGCATGCATTAACGTTTATTACCTAACGAAAATGTATATGGAGAGCAAAGCTGGCGTTGAAGCGAAAGCTTAAGATCTCGTAATATCGTTCGACTTCAGGGCTTTTGTTTGGCAAAAGCCCGCATTCATAAATTTCCTTCCTTACATTTTATATTTTATTAACATAAAGTTTTGTTCATGATTTGTCACAAAACATTCGCGCAAAAGTAACCTAACAGTCATAGAGATTGTCTACTTTTACAGCATCGGTACTTGTGTATAGTTCAGGTTCTGTCAATGCTAAAGATGATTAGTCGGTTTGATGTTCAAGGTTTTTACTCTGTTGCTGATATCGTCAAAAGGTATCAACTCCAACCTATTGCTAAACGGACATCTGCGTCGGGTGATGGACACTATTATGTGTTATTGGCTGTGGTTTTGTTGTTGTTTCATAGTAAGGGGCAGCACCTGTTCAATTTATTATTGACCAGCTTTGCCATTGAGTTGCCGTTATACGTACTGCTAAAAAATAGTATTCGACGAACTCGCCCTTGTCATTGTTTTCAAGGGATTGAGCTCGGTTTTGAACCCTCTGATAAATTCAGTTTACCCTCAGGGCATACTGCTGCTGCAACGGTAATGGCGACCGCTACTTGTGTTGTATTACCTGTTTTAGGGATTGTTCTGGTGGTATGGGCGCTGCTCATTGGCCTTTCAAGGGTGGCCTTAATGGTACATTACCCTACCGATATTATCGCCGGAATCATTCTCGGCTCTGGTTCCGTAATGCTAGCACTAAGTTATATTAGCTAATAAAAGTA
Organism: Parashewanella sp. 2210YD4-3; assembly: GCF_056591735.1. Classification (NCBI taxonomy): domain Bacteria; kingdom Pseudomonadati; phylum Pseudomonadota; class Gammaproteobacteria; order Alteromonadales; family Shewanellaceae; genus Parashewanella; species Parashewanella sp. 2210YD4-3. The sequence continues at coordinate 319,973 of NZ_JBWQOG010000002.1, read as the reverse complement.
GGATATTGATGCGTATTTTGTATGGAGTACAAGGCACAGGTAATGGACACCTGAGCCGCGCTAGAGTAATGGCAACCGCATTAGAGGAGCAAGGGTTACACGTTGATTATTTGTTTTCGGGGCGTCCTCGAGAGCAGTTTTTTGATATGGAAGCTTTTGGTGATTTTCGATGTGTGAAAGGCATGACCTTTTCTAGCGCAGCTGGCAAATTGCAGATCGGTAAAACCGTCAAGCAAAACCTGTCGCGCTCAATATTTAAAGACATCGCCAGTATTGATTTAACCAATTATGATGTGGTGCTGAATGACTATGAACCTGTTTCGGCATGGGCGGCTAAACAGCAAGGAATACCCACCATAGGAATTAGTCACCAAGCCTCTTTACTTCATGATGTACCTAAGGCTGGAACTCAATGGTTCAGCGATTTATTGCTTAAGTATTTTGCCCCTGTCGATGTGGCTCTTGGTTGTCATTGGCATCATTTCGGCTTTTCTATTTTGCCTCCTTTCGTTGATGTCACAGACGTTGAAGAGTTATACCCGCATCAAATTTTAGTTTATCTGCCCTTTGAGTCGGCAAATGATGTTCTTGAGCTACTAAAGCCTTTTACCGATTACCACTTTTTGGTCTATCACAGGGATGCCACAGATCAAGAGTTACCTAGCCACATTACTTGGCATGGATTTGACCGCATAGGCTTTAAACGTCATTTAGCCAGTTGTGGAGGAGTGATGTGTAATGCTGGATTTGAATTGGTGAGCGAAGCACTAACCTTAGGTAAAAAAATCTTGGTAAAACCTTTGTTAGGGCAATTTGAGCAGCATTGCAATGTGGCGGCATTAGAGTTATTAGCCGCCGCAGATGCCATGATGACATTGGATAAGAAAGCCGTTAGCCGTTGGTTGAGAAAGGCTAACCCTCAAGCGGTTCAATATCCACAAGTCGCGGATGCATTAGTAGAATGGTTACAACAAGGCGACTGGGATAATCATGAAACCTTGTCAAATCAATTGTGGCAACAGGTAAAATTACCCGACAGTTGGCGTTAATAAAGCTGAGGTTTTAGTCAGTGCCTCTAAGTCGTGCAGCAACTGCATGAAGAGCCATGGTGTAGCCTTGGCTCCCGAAACCGCAAATAATACCGATGGCTTTGTCTGAAAAATAAGAGTGTTGCCTAAATGGCTCACGAGAGTGAATGTTAGACAAATGTACTTCAACAAACGGAATTCCAACGCCTAAAAGTGCATCTCTTAGTGCGACTGATGTATGGGTGAAAGCCGCTGGATTTATAATAATGAATTCAGCTTGAGTTTGGTGAATGGCATCAATCAATTCGTGCTCAGCATTAGATTGAATATGATCAAGTGTAATAGACAGTTGAGTCGCTTGATTTTGTAGAGACTGCACCAATTGCTCAAGCGTTTCGGAGCCATAAATATCAGGTTCACGTCGACCTAATAAATTTAAGTTCGGGCCGTTTATCAGTAATACGTTTTTCATCACAGTCACTTTTTGCTCATTGTACTCTGTACAGATTAATCATTAATTAGGGTCTGCTGATCTTTTGTGGTTGAATTTTGTGCTGTTTGAGCACTTTTCTGTTCAAGGCGTGAGCAGTGAAGCTTAGCTATCTAAGTAAGCTGCTCACAACAAAGAACAGGGAGTGCTCAAAAGCATCGAAGATAGCGTAAATTAGTCTCTTCTGCTGCGTTATCGTTTGTTTATGTGGGCCAACCACACTTCACAAACTCTGCCTTGCATAAGATAACCAATTTATCGATGCAAAAACAAGCACGAAAAATCGACAGACCCTATAAATCACAAAGAAATTTTCTTACTGCGTAAATTTTTGGTTTGCCCACGTTGCTTCTTTTTATCCATTCGTTTTGTTTGGCTAGAGCGAGTGGGCTTAGTAGCAATGCGCTTCTTTTGAGTAATGGTTACAGACCTTACCAACTCGATAAACTGAATTAACGCTTGTTGACGGTTATCATCTTGGCTACGAGTAGCTTGAACCTTAATGATGATTTTGCCGCTTTTAGTAATACGATGATCGGATTTTGAAAGTAGCCGTTGTTGATAATAATCAGGCAAACTGGATGCTTTTATATCAAAAATAAGCACGGCTGCGGTAGAAACTTTATTAACGTGCTGGCCGCCTGAACCACTAGCACGCACAAACTGCCATTCGATTTCTGACTCTGGAATATGAACTCTTGCTGAGATTTTTATCATGTAGTTACTTTATGAAACAACTTGTTGTGAGCTGAATTGTTTATATTTTTGCATACCTAGTAGCAACAACAAACAAGAACATAATACGGCAGATAATGCAGTTGCATATCCCATTGACCAGTTCAGCAGTTGAAAACCAACCAATGTTGAACATGCACCCGCTAAAGCAAAAGGAAGTTGGGTGGTAACATGTTGATGTGGAGTGCAGCCACTGCTGGTGGCACTAAGTACACTGGTGTCTGATATTGGTGAGCAATGATCGCCAAATACGGATCCAGCCATTACAGCACTTAAGGCAGGCAATAATAATTGTGGCTCGATGATATGGGCGATTTCCCCACCAATGGGTAGCATAATGGCGAATGTTCCCCAGCTTGAGCCGGTAGCAAAAGCCATGGTGGCGCAAAGTAGGAATAGTCCACTAAGCAAGAATTGACTGGACAAATGTTGTTGTGCCCAATCGGCAAGGATACTAGCAATTGAGAGCTCTTTAACTATGCTGCCGATCAGCCATGTAAAGAGTAAAATCGTGCAAGCAAACCACATGGTTTGAATACCAAACAACATATCCTTTAACAGTATTGAGCCTTTGCGACCACTTAGCTTTAATAATCCCAACGTTATGGCTACAGCCAGTAAACTGGCATTGCGCATACTACTACCTATGTCAGCATTAGCTAACCATTCTGCGAGATTGTGGCTGTTAGATGCTTCAGCGCCTGATATGAGCATCAAACCAAGAGAGCCAACGAGCAAAACCAGCATCGGGGTGAGTAATAACCAAGGCGAACCTTGCTTGCCGTCATTTGTTTTTTCATCAAAATTTACAGGTGATGCACTGTTAAAACCTAGGCCAAACCATGCGACCAGTAACGAAATTAGCAAGGTACTCAAGGCGTAGAAATTCATTTGAGCAATATCAACGAAATTACCGAATGCGGAACCAGATAAAAATGTCATGCTAGCCAGAATGGCAATAACATAAGGCCCCCAACTGGAAAACGGCATCAAGGAAGTGACAGGAGATGCATTAGAATCAACAAAATAGGCGAGCTGTTCCGATTTAACGCCGTATTTTTTGGCTAAAGGCTGGCAAATATTTCCCACCGCTAAACAACTAAATAAGCCGTCAATAAAGACAAACCAACCCAAAAAGACCATGCCTACTCGAGCTTGCCTTGGGGTGCGTATTTTACTGTGTACCCAATGGCTAAACTCATCAACGGCGTGACTTCTTGAGAGTAATTTGGTCATGATCCCAAGTAATACCATGGTAGCAAGCACGTCAAGATGCCAAGCCTGCCATTGCCCTTGCTGATAAAACTGCTCAACCAGTAGCTGACTTAAATGGTTAACTGAAGCAAAGATGGAAAAATGGTTGAGGATAATACTTCCAGAGACAATACCTACGCCTAGTGCGAGCAGGGTATTTCTTAGCGTTAAAGCCAAAATCAAGGTTAGCAGTAAAGGTGCAATAGCAAGCAAATTATTGGTCATATTGTCATTAAAAGTTTGATTAGAAAGTTAGGTTACTCGATTTGTAGTACAAGGTACCAAGAAAAATTACCAATTGTCATTGAAATCACTTCTCAACTAACTATTAGCACTGATAAAATCATCACATCATTTAGTCATTGAAGAGAATTCCATGAGCATAGAGTTATTGTCAAAACTGGAAGTAAAAATAAAAACCACTGTAGAAACCATTGAGCTGCAAAAGATGGAGCTTGATGAAGAAAAACAAAAGAATGCTGAATTGACCGCGAAAGTTGAGCAGCTACAAAGTGAGTTAAACTCATGGAACGATAAAGTGAGTGGTTTAGTTGGATTATTAAACGAAGACATTGAGTCTTAATTCATTTAAACGATGCCTTGGTAGTGGTTATGCTGTACTAAGGCATCGATACTGTGCAGATTAAGCTTTAATTAGCCATTCGCTTCGCACATTTGAATAGATAGTTTCTCTGCTGAAATTAAGTCATTCATTTCGCTGATGGCTTGTTTAACCTTGGGGCGGCACCAACGAGGAATCAACAGCTTACCACCATCAAAGTAGATCACTCCTAAGTCTTTAACCCAAATAACGCCCTTTGCAAAAATACGAACGTGTTTAGCTATCAATTTAGGTGCGTAAACAGGAAATCTTCTCATTTTGAAACCTCACGACATTCATGTCTTTAGAATACTTGTTGTGACGCTCTACGGCTTTATGAAAGTCACGGTTATATAGACCTGTAGCGGCGGAAAAAGTTTCACATTTTATTGTTAAAGTTTGATGTCAAATAGTGGTCAAATATTTCACTAATGCCAATAATTCTTGATCAGATTTCACAGATTGCAAATTGATTTTGTATTGACCGTTGATAACAAGGGTCGGTATGACTTGAATATCAAATTGTTTCAATTCTCGACCAAGTTTTTTTACTCTAGTTGCGACCATAAATGAGTCGGTTTGCGCATAGCTTTGAGCTGTTATTCCAGAGTCGATTACCAGATTTTTAACCTCTTCTTTAGTTTTTGGTCGATGTTTTTGTTTGTGAATGGCATCAAAAATAGCGGCCTCGACTTGAGGTGCTTTTCCTAGTTGCTCAGATAATACAAAGGTTTTGCTGAGTTGCTCGGTGACTGGGTCTGTAAAGGTGTGGACTTGTCTAAAGGTAACAGAGGAAGGTAAGGTCTGTTTAATTGCTGGAACTATGGTTTTAGACCAACGATAGCAGTGACCGCAGTAAAACGAGAAATATTCGGTTACTGTAGGTTGGGCTGTAGGAGCGGGATTGTCTAGTTTAGTGTAGTGCGTGCCTTGCTTGAAATTGTCGGCAAAGCTTGAGAAAGAGCATATTGCCGTCAGTATTAGAATTAATTTCAACGTCCTTATTATTTTTGTTTGTTCAATTAAAAAGGGAGCCGTAGCTCCCTAAAACGTGTTCTTAAAATTATTTGTTTTTAGCTAACCAGAAAGCGATAGCTAGGTATTCGTCCCAAGACTTAATGGCACCTTTTTCCACTTTGTAGATACCATTGACGACAAGATCAGGTACACCATTGATTTTGGCATCTTGAGCCGCACGACGCATTTGAGCAACTTTGGCACTCACCATGAATGAGTTAATGGCTGAATCGAAATCTTTGCCTGATACACCGTTAGCGATGAAGATCTTACGAACATCGTCGCGGCTAGTTAATTGTTGGCGCTGAACATGAATCGCTCTAAATAAAGCTCTTTCCATTTTTTTTAGCACGCCAAGTTGATCGGCAACAGCAAATGCACGGCTTAGCTCTGGTCCCATTTCACGACCAATAAAGTCAACGTGGCTTTGTTTGAACGTAACCCCTGCAGGTAATCCTTTTTCAAGTTTAGGAATAACATTCAGTGAAAACTGATAGCAGTGAGGGCAAAAAAACGAGAAGTATTCGGTAATTTCTGGTTTGTCGGTTTCTTGTTGACCTTTGATGACGCTGTAGTGGACACCTTCTTTATATTGCGCCGCTTGAGATAATAGCGGGAACATTAATAATGCGGCCGCGATTAATAGAAATTTTTTCATTTTTAGACCTATAAACAAACATCTAGAGTTATAAGGAGTACAAACATAATATGGATGTACGGTGTATTCAATAATTATGCGTAATTTGTTACAAATTAATAGGGCGTTAAGCTTAAAGCAGGTTCATTTAACGCTGATAGCTGTTCTTTAAAAGCAAGAATTTGTCCTTCCCAATACTTATGAGTGTTAAACCAAGGGAAGTGCATTGGAAAGGCGGGATCATCCCAGCGGCGACTTATCCAAGCGTTATAGTTGAGCATTCTTAATGCTCTTAGTGGCTCGATAAGCTTTAGTTCTTTCATATCAAAGTCACTAAACTCCCCGTAGGCTTCAAGCAGAATGTCCAACTGCATGGTGCGTTGTTGGCGGTCCCCAGTCAGCATCATCCATAAATCTTGTACAGCAGGGCCACTGCGAGCGTCATCCAAGTCCACAAAACCTGGGCCATCAGGTGTCCATAAAATATTGCTCGGATGCAAATCACCATGTAAGCGGATATGTTTGGTTGGAACGGTTTGCCAGATTTCGTTAGCGGTATCCAGTACTTGATGAGCAATGGTAAAAAAGGCTTCTTGCAGAGAATCCGGTATATGACCGGACTGAGCTAACCATTGCATAGGTTCAACACCGAGGAGTTCAGGGCTACAACCGGGGCGGTGTAGAAACTGGCTACGACGGCTACACTGATGGATGCGACCAATAAAATGGCCAACCATTTCTAGCTGCTCTAAATTATCAACTTCAAACCCACGACCACCAATGGATTTAAATAATGCAAAATCGAACCCTTGGTAATGGTGTAATGTGTTGCCATTAACAGTTAGCGGTAAGGCGAGAGGAACCTCGGCGTCATCAAGTTCGTATGAAAACTCGTGCTCTTCGAGAATTTGCTCCTTGCTCCAACGTTCTGGTCGGTAGAACTTAACCACATACTTTTCACCTTGGTCGCAGCGAAATTGATAAACGCGATTTTCGTAACTGTTTAATGCGAGCAAGCCACTTTCAGGATAGATACCAATGCTTTCAATGGCATCTAAAATATGATCTGGTGTAAGGGATTGATAATGAAATTCTGCTCCAGTAGGGTAGCGCTCATCATTGTCATGGTTGGGTTGAGACACTGTATCATTGACCATTGTTAGCCTCCACCTCATGTTGTTCTGATTGATTATGATGATCTAATAATTGTTGTAGATAAATCAAGGTATCCAAATCTTTATTGTGTTCAATACTAAGCCAGCAGCTATCTGAGTAAAATTCATAATTGAGATTGAGTAAGCAGCCTTCAAAATCCAGTTGCCATTGTTGGCGGTCTGCGCCCCAATGTTTTTGAATTACTCGGCTGTCGATGGCTGAGCAAAAAGTAGCGGCGAACACATCAAAATGATCAAATTCGATGTCTGAGCGAAAATGCAAACACAGATTGGGTTTATCGAGTGTCAGTTGATAAATGTTTAGAGGATGGGGCACAACATATCCCGAAGCGATTGGTTATTGCCCCTAGTTTATACGTAAAGTGAATTAAAGTGCAGAGGGAGATTAGGGCGTGCCCTAACAATTGGCCTTTTCCTGTGCTCGTCGTATTCGAGTAATGCGCCCCTCAAAGCCTGTTACAGTTCCATCTGTCAAGTTGTATGTTAGTGCTTGCTCACATAGTGAAATCGCTTGTTCAAAATGTCCAGACTCTTGAGATAAAGCCGCCAGTTGCATAAAGCTGATTCCGGCGTGTTTAGCTTGTTTGTCCGAAAGCGAACTGACGAGCGTTTGGGTAAGCGCTAAAAATGGGTGATGTAGTGATTGCACATAAACGCAATACTGAGGCAATTTACGCTGCTTATAACATTCGGTTATTACTTGGTTTAGATAAAAAAGCTGCTGTTCAGAGTCTTGAGCCTGTTGCCATTCACTGATGGCGATTTTTAATGGATCACTGCCCCAATCAAGTTCAACTTTCACCTTTGGCTTTTCTTCGATTACAGAATCAGAGTTTGCTGTAGTATGGGCTTCGGGTTCAGCGTTAATGATGTCAGTTGGTTCTGAATTTGGTTCGGTGTCAAAGTTAGGAGAGGCTGGAGGAGTGTTCTTATTACGTGAATACAAATAAATTCCTAACGCAACGAGGAATATGACTACACTTAGTTTTGCCAGCATTATTGTTTTCTCCATGAGGGAAGCAGTTCCTTATGCCGGATATAGTAATACTGAAGACCACGGAATGTACAGAATTTAAACGCTGTAATAGCTGAGTAACAAGATCTGCTAGGAGCTATTGGTGACTTTTACACTCCCTACTATCGAACAAGCTTATTGGTGGTCATCGCTACTCGGTGGATTACACTGCTTAATATTGAGCCTGATATTTATAGGTCGAAATTTACGCACGCCTAATAGTCAGTTGATGATCCTTGGGGCAATATTCGGTCTGTTATTTGTATTTTTTACTAATGGAGTGTTCAGTGAGGTACTGATTGAGCCATGGCGAGCCTTGATGGAGGTGTTCACGGCTTGTGTGAGTTTTTATGTCCTCCCTCTGTGTTATCAGTATGGTGTGGTCAGTTTGTATCCTCAACAGAGTGCTACAGAGCGTAAACACCCTCATTATATTTCAGCTGGGATCATCGTTTTATTTGTTTTGTTCACCTATATTGTTGATCCGAGCATAGTCATTCATTCCTATCATTCTCCTGAGCCACCTGTTTGGTTTATCGGTTTAGAAAACGTTTCTGAAACTTTACCAATGATACTTTTGGTTCAGGTTGGCATTTATTTGTTGCTTTTATACCGCCTGCTTTATGGATACCGCCATCGTATACAAGTAACAGGGTCACCGACCATTACCGATAATGACTGTCATTGGCTGTTTGTCGTTACTGGAGTCATTTTGCTCAATTGGCTAGTGGCGACTGCTGGGATGGTATTAGTTCAGTTATTAAACGAAGACCTAGAAAATATCGTCGAAGTCATCATGAATTTTACTTGGTTACTTTCGTTATATTTACTCACTCTTTATCGGTTACAACAACTGATGCATATACAAATAAGGCAGAAAACTTTTGTAGAGGTACCTAAGAAAGCGACGCCACTGCTAAATGATGAAGAACGTGATTTTATTGATACAGTTATGAAGCAGAGAGATTAATTCGACTGGCTGCACTTCACATCAATATCAAAGCAAGCTCCGCCTTTCGCGCTGCACTTTTGTAAAGCCTTACCTCTTGCTTCTGCTTCTGTACTTCCTGTTCCGTAGAAGTTTCCTGCTTTTACATCATTTAAATAGCAGCCCCATTGAGTGCGGTTAGCGTTACGGTTAACGTTGAGAGTTTGGGTTGAATCTGTATTTTGGCTGATACGTTTTTTCAGTTTTCTCAGTTCATGTTTTAAGCTTTTGACTTCCTGTTTCAGTTGCTCGATTTGTTGATCTTTGGTTTGGGCGAAAGCTAAGCTAGGTAAGCTCAGTGCCAGCAGTAAAATCATAGTGTGTTTCATAGAGACTCCTTGTTTCCACTTATCCTATCAATCAGTGACTGTATCCGTACTGAATGTTAAGTGTAGCTTAGATTTCAGAGTGGTCGCTCATAAAGTAGATGCTTTGAGGTGTAAAGAAATTGAATAAAAAATGGCGTTTATGCGGCTCACGAATTTGCTGGTTTTCTTGACTTTGCTCACGCAGATTTCTAGTCTGCTTTCAATTCCCTCGTTTTTTGAATAGATGCACAAAAATAATGAAGATAGATTACCAATTAAGACCTGACTCAGAGCGCCGCTCTACGCCATTTATCCCACAAGAAAATGTTGGTTTTGGTGTACTGAGAACCGATCATATGTTCCTGATGGATTATGATAATGGCGAATGGCTTAACCCTCGTATTGTGCCTTATGGTGCGATGGACATGATGCCAGGCGCCATGTGTATTCACTATGGGCAATCTATCTTTGAAGGTGCTAAAGCTTTTCAGCATGCTGATGGCGAAATTTACACTTACCGCATCGATAAAAATGCTAAGCGATTAAACCGTTCTGGCGACATTGTGTGTATCCCGAATTTAGATGAAAGCATCCAAGAGCAAGCTGTGCACGCTTTGATTGATGTTGAACGCTTATGGTTCCCTCAACAAGAAGGAGCATGCTTCTATATTCGTCCATTTATTTTTGCTACTGAAGATCGTTTATCGTTAGGGATCAGTAACAAATATACTTTCTGTGTCATGTTAAGCCCAAGCGGTGCCTACTATGCTAATGGTTTCAATAATGCGTTACGTTTATTGATCAGCAAAACTTATCACCGTGCGGTTTCTGGTGGTACGGGAGCTTCTAAAGCAGCGGGTAACTATGCTGCTTCTTTACGTGCTACTCAATCAGCCGCAGAGCACGGTGCTGCGCAGGTATTGTATCTTGATTCTACTAATACCAAGCTAGAAGAAGTCGGGGCGATGAATCACTTTCATGTTCGCAAAGATGGCAGCATTGTGATCCCTGAATTCACCGATACCATTTTAAAATCGATTACCTCTGAATCTATCTTGGCTTTAGGCGATGTACTTGGGTGTGATGTGAGACAAGAAACCATTTTATTGGAAGACTTTATTGCCGATATTGAAGCTGGTGAAATTGTTGAAGCGGGTGGGTTTGGTACCGCTGCGGTAGTTTCTCCTGTTGGTTCATATGTGTTTGAAGACGGCCGTGAAGTGATTGTGGGTGACGGTAAGGTTGGGCCACATATTAAGCGTATTTATCAGGTGTATACCGACATTCAAAATGGCTTACGAGAAGCTCCAGAGGGCTGGTTGCGCAAAGTAGAACGAGAGCATCAGTCGTAGAAGTAAAAGATACTGAATAAGTGGGCTAATGCCCACTTTTTTGTAATGATAAGGACATAATCGACATGAAGATCGAAGTCATTAATGAACATGATGCCAATACCTTTGATGCACTGGTATCAGGCGTGAGAGAGTACAACAAACAAAAACTGGCCGGTGAAGTTTCCATTCCTCTTTCAGTTGTGATCCGTGATGATAATCAACAACTTATTGGTGGTGTTGCAGGGCGCACCATCTATAAAACCTTTTTTATCGAAGTATTGTGGGTTGATGATGTCGCTAGAGGTCAAGGTCTAGGTCGCCGCTTGATGCAGCAGGCTGAAGCAGAAGCGATAAATCGTGGTTGTGTTGCGGCTCAAGTGGATACGTTAACCGTGCAAGCGCCTAATTTTTATCAAAAACTTGGCTTTGATATAACAGGCATTGCTTCAGGCATCACTCAAGATCACGATAGGTATTTTTTGAAGAAAAGCTATTAAGAGCTTAATAATACAGCCTATATGAGAGCTATATTGGTAGCTTGATCGCGGAAAGAAGTTCGCTATTATCTTTGTTGTAATGCATGCATATTTTCATGATATTGTCGATAAATAGGTTCGAGTTCTCTAAAAATTTGACTTAATTTGTCTTTTCCTAAGCAACTCTCCCATAATGCTGCTACTTTCGTACAGTCTTTTCGAGACATCTCAGCTTCTACCATATTTTCCGTAGCACCTAAATATTGAATCGTTAGTACTCTATTTCCATAGTACTTTTTAACATCTTGCAAATTACTCGAGTTATTATCAATAAAGATAATGAATTGATTGGATTGCTCACCCTTAAGTGAATTCAGCTTTAGAGCTAACAATTCACCTTTATTTGAAGGATCAAACTGTTTCATTGCTTCAAATGATTCGAATTTATCGCGAGGGAATTCAGGTTGTAGTTTTTTTAACTTATCGTCGAGATTTGCTTGACCTCTAGTGTGGGTAACAAGAATAAATTTTGCGTTGGGAAACGTTAACGTCATTGATGTTAACGTTTCCGCAAATTTTCCCTTTTCAGTGTACTGCTGCTCTAAGGTCTTTGGATCAACTTGGATCATCACATCGTCCAGATCCCACGCAATGTAACCAACTTTTGAATTATCACCAACAATTCGAAAAGCTAAAGACTCAAGTTGGGATAGATCCCATATTTGCAGATCAACACCTACAGGCTTTTGTGAAGAAACACTTATTTCATAAAGAGGGTTAGTTTGTTCTACTGTGTTTAAATTAAGCGATAAATTATTAGCCTTAGAGAAAGCTAACATTCGTTTACGTCCACTTAGTGGGTGGGCTGGTGTAGAAGTTGATGCTGATGTTGAGTGTGGTTCATGTGGCTTGTCATTATTGGCAGTTGCATTTTCGGGGGCAGCATGAAACTTATTAGCTGCTATATCCGTAACGTTTAAGGTGACACTATGTCCAGCTATAATGCTAACAGCACTTTTTATCAATTCAGCAGTCAGCTGTCGTGTAACACCTTCTATCGGAGATGTTGCTGCAGAGGAGTCTGTTGATGAGGGAGCGGTTAAAGTCGTTCCTGCTGCCATAACTACGTGCCAGTCAAAATGCTTTATTTCATTGTACATTATTCAAATTAATAGAAGCTTTTCATCGAATTAATAATCGCTAACGTTCAATTTAGCTTTTGTGTGAGTTGTATACAATCCTATAAAACTTAGTTATTGTTCCGTTACTGTTGTAAAAAAACAAGAGCAATAATATGAAAATAAAACTAAGTTTAGCGCTTGCAAGTTTTTGGGTTGCACAAGGTGCAATGGCATCAGGCACTGATATTTCTCTTTATCCTTTGAACTATGATAGTCAGAGTCAGCAATGGTCTATTGGCAAAGGAAAAGTCATTACTAACCGCGATGGTTATGATAACCAAGCCAGTTTTTCCTTAGATGGTAAATCCATCTTCTTTTCTTCTAATCGAAGCGGTGCTCATACTGATATTTATCAATATCAATTCTTTAATGGTGACATTTACCAAGTAACAAATACACCAGATGAAAGTGAGTTTTCCCCGAATGAATCCTCCGAAGGCTTGAAATATGTCGTAGAGCAAGGAGTTCCGCATCAGAGCGTTTGGCTTCAAAAAGAGGGAAAACCTAGAGAACGGGCTATTAATAGTTTGATCCCATCTGGTTACTATGCGGCTCACTCGAAGCTTGGGACTCTATTGTGGGCGCGTTATGCTCATGCACTTTACTTTGAGCCTAAAGGTGAGCGCGCTGATGAGCGTCATTTTGTAACCGATAATGTGGGGCGCAGCATCCATGTTGTGCCAAATCAAGCACGTTTTAGTTATGTAAAAAAGAAAATGAATGGTGATCAAGTCGTTACAATATTTGATCCAATGCTACGGAGTCACCAAGAGATAGTCAGTTTAGGTTCAGGAAACGAGGATTATGCTTGGAGCGGTCAAGCGTTAACTCAATCCACTTGGTTATTTAATCTAGATGGTGAGCAATTAAGGGCTTGGCGATTAGAGCAGAAGCCTTCTTCTGCGATACCAGTGAGTTGGCAGGCTATTTCAGTTATCACGCCCCCTTCACCACGACATCACAGTCCGTATCGCATCGCTGTGAGCCCTGATAATCGGTATCTCACAATAGTTTGGAATCGCAAATAGTGCCAAACATGCACTATTCATAGAGGTTTTTTGCATAAAAAAAAGAGGAAAGCATGGGGAAATTTCAAAATAATCTGCTATCCAGTATTTGGCTCGTAGCGAGTTTTGTAGCAACCGATGTGTGTGGCAAAGAGACTGTCGCCAAAGAGCCTTGGCGTGATCATTTACGCTTTGAGGATAACAAATTGCCGCCTCATGCGAGTTTCTTTCCTTATTCTTCCTCTTTATTCGCACTTAAAGATGAACCTCGATTAAGTCCCAATTATCTAGATTTAAACGGCCGTTGGCAGTTTCATTTTGCTAATAATCCTTTTCAAGCTCCAAAAAACTTCACTCGAAAAGATTTCGAGACTAAGCTGTGGTCGTCCATTCAGGTGCCAGCTAATTGGGAGGCGCAAGGCTATGGTCATGCCATTTATTTAGATGAGCGTTACCCGTTTGAGACCAAGTGGCCTGAAGCGCCCATAAAGCATAATCCTACGGGCAGTTATCGCAAAGTAATGACGCTGCCCCAAAGCTGGAAAGATAAGCAAGTCTTTTTACATATTGGCGCTGCACGATCAGCATTAAGTGTGTATCTGAATGAGCAATATATTGGATATAGTGAAGGCGCAAAAACGCCTGCCGAGTTTGATGTTACTGATGCACTCAATGTGGGAGAGAACGTTATTGGTATGCAGCTTATTCGTTGGAGTGATGCTAGCTACCTTGAAAGCCAAGATATGCTGCGTTTATCGGGGATTGAGCGTGATGTATATTTGTATGCAACTGAAAAGCAGCGGATTGCTGATATCGATGCTAATTATCAGTTGAATGACAAACTTGACGTGGCTGAATTGGCGTTGAATATCAATTTGATTAACCATGCCGCCCCAAAAAAGCTGGAGTTGGAGTACCAGTTATTTTCTGAGCTTGGCAAGCTTGTTGTGAGTGAACGTCAGCCTTTAACATTATCATCTCAAAGTGATGTTCGTTTTACTGCTCAGTTAAAAAATCCTGCATTGTGGACAGCTGAAACTCCTAATCTTCACTCATTACTTGTTAATTTATATACTCAAGAAGGTGAGTTATTACAAACTAGCCATGTCGCTATTGGATTTAGAAAAGTCGATATTCACAATGGTCAATTGCGAGTCAATCATCAGCCTATTCGTGTTCGCGGTGTTGATCGACACGAAACCGATCCCCAAACCGCTCATGTTGTGAGTAAAGAGCGGATGCTTCAAGATATTCGCTTAATGAAGCAAAACAACATTAATGCTGTTCGCTCTAGTCATTACCCAAATGATCCCTATTGGCTCAAACTCACCGATAAATATGGTTTATACGTTATCGATGAAGCCAACATAGAATCTCACCCACTCGCAATAGATGATGAAACTCAAATAGGTAATGAGATGAGCTGGCTACCCGCTCATTTAGCCAGAGTGAAGCGTATGGTTGAGCGTGATAAAAATCATCCTTCAATCATTATTTGGTCATTAGGCAATGAAGCGGGGGAGGGCACGGTTTTCAAATCCTTAGCGAATTGGATCAAACAACGCGATCCCAGCCGCCCAGTGCAATATGAGCCTGCTGGTTTAGCTGAATATGTTGATATTTATGCGCCAATGTACCCATCGATTCAAAAAATCGAGAACTACGCTAAAAAACATAAAGACAGACCATTAATCATGATTGAGTATGCCCATGCGATGGGAAACTCAGTGGGGAATTTGCAAGACTATTGGAATGTCATTGAGCGTTATCCCAATTTACAAGGTGGCTTTATTTGGGATTGGGTGGATCAATCTCTTGAGCAAATCAATTCGAATGGACAAAAGTACTGGGCATACGGTAACGATTATCACCCAACAATGCCTACCGATGGTAACTTTTTGAATAATGGATTGGTCGATCCAAATCGTAATCCGCATCCGCATTTATCGGAAGTAAAGAAAGTCTATCAGCCCATTCAATTTACTGATTTTCGTTTAAAGAATGGAGTAGCTAGCGTCATAATTGATAATCGATATGACTTTAAAAAGTTAAGTCAATTTGATTTAGTTTGGCATATACAAAAAGACGGGGTGACAGTTAATACCCAGCGTCAACCAATGCCGAAACTAGCCCCACATCAGCAGCACAAAATAACGTTACCCATTAATATTCAATTTGATGAACATGCCGAATATCACCTGTTATTGGAAGCCAGAGTCAATCAGCCGCAGCCATTACTAGCCAGCGATCATTTAGTGGCATTTGAGCAGTTTCAGTTGAGTAGTGCGCAGCCACAAAACAGCTTAGTGTATAAAGCCGAGCTAACAACTTCAGAACATTTGATCGAGTTGTTCGTTAAACAAACCAACACGCGTTATCAGTTTAACCGGAAATCAGGCTGGCTAGAGCAAGTGATTTATCTAGGTAAGCCACAATTACAGCAGCCGTTACGCGCCAATTTTTGGCGTGCGCCAACCGATAATGATCTGGGCAATGGTATGCCTAAGTGGGCGGACTTTTGGCAAGATGCTGGTGAAGAATTAGAGCTGAAAGGTGTTGAACACAAAGGTGCTAATGGAGTGGTGACTCGCCATCTTCATCCATCAAACCAGTTCGAGTTAGTTACACATTACCAAGTAGGAGCAAAGGGATCGTTGCTGATTGAGAGTAAATTCATTCCTTCAGTAAAAGATTTACCCGATTTACCCAAGTTTGGCTTTAATAC
Source organism: Parashewanella sp. 2210YD4-3 (assembly GCF_056591735.1). Taxonomy (NCBI): domain Bacteria; kingdom Pseudomonadati; phylum Pseudomonadota; class Gammaproteobacteria; order Alteromonadales; family Shewanellaceae; genus Parashewanella; species Parashewanella sp. 2210YD4-3. The sequence continues at coordinate 304,002 of NZ_JBWQOG010000002.1, read as the reverse complement.
TCAGCTGCCATTCAGTCAGCGGTTCTTACATTATTTTGGCCGTGGCCCAGAAGAAACCTATGCGGATAGATATTCGGGTAATCCATTAGGTTGGTATCACTTGCCTGTTGAAGATGCTTTTCATCGCTATTCTCGTCCACAAGAAACGGGACAGCGAACTGAGGTTCGATATGTAGCGGTAACTGATCATAAGCAAGCTGGGCTTATGGCAGTGGCGAGTCAAGAATTACAAACCAGTTTATGGCCATTCGCATTATCAGACATCGACTTTAGAACCGGAGACGCCTCAAGTTCAGCTTCGGGATTAGTGCCTGTTACTCAAAATCATGGTGGCGAGGTCCCATATAGGGAGTTCGTGACTTGGAACATCGATGCCAAACAAATGGGCGTGGGTGGCGATACTTCGTGGGGACGACCAGTGCATGATGCTTATCGGCTCCCTGCTAAAACAATGATATTTCGTTTTAGTTTACTGCCAATTACCAGTGAGCAGGATATCCAACAACTTGCGAGGGAAATATGGCAGCCTAACTAACCTCAGCGCTGTAGATAGTGTGATTATGCTTAAGGATATAGCTTTCTTGATACAGCTCTGAGGTTAACAAAGTAGGAGTTAACAATGGATGAATTAATCCAAGTAAGCGTATTTTTAGGCTTAACCTTGTTAGTCGCACTCATTACTTTTATTCGATGCAATAAAGTAAAGCGTGATCCCAATGACACCAAAGACTATTTCTTAGCTGGTGGCGGGTTAAATTGGGTTGTGGTCGCAGGTTCATTAATGATGACCAATATCAGTGCCGAACAAATAGTGGGAATGAACGGAGCGCAAACTTTATTGGTTGCATGGTGGGAAATTGCAGCAGCCATTGGGTTGGTAATCTTAGCAAAATGGTTGATCCCTATTTATTACAAATATAACTGCACAACAACCACAGAGTTACTTGAACGCAAGTATAACGATAAAGGCATTCGAGCTATGGTGTCAGTGCTGTTTATGCTCGGCTACGCTTTCATCCTATTACCAGTGGTGCTTTATACAGGCTCCTTATTTATGAAGTCTATGTTTGGGCTTCACATTCCAATCATAGTGATTGCTATCCTATTTGCCGCCGCTGGCGCTTTGTATGCCATTTTTGGTGGACTTAGAGCCATTGCCATTTCAGATACCCTTAATGGGATTGGTTTGATTGTCATGGGACTTATCGTTTCATATTTGGCAATGAATGCGATCCACTGGGATCTATCAGGTCTACCGCAAAGCAGTTTAACGTTAATTGGTGATAATGCGTCTGATATTCCATGGCCTACCTTGTTTACTGGAATGATCTTTATTCAAATTTTTTATTGGGGAACCAATATGGTAATCACCCAACGAGCTTTAGCTGCTAAGTCAGTAAAAGAAGCGCAGAAAGGCTTATATGGCGCGGTATTTACTAAATTTTTAACCCCATTAATTGTAGTGCTTCCTGGTATTGTGGCATTGAAACTATACGGTGATGTGGGGGACATCGCTTATGGGAAGCTAGTAGGGGATATTTTACCTCACTGGCTGTCAGGTGCTTTTGCTGCCGTCATTGCTGGTGCTGTGCTCAGTTCATTCAATTCATGCTTAAATTCAGCTGCAGCCCTTTATACTTGTGACATCCATCAGAATTATTTCAATGCTAAAGCCGATCCTAGAAAAATTGGTACTCGCGTTGCACTATTGTTCACTATTCTGTCTTTATGTTTAGTTCCCATATTTGCCAAGGCTTCAAGCATTATCGCGTTTTTACAGCAGCTCAATGGCCTTTACTCAATGCCTGTACTGGCAGCATTCATCTGTGCTTTGATGTTTAAAAATGTGCATGCAACAGCGATTAAAATTGGCTTAGTATTTGGTGTGGCACTGTATTCAGTGTTTACTTTTATGTGGCAACCTTGGGGATTACATTATATTCATCTTATGGCCATTACCTTGGCAGTCACCGTGGCTTTTACCTTGATATTAAGTCGTTTTTGGTTGGAAAATTCAGCTTCAAAGTCAGTTGCATCCAGACCTGAAACACTAGCGATGCAGGAGCAACTTTCCATCGGTGATTAATACTAGTGACATAACTGTTTGAAGCATGATATAACTCAGGTCAATAATATGATAACAAAGCCGTTAGTGGAGCTAATGGCTTTATTCTTTGATGAGAGGTACAAGGCCTCTTTAAACTATCAACATCATGGGAAATCTGTAGTTATATGCTCTCCCCAGCGCAACGAGCGAATAAATTATTCGTTAGAACATTTGGCACTAGTCCCGACGCTTGTTTTCAAGCCCCCGGTCGCATCAATTTAATGGGTGAACACACAGACTATAATGAAGGGTTTGTGTTACCGGCAGCGATCAATTTCAGAGTGGTTATTGCGGTTAAACATCGAGATGATGATCTGTTTCGAGTAGTTACTGATGTTGAGCCAGAAAGTTTTGTAGAGTGGCGTTTTGGTAAAGAGTCTCTTGAAAGTACTGATTTTCACTGGAGTCATTACTTACAAAGTTTCACAGCAGCTCTTGCGATGAGTGGTTTAGAGTCCACCGGTGTAGATGTGGCCATTATTAGCGATATTCCGATAGAAAGTGGGTTTTCTTCATCGGCAGCATTGCAAATTGCCTTTGGCACAGCAGTGAATGATGCCAGTCAGTTATTTTTATCTCCAGTAGCCATTGCCCAAATCGCTCAACGAGGAGAGCATCAGTTTATGGCTCGCACTTGTGGCATGAAAGATCAGATGATCAGTGCCTTGGCCGAAGCCGATCAAGCATTGTTGATTGATTGCTTAGATTTAGATTACGAAGCGGTCTCCATTCCAGATAATTTAAGTCTGATTATTGTTCATTCAGGTAAGTACGCTAAAGATATTCAGAAAAAGTTCCAATTGCGCAAGGATGAATGCCAACAAGTCGCGGAGCATTTTGGTTTAGAGAGTTTACGCCATATCTCTGAGTTTCAATTAAAGCAGCATCAAAACCAGCTGTCTGAGCATTTATATCACAGAGCGCGCCATGTGATCACCGAAAACACTCGTACTCAAAGTGCCGCAAGGGCTCTAGAACAAGGGAATGTCAAAAAACTCGGCCAGTTAATGGCACAATCTCATCAATCTATGCGGGATGATTTTGAAATGAGTATTCCTGAGATTGATTTGCTTGTGGATATTATTAAAGAGCAAGTCGGTGAGCGAGGTGGTGTCCGATTGACTGGTAGTGGTTTTGGCGGCAGTGTCATTGCTTTAGTCGAGCACGAGTTGACAGATGATGTTGTGACAGCCGTTGAAACTCAATACTTGTCACAAACTGGCATCGAAGCGCAAGTGTATTTGTGTAGCGCCGCCGCCGCTGCTGCAAAAATTGATGAATAATCGCACTCCCTCAAAAAAGTATAAGTAAACAGGAAACTTCAGTGTTAACAATAACAACTAAGACAGCTTGGAAGGATCCACGTGGCGGAGAAATCAAGCGTGTCGTGATTGATAACGGCATCATCTCAATGGAAGTGTTAAGTCTTGGCGGTATTATTCGCCAATTACGGGTTCCAGATCGTCATGGTGAAAGGCAAAATATCGTACTTGGTTGTGACAGTGCCGAAGGTTATCTTGCTCAAGATGCGCACTTAGGAGCTATTGCTGGTCGTTTTGCCAATCGAATTAAAGGCGGAAAACTGAGTTATCAAGGGCAAGAGTATCAGCTTGATACCAATAACCAACAAAATTGTCTGCATGGTGGCAGTCAGGGATTTAATCAGAAGCAATGGCAGCTAGAAACCTTAGAGGACGGTGTCAGGCTTTCCTTAGTTAGCTCTGATGGTGATATGGGCTTTCCGGGTAATTGCCAAGTGCAATTAGATTATCGTTTAGATGGCAATAGCTTGTTGGTTGAAATTATTGCTAAGACAGATAAGCCATGCCCAGTTAACTTAACTCAGCATAGTTATTTTAACCTTGATGGCTCAAACACCATTGCTCAACATCGAATGCAAACCGATAGTATTCAATACTTGCGTACCGATGAACAAGGCATTCCCATTGCTATTGAACCTGTAACGGCAACGTTGAATTTTAATACCGAGAGTGTATTGGCTGAGCGTTTGGTTGATCCAAGCTTGGCTTCAACCCGTGGACTTGATCATTGTTATTTAATGGAAAATGACAGAGACACCTTGGTGCGTTTTGGTCACATCAGCAGCGCTAAAAGCGGCCGTATAATGACTTTGTATACTAATCAACCTGGGGTTCAAGTGTATACCGCGAACTTCTTGCAAGGTACTAAAGGTGAGCAAGGCCAAGAGCTTAATCAATTTCATGGCATCTGTTTAGAACCTCAATTATGCCCAGATGCTCCCAACCAGCCTGATATGTTAGGTAAATCATGGCTAGAGGTGGGAGAGCAGTATCATCACCTCAGCCGATATGAGTTTGGAACGATAGAAAAATAAAGAATTACTCTTCGTATTCTTCATCAGTCCATTCGTTTTGGAGATCATCGACATCAACGGTGATCTCTGGCTCTTCCTCTAACTCTATAGACTCATCAGATTTAGCAGACACTGGCGCAGTCTCAGGGTTTAAGTCTAAGTTGCCTTTTTGCTTACTCATAAACTCAGTTTTTGCCTGTTTCCATGCTTCAGCATAATTTGCTTGTGCTTGTGTAAGGCTTTCACTGTCCAAGTCATGTAAGTTATTTTCAACAATGTCTTTGACATACTCGATGATGGATTCACGAGCTGAGTTGTATAGATAAATACGCCCAGGGCTAGCCTCGGGCAGTGCCTGATCGTGGATGACTACCGTATTTCCACGGGGAGTTTTAAGCTCGCCATACCAAAGCTGCTGTTTGTCCATGCTGTTCATATATGCTAATACCCTTCATTCAACACATACACTCAGGGAGGATTGCTAAGTCAGGTTCAATCCGCCCAACGACAATGCTTTGCATTCGAAGAATGAAGTACCGAATGCAAAACTACGATTCAATCAATACCGTTCAGTGAGCCTATTTCATGGAAATCCCCACATCATCGGCTTTATACGAATTTAGTCAAAAAATTTTAGGGTTCAAGTTTTTTGTGAGGGTTTAATGTTATTTTTTTGCACCACAACGCAATTTTGACAGTCCATTCACTCCAGATCCCATTATTAATCTCGAATATGACAATCATCTTACATGGCTGATGGTAAGGATAATTTTTCCAGTATGAGTTTTGGAAGCCATGAGTTGGTGAGCTTGTTCTGCTTCAGATAACTCAAATGTTTGATGAATATGAGGAAAAAATAAACCTTGCTGAATTAATGGCATGACATTCTGCTTTAGCTCAGAAGCGATACTGGACTTCATAGCATCGGATTGAGGGCGCAGGGTGGAACCAGTCCAAGTAATGCGTTTACTCATTAACCGAAATACGTCAACTTCGGCTTTTATTCCTCTTTGTAAGGCCACCGTTACCATACGGCCATCATTTTTAAGTAATTTGAGGTTCAAGTTAACGAAGTCGCCTGCTGCCATATCGAACACTACAGAGACGCCTTGTTGTTCAGTAACATCCAGAATATTTTGATGCAGAGTAGGAGACGAATATTCAAAGGCATAATCAGCCCCTAGTGATAGGCAATGTTGGCACTTTTCGTGACTTCCAGCCGTTACTATTACTTTAGCGCCAAACGCTTTAGCTAGCTGGATTGCACAATTACCTAAACCACCTGATGCACCATGAATTAATAGCGTGTCAGAATGGGTTAATTTCGCACGTTGAAATAAGTTCCCCCATACCGTGAACAAAGTCTCAGGTAAAGCGGCAGCTTGGGTCATAGAAATAGAATCTGGTAGAGCCAGACAATGATCTTGGTGAGCGTTAACGTACTCAGCATACCCCCCACCAGCGACTAAAGCGCATACTTTATCGCCTATTTGCCACTCTGTGACATCGGTGCCGACAGCACAAATTTCTCCTGCAACTTCTAGCCCTAAGATGGGGGAAGCGTTTCTGGGAGGAGGATAAATCCCCTGACGTTGAGCTAAATCAGGTCCATTAACACCAGCGGCTATGACTTTAATTAATACTTGATGGGAACCAAGCTTTGGTAGCGGTGACTGGGTAAGAGTTAAAGGCGAACTTTTATGTTCAGGTACGGCGATATGAGTGAAATTGTCGGGTAGTGAATCCATACAGGTAAAATGGGACATCATTATTAGTGTGTTATGAGCAAGTTATAACCTATTAGCCTTAGTTACAGCAAATACCCTTAAAGGTTTCACCTTCTTATTCGATAAAATAGAGGGCGTTCCTAACTAGAGGGTGTTCCCAAATAAAGTTAGAACCGCCATAACTATACTCGTGATACTTGAAGATGCAACTTTCAGGGCTTTTTCAGCGTTGAATTATTCGAGGCGTGAAAGTGAAGAACTAGCGGGCTAATTTAAGCTTTTACAACAAAGAAGAATCAACGCTGAAAAGCCCACACAGTGCGAGTTTAATTGCCATTTAGACTGTGTTACTTACCCTTGAAATAGAGCAACTATTACTGCGGATAAGTGCCTTGTCTAAATGGCAATTAATTCTCGCTGAAATCCTGCATCTTCAGGTATCACGAGTATATAAGAATCTCACATTCAGAGACCACATATGAAAAGCCGTATTATTTTTTTACTGAGTGCATTATTGGTTTCAGGGCAAGTACTCGCTAATCCAAAAGATGCATTTAAGCGACCTGATCTCATTCCATTCCCCGCAGCAAATCCATACAGTGCGCCTAAAGCGGCATTAGGTAAGATGTTGTTCTTTGACCCAAGGTTGAGCCGAAACCGGAACCTAACTTGTGCGTCGTGTCATAACCCGAGTTTTGGGTGGGAGGATGCGACTCCTCGAGCGGTTGGCAGCTTAAATACTCAGTTAGGTCGCCATTCCCCGTCAATTATTAATGCCGCTTGGGGACAATCATTTTTCTGGGATGGTCGAGCACAAGATCTTGAAGCTCAAGCCAAAGGTCCTATAGAAGCCGCAGTTGAAATGAACATTACTTTGCCAGAAGTGGTAGCTCGGCTTCAAAACGTTGCAGGTTACCGACAACTATTTCGCGAAGTCTTCGGCCAATCTGGAATTAATGAGCAAAACATTTTAAAGGCCATTGCCACCTTTGAACGTACCATAGTTTCTGGGGAAGCCCCATTTGATCTTTGGGTAGAAGGTGATGAAGCAGCCATTAGTTCAAAAGCTAAACGAGGGTTTGAGCTATTCACCGGTAAAGCACAATGTGTAGCTTGTCATGCTGGCTGGAATTTTACCGATAATCAGTTCCATGATATTGGACTGAGCTCCAATGATGAAGGTCGTTTTGTTATCAGCAAGAACCCTAAAGATAAATTTGCTTTTAAAACGCCAAGCTTAAGAAATATAAGCCAGCGTGCACCTTATATGCATGATGGCTCAATGAATGATTTAGATACCGTTATTCGACACTATGTTAAAAAAGCCCCACCCCGCCCAAGCTTGTCTCCCTTGATGCAGCCCGTTCAACTTTCAGAATTAGAAATTGAACAATTAACTGCTTTTTTAAAGACGCTCACAGGTGAAGATAAAGTGATCACTTTGCCTTTGTTACCTTACTGATTAGATAACTGAATATGAAAATTAAACAAAAAATATTATTGAGCTTTGGTGGGTTAATACTTGTATTCAGCTTATTAAGTTTGTTTCTGTTAGAGCAATTAAATGAACAGGGACAACAAACAGTGTTGGCGTTTAATCAGCCAGTAAACGCCGTAAATAGTAGCCGAGCAGCATGGGAAACTTTTTTAGAGTTGGAAGCTTATGCAGATCGAGTCTTGGCGATGACTGAGCCAAAACCAGAGCGTGAGGTACAGCAGCATTTTGAATCACTAGTAAATCGTTTTGAGCAGCAAGTGGCTCAAGCGGCAAAAAGTAGCTTAACCGACGACATACAAGATCAATCAGTTGCGATTCAACGAGCGGCTGGAGTGTGGTTTAAAGGCATGAAAGCACACTTGCTGGCCGGTAATCAAACGCAGCTCATTGATATTCGTGTTCTAGAAAAACAAATGCATCAAGTGGAAGATCAGTTAAGGATCTTGATTGAAGACACTTTGTATGAGTCGTCAAAGATGGCCATGAATGTAGAGAAACGCATCGATGCTCAGTTAGTACAAATGAGTATCTTGTTGATGGTTATTGCAGCCGTTGCGATTGCTTGGGCATTATGGGTTACCCGCCATATTTTAACGCCCATTAGAGCTTTATCTTCTGCTGTCGTGGAATTAACGCGTGGTGATGGTGACTTAACAAGAAGGCTAGATACCTCTCGAAAAGATGAAATCGGTCAGTTGTCATCTGAATTTAATGGCTTTATTGAGAAAATCCAAAATGCCGTTAAAAATATTGCTGATTCAGTGTTAGTGATGGAACGTCAGCTCAGTGAGTTTAAACTCATCAGTGAGCAAACTCAGCAGGGCACATCAAAGCAAAAAGTGGAAATTAACCAGATAAGTCAATCAATCGATACCGTTGTTTGTTCGGTGACGACGATTGGAGAAAATGTGTCGATTGCAACAGAGCAAGCCGGCAATATTTTATCTGGTACTCAAAATAGCTCTTTGTTATTAGAGCAAGCCACAAAAGCACTTCATGATCTCAATATCAATGTGGATGAAACGGCAGAGGTCATTCACTCTCTTAGTGATTCAAGTAAAGCGATTGGCAATGTACTCGAGGTTATCGAAAATATTGCCGAACAGACCAATTTATTGGCGTTAAATGCCGCAATTGAAGCCGCTAGAGCTGGGGAAGCGGGCCGTGGTTTTTCTGTCGTTGCCGATGAAGTGCGCTCTTTGGCGATGAAAACTCAAGAATCTATCACCGATATAAATAGTACCATTGTTCAAATCCAACAACGTGCCGAGCAAGCTAGGAATATGATGGAGGTAGGACAAGCCGGAACACGGCAATGTATGAGCAACAATAAAGTGCTATCTAATTCGTTAAACGATGTATTAGGTCGAGTTGAAAATATTCAACAAACCAGTGAAAGCATTAGCGAACAAAGTAAACATCAAGTTGAGGTGTCAGATAGTGTTTCAACTAACTTGTGTAATATCGTAGTTATTGCTGAGCAAACGGCTCAAGGTAGTGAAACGTTACAAAAGGCAGGCGAAAAGGCCATGGAAACCATGCAAGATGTTGAGCATGCTCTCAAGCAGTTTAAGCTATAAGAGGTTCAACTTACTTAACCAAGCCTGAGTAAAAATACGAATGATGCACAAGAGGGTGATTTGTAGGTATAATAAGCGATTGGTTAGAAATTAAAGGATAACAATTTCAGATGCAGTACAAGGTTGAGTTAACGGGCAAACCATCGCTTTTATCTTTATATCGTAAAATCTTTTTTGTTAAAAAACCGGGGTGGGATGGTAAAGATCTACCTTCGATTCTTGTTACTCAAAAAAGCGTTCAGGTTTCTCATCGTCGTGCTAAACGTTACTCTGAAGTTTGTGGCTTTGAGTTTGACGGTAAAACCTTACCGCCAACTTATTTGCATATCGTCATGTTTCGCCTTCATGCGACTTTGTTCACTCATGAAGCTATTACATTTCCGCTGTTAGGTATGATTCATCTTGGAAATCAAATTACTCATTATCGTAATGTCACCATTGATGAGCCTATAAATTGCAGTTGTGAATTAGTGGAAAGCGAAGTCACTGATAAAGGCATTGAGTTTGTATTTTATTCAAAAGCGGAAGTGTTAGATGAGCTAGTATGGGAGTCACGTTCCACCTATTTATACCGAAATGATGAAAAACGACGCTCTCGTCCACCTAGAGCCAATAATATTGCTTGGGAAAATGCGGTAACGACGCAAATCGATGAAGATCTAGGACGACGTTATGCAAAAGCATCAGGTGATTATAACTTGATCCACTTATATCCGTTTTTATCGAAACGATTTGGCTTTGATAAAGTCTTAGTACATGGTATGTGGTCCAAGGCGTATTGCTTGTCTCAATTGATGTCAAAATTAGAAAGTTCGGCTTTTAGTATTGATGTCGCCTTTAAGCTTCCAGTGTTTATGCCAGGTTCCATTACTTTTAATTACGAAGCTCAAGAGAACGGTTTGAGCTTTGAATTGCGAGATAAAAAGGGTAAACGACCACATCTTACGGGTAGTTTGACTTATCTAAATTAACCTCAGCTCTGCATAAGCCAACCTCTACAGCACAGCTACTTATGCGTATTTCTGTGTTAGAACAGCCCGTAATAGAACGCAGTAACGACAGTTGTGTTTGTCGATACCAGCTATTACGAACTGTTCTGCCTTGAACTACACACCATTAGCAGTACTGTAGATAACAATGTTAAAGCTTATATCGTAAATCATAATGTTACAGATTTCGTTATACGGAGCTGAGGTTAAATTAACACTTCGTGGATAAAAATTAACCGCTTGATGATAGGGAGTTTGCTACTCTAGAAGTACCCGTAAAGCTCAATAAAGTAATTCGATGGGCATCATTGCGGGGTTCTAGGAGAAGCAAGAATGTCTTTTGAATCCACAAAATCGTTAAAAATCTTAGTCGTAGACGATCACTCCCTCATATACGATGGGCTTAGCAGTTGTTTAGCCCCTTATCCCGATATGCAATTGGTTGGCTTCGTAGAAGACGGGCTTTCTGTTTATCAGCAATGCCTTTCTTTAAAACCAGATCTTGTCTTCATGGATTTAAAACTGCCTAAAATGAATGGTATTGAAGTCGTTAGGCAGCTAAAAAGCCGCTGGCCAGACATCATGATCATCATGCTTACCGCTGTTGCAGAAGAGAAAACTGCCCGTGAAGCATTAGATATTGGGGCCAATGGCTACTTGCTAAAAAATAGCCCTAAGTCTACATTGTTTGCGGCTATCAAAACCGTGATCAGAGGTAAAACGTTTATTGATCCTGGTTTAGATGAACAACAAATTCATGCCTTTGACACAGAAACTAGCGATCTTCCAACGTTGACTCATCGAGAAAAGCAGGTGCTAGGTTTGATTTGTGAAGGGTTGAGAAATCGTGATATCGCTGAAGCTTTAGTGATCAGTTTAAAAACCGTGGAAAGTCACCGTACTAATCTAATGCGCAAGCTCAATGCACATAATGTTGCGGAGCTGCTCTCTCGAGCTGATAGGTTAGGCTTAAGGTAAGGGGTTACTCAATAGCCTTGATCAGTTGATTTAGTTGCTTGAGTTGTTGAAGCCTTAGGCTTTGCTCTTGCTCAAGCAACTGTTCTAAATGAGTCACTTCCCGCTCAATATCTTTTAATGCAGCCAGTCCAGAAGTACCTTTTAAAGTGTGAAGCCAATGGCTTGTTAATTGCCAGTTTTGGCTTTCAATTGAAGCTTTTAGCGACAACAGTATTTCAGTAAGCTGGCTGTAAAGCTTTTGATTTAAATCGGTTTGTAACACATCAATTAGAGGGGTATCAGCTTCAGAATTTATCGTGGGCTGGACCTCTCTTTCTATTTGGAATTCGGCGGCGAGTTCAAGTGCATTATTTAAACTCCGTAATGAGATAGGTTTAACTAAATAGTGATTAATACCAGCCGCGTTAAGCTGTTCATTGGTGAATGACTCCGCATTGGCTGTAAGTGCGAAAATAGGACAAGCATTATCCAATACGTGCTTATCACTACGCCACATAGCTGTGGCTTGATATCCATCTATATCTGGCATACGAATGTCCATTAATATTAAGTCAAAAATGTGCTTGCGCCCCATGTCTAAGGCAGCATTAGCTCCCGAAGCGGTATAAGCGCTTTGCCCTAATTCAAATAACATCTGAGACATAATATCAAGGTTGATATCAACATCGTCCACGATTAACACTTTCAATTTCCATGGTAATAATGGTGGTAAAGTGCTTTGAGCAAAGTGAGGCACATCATGCTGAATCTCACGACAATACTGCAACAGCTTATCGGGTAAATATCGTAACTCAGGCGCCGAAAGTTGGTTTTCTATTGGAGGTGTTGGATGAGCGCCCCACGCGACTAGCTGTGGGTGTAAATGACTTGGGGCTGGAATATGAGTATTCAACAAGCTAATCATGGATTCTGGAGATTGCAGCGGAATTTTTAATGAAAATGAGGCTCCATGTCCAAAACGGCTGCGGGCGATAATGTCACCTCCCATCAATCTCGCTAGTGTTCGAGCGATAGGTAACCCCAAGCCTGAACCTATTTTCTGATTATGCTTCTGCACATAAGGTTCAAAAATAGCAATAAGATCATTTTCCTTAATGCCACCTCCCGTATCTTTCACTCGATATTTAAGTTGTTGATGAGAAAAACTAACACCGATAGAAATATATCCTGTATCAGTAAATTTAATAGCATTACCCAATAAGTTAATTAACACTTGCCGTACTCTTTCAGGATCAAATACGGCAAACTCAGGAACGCTGTCGTGAATGACTGTAACAAGCAGAATACCTTTACTTTGAGCTTGAGAAGCAATACTGGACATGGCTTCATCAACGACTTTTAATGTTGAATATCGGCAAGGCTTAAGTTGAATCTGGTTGGCTTCTATACGAGAAAAATCCAGTAAATTATTCACCAGAGATAATAACGAATAGCCACAGTCAATGGCGGTACCAATGAGTTTCTTTTGCCGCTCTGAGGTGTGGCTACTTAACAGTAATTCTTGTACTCCCATGATTCCATTCAAGGGCGTTCTAATTTCATGGCTAATGCTGGTTAAATGTTCAGTTTTACGTTGGTTCGCTAATTCGGCTTTTTTGGATGCCGCAAGCAAGTCGTGTGTTCGTTGTTCTACTATGAACTCAAGCTTTTGTTGGTGTAACTGTATTTTATCTAGCAGGTCATTATAGGCGTTGGCAATTTCTGTAAATTCAGCGCTGAAACATGTGGGTAATCGTCGTTGCAAAATCGGTGTTTTATGATTTCGAATCGTATGTATGTAATTGTCTAATGGCCGCTTTAATAGTCGATAAAACACCGAAATCAATAGCAAGCTAAGCCCAATCAACAAGGTTATAGCTTGCGGTAGTTTACTGATGAAAATATCCTTAGCGGCATAACTGGCTTCTTGTTTGGGAAAGCGAGTGACCAGCACCCAATCATTATCTTGTAATTTTGAGATAAAAAAATATGACTCCTCATCTGCTATTACATGAGGTGACTTTTGTTGAGGAGGCAGCTGCTCAAATAATCTTTGTTGTAACTTATGAGGTAACGAGGGAATAAATTGCTGTTGGGATGTCAACAGCATCATATGTTGGTGAGGCGAATCTTTATTTAGCTTTGCTATTAATGAAGAGAAGTCTACCGTTACTCCATAGGTGTAGCCTGTTTTAATATCAAATAAGGTAGCCAAGAATAAAGTTGATTGAGCACTATTCAAACTTTGCCACTGTATTTTTGTGGTGTTCGCTTGGTTAGTTTGAATAAAGTGTTTAGTTAATAAAAGCTGCTGGGGTTCAGTTAATGCAGCACGGCTCATAATTTCCATGCCCTTTGGAGATTTGATCAAAAAAGTCGAATAGCGATTAACAACTCTTTGTTGAAAGAAAATTCGATGATTTTTGAGTTCCAAAGGTGAATGATTGCCAGTCACATAATTGTGCTTACTATTGGGTTCAGTGGTCTGATAGCTTATGTAAGGTAAAGTATCGCGGTAATTTTTGAGGTCTATTGCGGTGTTTTGCAGAAAGCGGCTGGCTAATTCGGCATCTAAGCGTTGGGTTAATTCATGTCGGCTTAACGTCTGGCTCTGTTGTTGCTGCAAGATTTGGCGATATATCTGATATTCATTTAGTAACCACCAAAGGCAACACAAGATGACAATACTTATTGTCAATTTCGATATCACAGACAGGTTTTTCATTAATCGTTGGCTTCGCCTTTAATCTAAAAATAGCCCTTAGAGCTTAGAACAAATTTAATCTTCATGTAGCTATTCAGAACCAAAGAAATTGGAATAGTCCTTCAAGTTTTTTATTTTCACATATACTAAATGAAAGCTAGCTGAATTAATGACGAGTTTTGGTGCGAAGTCTTTGGTTATTTAAGGGATTTTTCAGTTTAGAAAAGTCGGGTTAATACCTGATAGTTCAGTGGAATACTTTTCTATACATTTAATGACTTAATGGGTGTGATGACGCTATGTTGCAACAATTGATCAAACTGGGGTTACTAAAGTCCCAAGTATCAAACCCGAAATCAGATCAGTGGCTGTTATCGGACCGTAAAGCCACAGTGTTAGAGCACAATTCCTTGTTATTGATTGCCTTGGATGTTGAACCTAATTACGAGCAGCATGAGGAAAGCTTGTGGGTTCATAAAGCTACATTAGTGCTTGCAGCTTTTGATGGTGGACAAGATTGTGGTTTACAGTTGGATAATGAAGTATGGAAACTTTGGTGCCATTTCGATGAATCGTTAGATGACAAAGCGTTAAATAAAACCGTAGCGATACAACTTGCAATTGTTCAGTACCTTGAAAAAGGCTTTAAAACTAAAGTTGAAAAAAAACCTAAATTTGAGATGAGAATGCGAACATGAGATCACTGATAGGACTGTTTTTCTTATGTTTTATGGCAGGAGGAATTGCCGCACCATTGAAGGAAATTCAATGGCAAGGTGATCCATTTGTCATGATCAGTCGAGGAACACCATTAGCCGCAGTATTGCAGGAGTTTGGTAGCAACTACGGAATTCCTATTGTGATCAGTAGTAAGATCACTGATCAATTCAACGGGCGAATTCAAAATAAATCCCCCTTACAGGTGATCAATCTGTTGAGTCGTCAATATGGGCTGATTTGGTACTACAACACTGACGTTTTATATGTTTATAAAACCAGTGAGCTGCAAAATGAAGTCATACCGTTAAATAACATTTCCACTGTTGATCTTACAAGTTACCTAAGAAATGCGGGAGTGCTAGATAAACGAGCTTGTAATGTTCGCCCAGCTATCGACATCGCTAGTATCCAATTAGTTGGCGTACCTGTTTGTATTACTACAGTGAGTAAATTAACCGAAAAATTAGATGCTAGTGCTCAGCAAGCGGCTGTAAACCATGAAGAAGTAAAAGTTTATAAGCTTAATTACGCATCAGCTGGAGATTCAAAATACAGTTATCGTACTCAAGATGTTGTAGTGCCTGGTTTAGTAACCGTACTGCAAGAAATGAGTAAAAATTTAAAAGGCTCATCTAATGCCGCTGCTGGTCCTACATTCGCAGCCGATCCCAGACAAAATGCAATTATTATAAAAGGCAGTACACAAGAGCAGAAAACCTATTCTTCCATCATAAGACAGCTTGATGTTAAACCAATCATGGTAGAAATCTCAGTATCTATTTTTGATGTGGATGCTTCTAACTTTAATCAATTAGGGGTGGAGTGGTCAGCTGCTGCAAAACTGGGAGGCGGTAACATTAGTTTTAATTCAGATACTGGTTCTGCTGGTGGACGTGCTCCAAGTGGAAATTTCTCATCCGTGATAGGTAATACTGGTAGCTTTGAAATCAAGCTAAACGCCTTACAGAGAAACTCAAAGGCGAAAGTATTGTCTCGTCCATCTGTTGTAACTCTTAACAACGTGCAAGCTGTATTGGATAAAAACGTTACCTTTTACACCAAAGTATCTGGTGAAAAAGTGGCTGATTTAAAGTCGGTGACAACGGGATCTTTGCTCAGAGTTACCCCAAGAATGATCATGGATCATGGACATAAAGCCGTTAATTTGGTGTTGAACATTCAAGATGGTCAGCAAGGTGCACCTGTAGAGGGAGTTGATGGTTTGCCTCAGGTTCAGAATTCAGAGATCTCGACTCAAGCGACATTGAAGTCAGGTGAAAGTCTGCTTATTGGTGGATTTGTACAAGATAAAGACGAAGAAACAAAAAACAAGCTACCCTTATTGGGTGACCTACCTTTAGTTGGTGGTTTGTTTAGATCAACAGGACATCAACGCCAACGTGTCATGAGGTTATTTTTAATAAAAGCTGAACCGGTAAATCAATGAGTCGAGTATGCCGTCAAAATTTAAAATATTGTGGTTAAACGGTCCACTTTCAGGGCGACAATTAGCAATTCCAGAAGGTACATTCACGGTCGGTGAAGACGGTGATGTGCTTGCGGTATTGGAAAAATTAAAACTCGTAGAGTTTAGTGTGGGTGAAGACAAGGTTGAACTTGTCACTCAAGCTTCCGTATGGATTGATGGGATTAAACCAGATGAGGCTATTACAGAAATCCCTTTAGGCTCAGTAATTGAGATTGAAGGCATGGCTTTTATCTTAGGCCTTGTCTCAGAAGAAATAGAAAAGAAAGTCATTCCCAAACGTAAAATCACTAAAAAACGAGCTTCAAACTTATTATTGATAGGACTCTCGTTTTTTTCAGCGTTACTTATTTTAGCATTACTTGTCGATCCTGTAGAAGCCCCTCAACATGAAGTGACCCCTCAAGAGTGGGTATCACAACGACTCACTTTAAATGAATTAGATGGCATAAAAGCAATTTGGTCGGACAATGGTGTGGTTACCTTTAATGGCTTCTGTGATGATTCACGTAAGTTGGCACAGTTTATCGAAGAAGTGAAAAATCACGGGATTTTATTCGTCGAACATGCCGAATGCACCGATCAGTTGGTGACAGATGTAAGGCAAGTTCTTGGTCAAAATGGTTTTAAAAATGTCTCAGTGACTCAAGATCCAACTCCTGGCAGCGTCACCATTACTGGCGCTATACAAGCCGGTGAAGAGTGGGATAAAGCCGTTAAAATGCTCAAAGGAGTATCAGGATTAATGAGCTGGCATGTCTTGAATCAATCAGGTGTGCAATTACAAACTCTCATTGATGAACTCCGAAAAAAAGATTTGTTGGCTAATTTAATGTTAACACAGCTGGATGAAGCAATTGTAATCACCGGAGAAGTAGACCGAAAAGTGGAAGATAAGGTGATGAAAGCGGCTAGAGCGCTCAAGCCAATTCAGCAAAGTGGGATTAAGCTAGTGTTTCAGAATATTCCGGTGAGGAATGAGGTAAACCGTATTTTAACGTCGGCCATCGTGAGCTTTGGTGGAGGTCGTGATGATCCCTTTATTGAGCTTGAGAATGGAGTGCGATTATCACAGGGGAGTGAGATTGCTAATGGATATGTGATCAAATTTATCGACATCAACGGAATTGATTTAAGTAAGAGTGGGCAGGTTATCCATATCCCACTGCTGCTATAAGGAGCAGAAAATGCCAAGAATTACTAAGCTAGAAGACAACATTCGATCCAGAACCTATCCAAAAGAACACTATCAGACTCAAATTGATGATATGAGACAGGCCT
Source organism: Parashewanella sp. 2210YD4-3 (assembly GCF_056591735.1). Lineage (NCBI taxonomy): Bacteria > Pseudomonadati > Pseudomonadota > Gammaproteobacteria > Alteromonadales > Shewanellaceae > Parashewanella > Parashewanella sp. 2210YD4-3. The sequence continues at coordinate 286,618 of NZ_JBWQOG010000002.1, read as the reverse complement.
TACTAAATTCTAAAGAAGACAATAAAGCGGCATTGCTTGAAGCTGTTGATGCAGCAGAAAAAGTAGTGAATGTTTTATTTAAGCGTTTTAAAAAGCGTGTTTCTAAAAAGAAATCAGATAAAAGAGGCTAGTTATGAATAACGTAGATGTATTACAAGATTTGAAAGCGGTGATGAATGATATTCAGCAACGCAAAGAAGCGATTAACCACCAAATACAGGAGTTTCAATCGCTGCAGTCCGAAATACGTTCTTTAATGCAACGTGCAAAGACGGACCCTGAAGCGAGAGAAAAATTGATGCGTTTGCAGCAAGCCTTTCCAGAAGGCTTTGATCAACAACAGCAAAAAGTTATGTCTAAAGTGAATGAGCTTGGGCAAAATTTTAAAAAGCTTGAGCAGCAATTTACAGAAATTGGCAGTGATGAAGCTGCAGCATCAAATGTTATTGATACTTCAAATGAAACTGACTCTAAAGCACCGGAAGTGGCTGAAGAAGCTGATAAGCCTAAAGTGAAAAAGAAAAAAGTCAGAAGTTATCTATAATGGTTACTTAAAGTCGGGTTTCAATGGATATTTAAAGTCGAGTTTCGACATTACCAAGGATGGGATATGGGATCGAATAACATTAGAGGCTTAGGAAGTACGTTATCGACGACGTTTTCTGACGCACAACCAGATAAATTTGACGGTTCAGATATTGTTAAAGGCAATTCCGTATTCTCTAATGGAATAAATACCCTATACAACAATATGAATATGTTTTCAGAGCAGGCAAATGATAAATTTAACATGCTCACTGAAAAACAGAACTTTTCCCGTGATGCCCACAATATGTCTAATGAGGTAGATGAGCAAATCGCCAACCTTAATCATCAAGGTCCAGATGCTACTGCTTCTTTGCCGCCTAATATTTTAGATTTTGCCCACCAAGCGAGCCTGACCGTCGACGGTATGGGTATCGATGATTACATAAAAAAACACGGTGGAAAGCTAAACTCCACTGAGATGACGGCAATAAAAAATTCGCTGGATACCTCTTCAAATAAAGCGTCTGATTTCGTCTCTCAGCAGCAGTTGCAACTACAAAAAATCTTGCAGACCTACAATGTATTAGTGAGTTTGATCAACCATCTTCAAACTCTGCTGTCAGAAATGAATAAGAATATTGCCCAAAACATACGTTAATTCTTAAAACTAAAATCAGGGGTTCACCTGATTACTGCGCTAACTCAGCTCTATTACAATCAGGGATAAGGTATTTTCACTGGGATTGAAAAAGGTCTGTACATGAGTGCAATTCAAATATTGTTATTTAAACAGCCTGGGAAACTGCATCGTGGAGATGAAGTGTTCGAGATTGAAGCGAATCAACTCATCGTCACTTCTGAAGATGTAACGGCGTCAGCAATTAGCCGTGATTGCTGGATAAGCATTTATTGCTACCCAGGAGAATTGCACGCTCTTTATAACGAAATATCCGAATTGATAGAGAGTCATTCAGGGCTGAATCACTTTAGAATCGATGAAATAAAAGCGATTTCAGTGTACCAAAATTTGGTTAAGGTGTTTGAACAGCTGATATCCAATCGAGAAATGTTGATGAAATTCGTATTCATTTACTGTCTTAGTATGGATAAAGTCTATTTTTCTAATCTATTCAAATACTTTTTGGCTTATAACGATGAAGTACTGCGATATATAGAAACTAACTTCATGAAGCCTTGGCCTGTTAATCGTTTTGCAGACGATCTGAATGTTGATGTGAGAAAACTAAATTTTATTTTTTATAAAAATTACGGCGTATCAGCCAAAAAATGGTTGCTAGATAAAAGACTGAGTTTTGCTCGGCAGCAATTGCTAGGTACGGATAAGAAAGTGATTGATATTGCTTATGAAAGTGGCTTTAGCAATAGCTCTCATTTTACTGATGCATTTAAAAGGCGATATTCCTGTTGTCCAACTACACTTAGAAGTAGCGTGAATTAAAGGAGTACTAGAATGGATTTAAGTACAGTCGTTAGTCAGTTGTCTGAGATGTCAGCTAAATCAGCAAAAGACATTCAAGGCAACATGCAGTCTGGAGACATTAACGATCCAGATAAAATGCTGAAAGCTCAGTTTGCCATCCAGCAATACTCTAATTTTGTCGGCTATGAAAGTGCCATTATCAAATCTATTAAAGACATGATCCAAGGCATTATTGCCAAAATTTGATTTTAATTAATAGTCAGGAATTACAGTTGATTATGGAAAGTGAACATAAAAAATTATTGGTAGAAGCTGCGCTTGCTGCCGCTAATCATGGCTTAGAAAAAGAGTCTCATGCCATTATTAATGTGTTTCCCGATCTTATCGAAGATGAAGAAGATAGGCGGATTTGTACCAGTATTATTTATTTTGCAATTAACGACGTAAATGGCGCGTTAGAGCAATTAAATGCATGTACCAGTGATTCAGCGAAAGCCTTATACGTTATCTTCTCTGGCGCAAGGATGAATAATTCAGCTAAAGACGTTGCATTGAATCAGCAAATTACGACTTTATCTGAGTGATAGGAGAACAGCATGCCTAACTTAGAAACGATACGACAACTGGCTGAAATTAATAAAAATAAACAGCTTACCAAGGACGAACCAGAAGCCAATCATAACCTTGCTGCAAAATTTCAGGAACTCTTGAATCTTGGAGCTGGAGATCTCAACAAAGCTGCACAATTAGAATCAACGGGAAATGATAACCAGTTGATAAAAAAACTGGATAATCTTGACCCCTTGCAGGCTCACAAACTTGGGCATAGCATGTCGCCTCTTGCCGCTCTAGAAGGGCAGCGTCACATCACTAAAGCTGTTATCGAAGTAGATCTTTTTGCCAAGATAGCTGGCTCACTATCTCAATCCATCAACAAGCTGGCGAGCATGCAATGAGAATTCGATTTTTACTACTTCTACCACTTATTCTTGTTTTGGCTGGCTGTAAAGTTGAGCTCTATCGCAATTTATCTCAAGAAGAAGCTAACCAAATGGTGGCATTGTTGAGATTGAATGATATAGGTGCGACAACTAAGGTTGATGACAAAACGGGGATGGCAACTCTGATGATTGATGAGCATAAGTTCATTAATGCCGTGGCCTTGTTAAGGCAAAACGGGTTGCCAAAGCCTAAGTATGCCAATATTGAAGATTTGTTTCCATCAGGCCAATTAGTTACATCTCCTGCGCAAGAAGAAGCCAAAATTGCATTTTTGAAAGAGCAACAATTAGAGCGTACCTTATCCAATATTGAGGGTGTGATCAGCGCAAGAGTTTCAATAGCTGAGCCGACTCAAGAAGATCAATTTCAAACAGAGCAACAAAAATCTGCTTCGGTATATATTAAGTATTCACCACAGGCTAATTTATCAACTCGAGAAAATGAAATTAAGAGCCTAGTTCAAAATGCAGTACCGGGTTTAAGCTACGATCGCATAACCTTGTTCTTGCAAGCTGCAAACTATGGTTATCAATCTGCTCCTCCACTTAAAGACGAAGATATGTGGTCAGAAGTCGTCGCTGTAATAGAAGAAAACAAAATGCCAGCCATTATTGGTTTGTCATTAATCTTCTTACTGAGTTTGGTTGGAGTTGTATGGTTACGGAGACGGTCATAACGGCCGTACTGTAAATTTAAGGGTGCGTAATGAGTGAGGATTTCTTTTCGTCTACAAGCGATACTGGATTAGCCTTACGTCAAAGCTTTGAGCTAATTTGGCGTCCTATGGCAAAAATGCATCCCAGTTGGTGGAAAAAACTTGGACTACAAGCGTGGCAAGGAAAGTATGATGCACACTCAGAACTTGGTCGCCGCATTGAAACTATGGTGGTCAGCCGAGCAGGGCTGATTGATGAGCCCTTACCAACTAAACTCACTGAACAAGATAATTCATTAATCCAACGTAAAGATAAGCTTATCGAGTTGTTGTTGGTTTATGGTGTGTATTGTTTAAATTGTCCTGATTATTTATCCCTTAAACCCTACCGAGAGGAACTGGAAACAGTTTTAACTTCGGACCAAATTCAGCAAGTATGGGCTTTGTGGCCTCAGAGACCTACGTCTAAATTAAAGCCATTAATCAATGATGTTGCTGAAAAGGATATTGTGGATACAGCCTTGAAACTAGCTGTAATCCAATTTTCAAAAGAATTGAATGACAGTATTGTTTGGAAAGCGTTGTTAATGACATTTCCTGCAGCTGAAAACGACGAATTGCCAAAGCCATTAGTGGCGCATTTAAAGGCGTTGGATAAGCAGTCTATCAGTATGTCTCGCTGGTTAACTCGATTGGAGCGTCTTTTATGAGTGCTTTTATGATTAATGTTGAATCTTGTGAAGTTTTACGAGGTGAAGCTCGTCTTGTGGAAGCTGAATTACTGCAGCAATCGCTTGAACTTCAGGATATGGAAGCAAAGGTTAAGCATCGCATCCAAGAAGCACTTCAACAGGCACATCAGCAACGTGAACACTATCGAGAAGAATCAGAGCAACTATTGCAGCAAGCTGAAATTCAAGCACAAGAAAACTTAGTGCAATGGCAGCAACAGGCTGAAGAGTCGGTGATATCTGAAGTTGTGCAGTGGGTAAAAGATGAAGCTGAATTCACTGAGCGATTATTAGGCGATCTCCAACCTAAAATTGCTGAACAAGTGCAAAGGGTGATCACTCAGTGGGCTGGTGAGCAAGATAAAGCAGCATTGATAGCACAACGGTTAAGTGAAGAAGTCGTAGAAAAAGTTGGTGAAGGTGTGTTGACCTTATCTGTGGCCGCCGACGATGAGGCTAAATTAACTGAGCTATTGGGTGAAAAATTTACCATAAAAGTAGAGCCACAGTTGGCGTCTGGTAGTGCTGAATTGCATTCAAAAGCGTTAACCGCACGTATCGATTTAGAGCAGCATTTAACTACGCTATTAGATGTATTTATTAGTAAACCGGCTGTTGAAGAGCATGAAATACCAACGATAGAAGATGAAGCGCAATCACAAGAGAATGAAACTCAAATTGAACCCTAAGTAGAATTCAGGAAAACGTTTCTATGAGAGTTGATGGTGCCAATACCGTAAATTTAAACACTCAAACTGAAAACCAATCGGTTAACGGTCAAGTGCACCCTGCTCATAATACCGCTGCTCTCGCGGCGGCTGAATTTGCCGAAGTGCAAAACGAATCCATGCAAGAAGCTATGGAAGATATCGGGCTAGGTGCCAGTAATTTTCTCAAAAAACTGTCGAGTAAAAATCAAAAGGATGAAACACGCCTTACTTCACTAGAAGAGTTAGCTGCTAGCCTAGAAGGCGAGCAAGCCGAAAGCATGGGGGCATTAGCCAGCGAGTTGTCAGCTTTAAATGACGGTGATGCCATCTTGGCCAAGGTCGGACAGATGAACATGGATTCTGGCGAGGTAATGTTGCTTCTAGCAACCGTTATATCGTCAGGGCAAATGAGTGATCAAGTAAAGGAAAAGCTTAGAAAGAAACTCCAAGAATTATTGTCCGAAGAAGGAGCCGAACTAGCATTAATTGCTGCTATGGAAGGCCTGCCACTCGATCAAGGTGGACTGGAGACCTTAAAAAATCTCTATCAGCGTGCAGAACACGGCGAGGCAGGATTAGCTAAATGGTTCAATCATTTGAAAGATATGCCTGATAGGCGCAAACGTATTCGAGTATTACTAAGAGCACTTTCAAACTCATTAAATGAAGACAGTACCAGTACTGATATGGTGAAAATAGTTACCGTAATAGATGATTTAAGGCGGTTAATGATCTTTATGAGTATTGAAGAACACTGTAATGCTCTCGCACGAGCTTATGAGGTGAAATCAGCCGATGTGTTAGCGATAAGTTTGGAATTGATCGAGCAATCTTGGGTTTACCCTGAATGGCTAGAGGGCAAAATCAAGCCTTTGATAACAGATGAAGACAGGCAAAATAGCTTTCTCCGCCGCTGGCGCGATTTACTTCTACAAATTCCAAATACCTGCTTTCGTGACACTGAACAGCAATCTCATGTGGCTGATGCCATGCTGGGCCTAATGGATAAATGGGCTGATGAAGAATAATCGATGAAATATTTATCTTTTTTTCATAGAAGTCCTAAGCTTATGAAAGTGTCTAATTTCTATAGAGTAAGGTGCCGATAAAACATGGATCTGCGCTCATCCCGAAAACTAGAAGAATTGTTTCAACTACTTGAGAAGTGGCCGGTAGCCATTGATGAGCAAATGGAATACCACTGGGCACCATACGGGGTGATGTTAGAAGTTAAAGAAGAACGCCTGCTTATGACATCTTGGTTATTGGAAAGTCAAGTACTGGATTTAAAGCCTTGTTTAGCACGCTGGCATCCACAAATATTCATGGGAGTGCCTCAGCGACTATTTACCATTAAGCAAAAATTGATGATCAGCTGTTTGTGTCCCACAAGTAGCGAAGGAAGAGACTGGTTTCAAATGTTGAAGTTACAACAAAAGTTTTTAGACAGGGTAGGTTACGGAGCTGAATCATGAATATGATCACCAATTGGCTTCATAAAATATCAGGGCGACATGACATTATTTTAGCTGTCATGCTGATGGTGGCAGTGTTCATGATGATCATTCCGTTGCCTACGCCACTGATCGATTTATTGATTGCCATTAACTTGGCTTTATCAGTCATGCTATTGATGATCGCTATCTATATCCGTGATCCATTAGAATTTTCAGTGTTTCCCTCAGTCTTATTGGTGACCACGTTATACCGTTTGGCGTTGACCATTAGTACCAGCCGTTTGATCTTATTACAGCATGATGCTGGTGAAATCGTATTTACGTTCGGTAACTTTGTGGTGGGTGGGAATTTAGCTGTTGGTATCATCATTTTTGCCATTATCACCATTGTTCAGTTTATCGTTATCACCAAAGGTTCAGAACGTGTGGCCGAAGTATCAGCTCGTTTCTCACTCGACGGAATGCCGGGTAAGCAAATGAGTATCGATGGTGATATGCGTGCTGGAATGATTGACGCTAAAGAAGCGAAAAGGCTCAGAGCAAAAGTACAAAAAGAAAGTCAGCTTTACGGTGCGATGGATGGTGCCATGAAGTTTGTTAAAGGGGATGCCATCGCAAGTATTATTGTGATTTTTACTAACATTATTGGTGGTATCTCAATTGGTGTTTTACAAAAAGGCATGACAGCTTCGGAAGCCGTAAGCACCTATTCAATTCTATCCGTCGGTGATGGTTTGATTGCGCAAATTCCTTCACTACTCATTTCTATTACAGCAGGTTTGATTGTTACTCGAGTACCGGGTGAAACAAGACAAAACTTAGGTAAAGAAGTAGTTAGCCAAATTACAAAGCAGCCGTCTTCGCTGCAAATGGCTGGTATAGTGATGATCACTTTCGCTGTGATCCCTGGTTTTCCATTGTGGGTATTTGGTTCTCTTGGATTTTTGACATTATTTACAACATGGTGGTTAGGACGAAAACAGCAGAAGCAAAGTGAAGCTGGAGAAGAACCCATCCCCTTTGCTGAAGGGGGCGAAGAAGCCTCTGATGATGCAAAAATGCAACCGGGTGCTGTGCCATTGATGTTGTATTTAGGTTCAGATACGCCGCATCAAGGTATGAAAGAAAACCTTCACCGATTGCGATGGTCATTATTCGAAAAGCTCGGTGTTCCTTTACCTGAAATACAGTTACAGGTAGTGAAAAAAGACATTCCGGGTCAATGTGATATTCATTTGTATCAAGAGCCTGTTCTGCAAGTGCAGCTTAAACCTGAAGAAGCGTTATTGGACGCGCCATTTACCGACATAGAGTCGCGACAAGAAACCATGGCTTTTAATGGGCAAAATCTCTTTTGGATAAAAGAATCACAAATTGCAGAGGCTAAGCAGCAAAATCTCACTGTGGTTGAAGGTGAAGCCATCCCTACTTGTTTAATTAATAAGGTAGTGGATCGCTACATAGGCGAATTTATTGGTGTGCAAGAAACTCGCTTCTTAATGGATGCGATGGAAAACAAATATGGCGAACTTATCCGTGAATTACAGCGATTGCTGTCGGTAGGTAAAGTCGCGGAGATCTTACAGCGCTTAGTAGAAGAAGGAATTTCGATTCGAGATTTACGGACTATTTTTGAAACCTTAGTCGAATGGGTCCCAAAAGAAAAAGACGTCATCATGCTCACTGAATATGTTCGTATTGCGCTTAGACGTCACATTCGCCGTAAATTTTCTAATCAACAAGGGTGGATTTCAGCTCTTATGGTTGGTGAAGGTATTGAAAACTTAATTCGAGAGTCTATTCGTCAATCTACGGCTGGTTCGTATTCTGTGTTAAATAGTGCTCAAACTCAGATGATTTTAAATGCTATTAAAGAATTACTTCCTGATAATCAACAATGTGCATTACTAACTTCACTTGATGTTCGCCGTTATCTTAGAAAAATTGTTGAGAGGGATATGTTCAATACACCTGTATTGTCATACCAAGAACTGGGTGATGACGTTGAGATTAAAGTTCTTGATCACGTTGATCTTGTTGGTGAAGCCCTCGATGAAGCCATGAATGCTTAATGAGAGGAAAGTGATGCAGTTACCTAAAAAGTCGATTCTTGTAAAAGCCATAGATAAGGCAGTATTTTTTAAGCCATATCAAATAGAGAGTATGGCGCCTCCCGTACGTTTTTTTGGTCGAGTACAAGAGGTCGGCTCTACTTTGGTACGTTCAACATTGGCCGGAGCCCACCAAGGGGATCTTTGTGAAATTGCCGGCAAACTGCATGCTGAAGTAATCGCTGTTAAAGAAGATGAAGCGATTCTATCCCCTTTTGATGCTACTACAGGGCTACAGACTGATGAACCCGTTGAGCTATTGGGCCATGGTCATCAAATAGCTTTAGGTGATAGCTTATTAGGTAGAGTCGTAGACGGACTGGGTAGACCCATTGATGAATATGGTGATATTGCGGCTTCCGAAATTCGCGACAATCAAGGCAAGGCACCCGATCCTTTAAGTCGAAGCTTAATAAAAGATGTAATGCCGATGGGAATAAGAGCCATAGACAGTGCATTAGCCTGTGGTGTGGGTCAACGTATTGGTATTTTTGCGGCCGCAGGTGGTGGTAAGTCGACTTTACTGGGCATGATCGCATCAAACTGTGAAGCTGAAGTTATCGTCTTAGCTCTAGTAGGAGAGCGGGGACGTGAAGTTCGTGAGTTTATGGAATATAACCTATCCGAAGAAGCGCGAAAACGTACTGTGATGGTGGTATCTACGTCAGATAGACCACCTCTTGAGCGAATGAAAGCCACAATCACCGCAACCACGATTGCTGAGTATTTCCGCGATCAAGGCAAAGACGTATTGTTAATGGTGGACTCATTAACACGCTTTGCTCGAAGTGCGCGTGAAATTGGCCTAGCTGCTGGCGAACCTGCGGTTTCAAATGGGTTTCCTCCGAGTGTATTTGTAAAACTTTCTTCATTAGTTGAGCGTGCAGGCCCTGCCAAAATAGGAAGCATTACTGGAATATACACTGTATTGGTGGAAGGCGATGACATGAATGAACCCATCGCTGACGAAGTGCGTTCATTACTTGATGGCCATATTGTGTTGTCACGTAAGTTGGCTGGTTCAGGGCATTACCCCGCAATCGATATCAATGCCAGTGTGAGTCGTGTCATGGATCAAATCGTCAGTCCTGAACAACGGCAAGCTGCTGCTAAATTGCGTGATATGCTCGCCAAATATGAAGAGGTGCAGTTACTTATACGAGTCGGCGAATATGAGTCAGGGCAAGATCCAGAGACAGACGAAGCCATCGCCTTGCATACTGGGATCATGAGTTTCTTAAAACAGGATATGAATGAATATAGTTCCTACGATGAAACTCAAAGTCAGCTTGCCCGTGCGGTATCTCGTTAATTGAGGCGATGCTATGAAAGAGTCGCAGCTGGATATTAAAGATAAAAAAACATTAAAACAAATCTTAAAAATTCGCTCGCAAAAAGAGGATAAACTTAGGCGTAAAATCAGCGAGGTAAAAAAACAAAAACAAGCGCTCAAAGATCAACGTCAGCAAACAATACGTGAACGTCATCAACTGATAGAACAAATTAGAAATGGTACGGTACCTAGCGAATCGTTAGGTCATAACGAATTATCTGAGTTTAAGTTGCTGCAATCACAGCAATATCAGAAAGAGCGAGAATTGGCAGAAAAGGTGGTTAGTATTCAACATGAAATTCATGAAACGGACAATACCATCGAGCAACTTAATCGAGAAGTACTACAGTTAGTTAAGGATCAGGAAAAATTGCAGGCGGTGTTTGATGAGTAATTCGATTAACGTAAATCGTTCACAGCATGTCACCTCAAGCGAACATGAAAACAAAGACAAAAAAGCCGACCCGCAGTCACGGGAAGTAAAACACTTTAAAGAGCTGTTTAATCCATTTCATCACAAACAAGATGAATTTGAAATGGAGAATAAAAAGAGTAAGGGCGTCAATAACACGACAAAATCGATTTTAAGTCGAGATGGTGGTGTCTGTAAGTTAGGTAGTGCCGAGGTCTCTAGGCAAGGCGACATGCTATGTTATCGCATGTTAAATGGTCCAATGACGGGATTAATCATACAAGCGAATTATGATAGACGGGGAATAAGGCTTAGTTTACACCCTAAAAATGAACGTCAAGCCAAAGCCATAAATAATGCCATGCCTAAAATATTAGATAATCTGAAAGGCCGAAAGCACGAAGTTCATATCAACGTTCAGGCAGCTAGAGAGTAGCAACAAGAATAGGAACCCTGATGGAAAGCAGCGTACTGTTAGAAGTTAGCCGAGTGATAGGTAAGGGCTTAGAAGCTCAAAATTGCCGATTAGAAATCAAGTCCATAGGTGGAGATGGTTTTTTTTGGCAGCACCAAAGTATGGCAGAAGGCATCGGCATATGGGTGCCACTTTCTGATTGGAAAAAAGCTGTTGTCGATCATACTGGAATATCGGTTCTAGATAAGTTACCTGAAGATTTTGTTCCTTGTATGAGCGCTGCTATTTTTGAAGTTGTAGGCCAATGGTTGGTTGAATCGGTGTCGGAAGCCCCTCGTAACCACACTCTAGAGCAAGATGTTTATCCCGTATTAACCTTAAATGGTATTCGCTGTGTGCTAGTAGAGTGGCCTGTTAATGAATGGCAACCTATGGTGTCTCATTGGGCGCCTTGTGTGACTGATTCACCTAGTGTTTCACTGAGCTTGATTGCTGGCTATATCCCGCAAACTCAATCACAGCCAGAGTTACCCGAAGCGGGAAATGGCCTTTGGTTGGATGCTGAAGCTGATATTGAACAAGGTCAAGCTATCTTATGGTGGCAACGTCCTCTTGCTAAAGTTCGTATCCATGATGACCCCGAAACAGGTGACAAAGTTATGCTGGTGGAAGAAGTGCTTACCGAAATTGATTTTCACTACTCGCCTTTGCTTGCAGAACTCGCGAGTGTATCTTTAAGCCTCGCAGATGTAGGAACCATGACTGAAGGTGAAAGTACCCCTGTTAAATTCGTTAATCATGGACAAGTAAGCTTATGTCGTCAAACCGATGCGTCTCATAAAGAGAATTTTGGATATATATCCTTGCTAAGAAGTACTGACGGTCTAATTGCTAAGTTGTTGTAGATGCCTGAGTTAATCTAATTCCTGCAGATTTGTCTGAATTTCCTGAACTTTTAAAAATTCTGTTGTCAGATTGAGTTGATTGTAGAACTCAAATAATAGGAAATTTAATGAAAGGGATGCATATTCTTCTTTTGGTACCCGTATTTTTTATATCTTCGCTTTTTTCAAAATTTAGCCTTTCAAATGAATTAAGTTCGTTAAAGCGAACCGATGGAACCAATATTAGTTATGTCTTGAAAACTAGATCGGGGCAGGCACTACTGCTTCTAATACAAGGTTCAGAATGTAAAAGTATCATTCATAATAAGAATTTAAATTCAACGTTTACAAAAGTACTGCCTGATGCAGATATTTTGATTGTTGAGAAGTATGGTATAAGCCCTACCTTAAGATTAGGTGAAAGGGTCACCTGTCCAACCGAGTTTATCGAGAATGATTCTCCTAATCAAAGAGTTAAAGATTATATACAGGTGTTGGAACATATATCTAAAAGCCATAACTATCAAAAAGTTGTTGTATTAGGTGGTAGCGAAGGAGCAATTGTAGCGGGTATGCTTGCAGCACAACGAGAAGATGTCTCAGCTGTAATCAGCTTGAATGGAGGTGGACGGTTTTTTATTAATGATGTTCTATATAATATGGAGCAAACGATACCTGAACAAGGATTAATCGCTGCTAAAAAAGGTTTTCAATCTTTTACAAAAGCAGTGCTGACAGGGGAAATGCTAAGAACTGAAATGAGTGGCCATGGTATTAAGTGGTGGCAAGATATGTTAACGCTAGACCAGACAGAGCTTCTTTCTAATCTAAAAATTCCATTACTCGTTATTCAATCTGAATTAGATCTTAATGTATCTCCTATTGAATCAGAAAAGCAGGCTGAGATACTGAAAAACAATAATATTGGAATAGAATACTTGGTTTTTGAAGGTCTTGATCACCAATTTAAAGACATAAATGGAAATACACAAAGCCTAAGGGTTATCTCTGCAATTCAAGATTGGCTAAATAAACTGTGAAAGTAAAAGTAATACCCAGAGTTTAGTGTATTCTGGGTATCAGTTAGCTCTAAAAATTATTATAACGTGCCAGCTGCAGCTTTAATCATGTTACGAATTTGATCTACGATTTGCTTTTCAGTTTGAGCTTCATAGCCTTTAATACGTGGCGTATGAATGTGGCCGACAGGGATGATATGGTCAAACTGCTCCATTAATCGAATTGTGCGGTATGAGATCTCATTAGAGAGGTAACCGCCGCCAGAGCCCTCAACAGATGTTTGTTGTTGGAGTGCATGCAAAGATTTCGCTTCATGTTCACCCCGCTCTAAAGTAGTAACTTTATGGTTGTCTATGACTTTCCATTTTCCTTTCACTGACTGCATGGCTTTTACAGGTAGAGTAAATTCAACAAATTGTGCGCCATGTAATACTTGGTTTTTGAGGCGTGGGGCGATTGGCTTGCTTTTGGTTGCGCCTGTATAAACATTTAAATTACCAGGGGCTTTTGAACTGCGGTTTAACCCTGGGAAACGCTCTAAATCAAAATGTTCTCGCCCCATGCTGACCGTGAAAATCATGTCTGCTTTTTTATCTCTGAATGCTGGTGTAAAAATGGACTCGATCATTCCAGCGTCAAAATCAGCAAACCGAACAGGGATCATCATGGTTTCAATTTGGGCTTTTTTGCCGTGGACTTTAAACCGGAAACCATCAAGGGCAAGTGCGCTTAATCCCGAGGGGTTGCTTTGGGCAATATTTCTATCAAGAAAGAAGGGATCAAAGCCAGTAAGTAGAATTTTGATATCGACGTCATCATCAAAATGAACATCACTGATTCCTCTTGAAGCTGATTCGATGCCGTTTAGCATCACCTTGAGTTGCCACTTCGGCCACTTAGCTTGTGTTTGGTATTGCTTAAGCTGTTTACGCATCGCAAGGCGTGCCCAATATAAGCTACGATCATCTTGATGGCCTGCTTGAACATCTGAGACGGCTCGTTGCCATAGTGTTTTGGCTTGTTGAGTCACTCTATGCGTTAAGGTCTGCTCATTATTTTCACTTAATTGAGTACCTAGTGTATGTAAGTTAGATTGATAACGCTCAACGACGGTTGGCATTTGTTCATCAGCCTTTACTAAACGTGACTCTTCTACATCAAGTTGTGCGGCATGAAGCGAGAAGCAACTTATGCAAGCGATAAGTGCTAAATTCGATGAAAAATGGCGTAGCATGTCTATTCCTTAGTTCATTAATATTTGTAATGACTCTTGGCTTGAAAAGCGTTTGGCAAAGAAATCCAAAAAAGTACTAATATTGGTAGCAAGCTGTCGACGGCTGGAATAGACGCCATAAATCTTGGTGGCTTCAATCGGCCATTCTTGCAAAATCGGTATTAAGGTACCGTTAGCGAGTTCTTTTTTGCAACTCATATTAGATACCATGGCGATACCAAAGTCATCTAGAGCAAGTTTTTTCACCATAGTGGCACTGTTTACGCTAACTTTTTTTTGAAAGTTCACCATGGTCTTGCGTGAGCCTTTACCTAACGGCCATATTGGTACTGAGCGAGAACTACCTAGCATAATTCCTTTGTGTACAGATAGTTCGGTCGGTGTTGCGGGTGTCCCATTGGCTTTTAAATAACCGGGGCTGGCAACTAGAATGGGTTGTCTTTCGAACAAAAGTCGCGCAACGAGGTCTGAAGATTGTAGAGGACCATACTTGATGGCGATATCGTAACCTTCTCCGACCAGTCCAACATCGTTGTCAGTAAACTGGATATCTAGGGTGACATTAGGATAAAGTCGCATAAATCCGCTTGCCAAGTTGGCAATCAGTTCCTGACTAAAGGAAACTGGGATGGCAATTCGCAATGATCCTGACACATCATTATGGGTGTTTTCGATGGTCGCTTTGGCTGCTTCGATTTCGTGACTGATACTGTCACAGTGTTGATAGAACAAGGCCCCAACTTGAGTCAGGCTCAAATTGCGAGTATCTCGCTGTAATAATCGTACTCCAAGTTGCTCTTCAAGCTGAGCAACTTTACGACTAATGGTCGATTTTGGTAGCCCAGTATCTCGGGCGGCTTGTGAGAAACCCTTAGCGCGAACAACGGCAGCAAAGAGCATCATCCCATTCAAATCAGGCATGTTTTTACCACTGTCTCAAATATGGAACAAAGTGTCTAAGTCAGTTTAATGGCAATTTGAGATAGATAAAAGTTATATTTACTCTAATAAAAAATCAGGCTAGTTAGCTAGACATAAAATAGTTAAGGCCTAGAGGCTAGGATAAGCAGAGGATCTTAGGATGACCAGCAAGAAACAGCCAGCAACTACCCACAATGATGGTGCTGATGTACTCTTTTTAAAAGCTGAACAATTAGCCAATGACTTTTCATTATTTCCCAAACACAGCAAGCAAAGCTTGTCGGACGAAGTGAAAGGTTTACTGGATGAAGACAGCATTCAGGCAAATTTAAAAAGTTTATCTTTACTTGATGTCGATGGTTACGTCAGTAAAGTCATTCAACCGACCCAAGATAAAAACCGCCCCGGCGCCAAGCGCATGATTGCGGATCTAAAGGGTAAAATCGTTACTGAAAAATCAGTAGGGCCTTTTTATAGTGCTGAAGTAGAATTGCATTTTGGTGCTCGCACTCGCCGTATTGGTTTTATTGCTCAAGAGCGCACAACGTCAAATGGCGCTTGGATGCCTGAGCATCATTTAGAAGCGTGTAAAGCAATCCGCCATTTTGCTGAGCTGTCAATGCCAATCGTATATCTGATTGACACTCCCGGAGCGGATGCGGGTGAAGCGGCAAACAGCCAAAACCAAGCGCACTCAATCTCTAAAGCGATTGCAGAAAGTGCTAACGTTGACGTACCAACGGTTGGTATCGTTATCGGCGCTGGGTACTCTGGCGGGGCGATCCCATTAGCTGCAGCAAACATTCTTTTATCTCTGCGCGATGGTATTTTCAATACTATTCAGCCTCAAGGTTTGCAAAGCATCGCTCGTAAGTACAATTTGTCTTGGCAAGAATGTGCTAAATCGGTAGGTGTATCTCCTGAAGAGTTATACAGCCACGGCTGTATTGACGGCATCATTGACTTCACTCCATTTGATAAAGATGAGCGTCAACATAATTTGCGTCGCGCTATTATCAGCTCGATTGAAGCGGTAGAGAAAGCTGCGATTGAATTTGTTCGTGACTCTGATGATTTACGTGCGCACTATGACCGTTCACTAAGCCGTTTCTTAAATCCTTCTGACAGCCTACAGTCACTTGAGCACAATGCTGAGCTTGAAGTTGCAAGTAACCCGACCATGCACCTTAACCTGTTTGGTAGTGCATACCGTTACCTGCGTTACTTAACGCTCCGTAGCCGTATTCATTCAATTCCTGAAGGGGAATATGGTCGCTTATCTAAAGTAAGTGTACCTGAAGGTGATTTGCTGGCGCGTATTCAGCAAGAGCAAGATAAAGTTTTCCAAACTTGGTTATCTAGCCCAGATAAAATCGTTTATGACGACGAGCTAAATAAGCTTTGGGGAACCTTTACTTCTAAGCGTGAAGAGGTCTCTGAAGAGCGTAACATGATCACTCGTTTGATTTTGGGTGAGCCAAAAGAGAACTACAAAAAAGCACGTAAGGCGCTATTGTTCAACATCGGTTGGTCGCTATACCATCGTTGGAAAGGCAATGCGGCAAACAACTTTAAAGGCTTGATTGCGCACCTAGAAAACCTACCAGCCGATGTCACTCAAAAAGATTGGCCTGAGCTAAATCAGTTAACCGTTCTTGATGTAGTCGTGAATGATGAGCTACGTGAAGACTTCATCTGGCAATGCTACAACATTCTGATCTTCAACTCTTTGTATGACAATGTTGTGGTTAATTTAGCGTCTATCGCGAAAGAAGCCATGATGTCGAAGAGCTTGTCTCGTGCGTCAGTAGATAACCTATTGCACACGTCGATTGATAAAGCGATTTCGACTCAAGATATTGCCAACGATAAGAGCAAGTTCTACAAGTGGCTGAAGTACTTTATGTCTCAGTCTAACCGCGCTGAACTTCTGACTCGCGTTGAATCTTGGAAGAGTGTTGGTTTCCCACAATTGAACGACAGCTTGTTCGTAATTTTGACTTACTTCTTCGAGCGTCTATTGCCTGAATACTTTGACAGTGAAAACGATCAAAGTGCTTATACAGGTGCGATTAATCCAGTGCGTATCGGTCGTCGTAAAGACTTCTGGAACCGTCTAACCATGGGTTACCAAGACTTGTTGATCCAGAAAGTGCTTCGTGATGAGAAACGCTCTGGCAAGATGAGCTGGGAAAACATCATTGGTAAGTTCTTTACTCAGTTTGATGAGCTTGATGCCGATAAGATGACCGCAAACCAGCTGAACTTCCCTGGTTTCCGTTTATCGATTGAAGATGCGTTAGATAAAGGCATTCGCCCTTGTGGCTTGATCACAGGTTTGGCTGACTTTGACAATAATGGTCAAAAGCAACGTGTAGGTGTTGCCGTTTCTAACACGGCATTCCAAGCGGGTGCGTTTGATATGGCGAGTGCTGAGAAATTCAGTTCACTATTGATTGAATGTGCTAAGCGTAAGCTACCTGTTGTGTGCTTTATCAGTTCAGGTGGTATGCAAACCAAAGAAGGTGCGGCAGCGCTATTCTCAATGGCGGTAGTGAACGACCGTATTACTCGTTTTATTCGTGATAACGAATTACCAGTAATGATGTTCGGTTATGGTGACTGTACGGGTGGTGCACAGGCAAGTTTTGTAACTCACCCACTTGTGCAAACTTACTACCTATCTGGTACGAACATGCCGTTTGCGGGTCAAATGGTGGTTCCAGCTTACTTGCCATCAACGTCAACGCTTTCGAACTACTTGTCAAAAGTACCGGGTGCGATGAACGGTTTAGTGAACAACCCATTCAGCAATACGCTAGATGCACAGCTAACAAGTATCGACCCATTGATGCCGCTTCCTAGCCAAGAAATCAATGATGTGATTGCAAGTGCATTCTCTACGCTTGTTCCAGAAGTTCAAGCAGAAGAAGAAATTATTGAGCAAGACGATCCTCGTGCCTTGATGAAACCAATGGATAAAGTGCTTATCCATGCTCGTGGCTGTACGGCGGTTAAGCTTATTCGTAAAGCCCACGACAACGATATCAATGTGGTATTGGTGGCGTCAGATCCGGATATGACAGCCGTTCCAGCAGAAATGCTGAAAGAGAACGATAAGCTGGTTTGTATCGGTGGTAACACGTCTGATGAATCATATCTAAACGCTTACTCAGTTCTTAAAGTAGCTGAATACGAGCAGGTAGATGCACTTCACCCTGGTATCGGTTTCTTATCGGAAAGCCCACAGTTTGCGGCATTGTGTGTAAACAACGGCGTTAACTTTGTTGGTCCAAGTGTATTGTCGATGACGACTATGGGTAACAAGTCGAACGCGATTAAGACTTCACAAGCGCAAAATGTTCCAGTCGTTCCGGGTTCGCACGGTATTTTGAACAACGCTGAGCAAGCGGTGAACGTGGCTAACGAAATCGGTTACCCTGTGTTGCTTAAAGCGGTACAAGGCGGTGGCGGTAAAGGTATTCAGGTTGTTGAGAAGCCAGAAGACATGATCTTCTTGTTCCAAAAAACCTCTACCGAAGCAGCAGCAGCCTTTGGTAACGGTGACTTATACCTAGAGAAATACGTAACTTCGCTACGTCACATCGAAGTCCAGCTTCTACGTGATAAGTTCGGTAACACGAAAGTACTGGGTATTCGTGATTGTTCTGTACAGCGTAACAACCAGAAAGTGATTGAAGAGTCTGAGTCAACCATGTTACCTGCTGAGCTTAAGCAGAAAGTGATGGAATACACTCGTGCACTGGGTGAAGCGACGGACTACATGGGCGCAGGTACGGTTGAGTTTATCTATAACCTAGATGCCAACGAAGTGTACTTCATGGAAATGAACACGCGTCTACAGGTTGAGCATCCAGTTACTGAAGCAACGTCTTGTATCGATATCGTAAGCGCACAATTTGGTGTTGCAGCGGGTGAATCAATCGCTGAGCTAGAGCCAAAAGAAGTGGGCTATGCGATGGAGCTTCGTATCACGGCAGAGAAAGCGGCATTAGATAGCGAAGGCATCCTTCAGTTGCTACCAAACCCAGGTATGATCACTGAATGTAACTTCCCTGAGCGTGACGATATTGAAATCATCTCAATTGCGGCAACCGATAAAGAAGTATCACCCTACTACGACAGCTTGATTGCTCAGGTGATCATGCGTGGTGAGAGCCGTGAGCAAGTGATTGATCAGTTTGTTGAGTATCTAGATCAAGTGGTGATCAAAGGCATCGCAACTAACATTCCATTGTTGAAGCGTATCCTGAAAGATAACACCTTCCGTCAAGGTGTGTACGATACCAACTATCTACCTCGCTTGATGGCTGAGCTTGATATTCCTGCTCTAATCGAAGAAATGGAGGCGGCATCTGAAACCGCTGGTGTATCGACTGAATCACTACGTGTTGGTGACAGCAACGAGCTGAAGGTATTGTCACAAGGTGCAGGTATCTTCTATACCTCTCCAGCGCCGGGTGAGCCAAACTTTGTTGAAGAAGGTGACATTGTTACAACAGACCAAACACTGGCACTGACAGAAGCGATGAAGATGTTCTCGCAGGTGAATCTTGCAGGCTTCAACCGTAAAGATGCCGTGTTGTATCCAGAAGATAAAAAATACCGTATCGAGCGTATTTTGAATACTAATGGACAGCAAATTTCACAAGGTGACCTAATGTTTGTGGTATCGCCAGTAGACGAATAACCACAAGCCTTTAATAAAGAGAAATCCCCAGCTTAGTCTGGGGATTTTTTTATAAAATGTTTTAGCTTGGATTTACTTAACTTCAGGGAGGATTGTCGTTTTCACGCAGTCTAGAAGTTCGCGAATGAACGCTTCATTGTAGTTTGGGGCAGGAGAATCCGGTTCATCTGATTGGGGATAACCTACTCTAGAACATAGAAGAAAGGTTAAGTGACTTTGGTGGTACCTTAGCTTTCGTGCATCACCCTGTTGTGCTTCGGGTTCTTCAGATTGGCTTACGGCTGAGTCGGTCAAATCAAGACTGTGTGATAATTGTTCATTAATATCTAAGGCATCATCAGGCTGGAAAACCTCTGATGGAGCTCTCGGATGAACAGGCTCTAATGACGATAAAGATGGAAGTGTTTCTAAATCGCGAGAAATAATCCCCTGAAATTTTGCTGATTGTTGAATTAAGTCAAAAACTTTTTCTGATTTTAATTGATATTGCTGCTGTTCACTTTCTATTTCTTTGAGCTGTTGATTTATCCTTTTTAGATCGCTGGGTAAATCTGGGTTATCGATATCCAAGTCTTGGTGTTGCCCTTTGACTATCTGTAGTTTACTTACTCCTTTGTGGTCCACATAAGTGCCACTATGGAAAAGTCTATGAAAAGTTTTCATTTCAACACAAAATTCACAAAAGAGTCGTTCAAATTTTTCTTGTGTTAGGTTAGCAGGTGCATTTTCTACAAATTGAACTAATTGATCTAGTTGCTGTATTTTATCTGGACTTATGTGTTGCTGAGTAAGTGCGGATGATAATTCGGTTAAGTGTGCATGTAACTCATTTTTTATGGTTTTAAATTCATTCTGCTGAGCAAACTGCTGCATACTCATCTTTTGAGGATCAAAGCACTCAATAAGAGTTTCTTGCTCCGGACTACTCGGCACTTGCTCTATAGAAGTTACTGTTGCAACCATAGTGGTGATCTCTGGTGGTTTCAAGAGTCATTATTATGCTTGGCATAGTTCGTATTCGGAATGAAAGATAAATACAAATTAATCATCTTGTGTACAGTAACGTACAGATTTTAAAGATGATTGTCTGCTTCTATCATATATGGGTATTTTTTATAAAAAAATCCCCTTTTAATTTTAAAAAGGGGAATTTGACCGGAGAGTCATTAACTCTTAATAAGCCTTGGCTTGTGAGTAGACATTTTATCTTCATCAGTCCACTTCTGTATTGCCGTGAACAATGGGAACAGAACCGCACTTATCATGCCGAGTAGCATAAATATTTCGCTATTGGGTAAGGTAAACTTCATTGCACCGAGCTGCTGGGCTATAAAGTAGGCGGATGCTGGAGCCGTAACGGCAAAAAGCAATTGTAACCATACTGACTGCGCCAGCCACTGAAGAAAAGGTTTCACACTTATGGCGAAGCTTAACCAAATAGCCCACATCCACAGTGGAGCAACAGAGCTGTTGTGCTGAAATTCGTTATGGTGACGGTATTCAATGATGTCAAAGTGCATCAAAATGGTATCAGCTAATCCACCTAATGCTACGATGAATAAAATTAGGTTTAGATCAGAAATGGATTTGTATTTTAAAAAATACAAGACGGAGAACAAAGCGACGAAAGGGACTGCCATATTGCCGAAAAGTACACAAGCCAGCCACAAAATACTGAAAATTACTAGGTTGTACAACATAACCACACCTCATCCTTAATTGTGGGGTTATATGCAATACGCAACCATATGAACAATGGATCACTTATTCTTTTTCCATTATTTAATGGTTGGATCATGCTTAATTTTTAAAGTTATATATGACTAATGTCACGCCCGTAGCTATCAAACATTTTTTGATAAAACCTTCGATTTTAAGCTTACTCGCTTGGTTTTTGAGGTTTGCTCAGTAACAGCTCACCACCAAACCCTCTGGTTATATCTTCCCATTGGTATGTATTATTGTGGATGAATTTGACAACAATTTGTTCATCATTTTCTTCACCAGCACATAAGCCGTTGGCATTACAAATTAAGTCTGTATGGCTTAATGAACATGGAGGCATGTCCTTTGGTGGTGTGTACTCAATATTAATATTGATTGGAGAGTTATTGGTGTTACCGATACTCAATGTTTGATTACATATTTTCATATCACCAGGTAGCCCATGCTGGAAAAACGCTTGATAGTTTCCAGATTTCATTTGTGAGACAGGAAAAGCCAAGGCATTAAAAGTAACTAATGAAGTTAGGGAAAGTAGCAGTGGAGCGTATAAAACTTTAGAACGTGTTCCCATGTTGAACTCCTAAATAAAATCAATCCTGTTCTTTTTACTCCCTCGACCTCATTATCACCAGAGTTGATAAATAAAGATTAACCAACGTGACGAATACGACTTTTATCTAAAAACAGCGTTATCTCTGTATTTCTGTTTTTTAACTAAAAAAAACAGAAAAAATAGTTACCTGTAACGCATTGTTTAATATGAGGTATTTTTTGTTGTCTGATGTAATGATTATTTGAAACGCTAAAATTTGCACTAGCTAATTGCGCCTGTGCTCGTTCCACTTTACAATATGCGCCCTAGGGATCGTGTCGAAATAATTTACCCATTTGCTGCAGTGCATTTTCTGGTGTTGCAAGGCGGAGAGTGTGACGTGTAGTTATTCTACATGAGCGCTCGACAACGCAGCATCAGCTGAAAATGAACGCAGCCCAAAGGGTTACGCTTAAAATTGACACACTCGGCGTTACTCATCAATCGCTTAGTTTACTAAGCTTCATGATTCGTGCCTTGATTTTGTCAATTTTCAGCAGTAACAAATTGGCAAATTATTTCGAAACGATCCCTTTATTCTGATGTGTGGTGTGTCGGTTATTCGCATACTCCGTCTACTTTTTAACCTAACTAGATAAAAGTTGAATCATGGCTGACTTATCAAAATACAGAAACATTGGTATTTTTGCTCACGTTGATGCGGGTAAAACTACTACCACTGAGCGTATTCTAAAGCTTACCGGTAAAATTCATAAGATTGGTGAGGTTCACGATGGTGAATCAACAACTGACTTCATGGAGCAAGAAGCTGAGCGTGGTATTACCATTCAGTCAGCAGCTGTTACTTGTGAGTGGAACAAACACCGTCTAAACGTTATTGATACTCCAGGACACGTTGACTTCACCGTTGAAGTATATCGTTCTCTTAAAGTTCTTGATGGTGGTGTTGGTGTATTCTGTGGTTCTGGTGGTGTTGAGCCACAATCAGAAACTAACTGGCGCTATGCGAACGAATCAGAAGTTGCTCGTATCATCTTCGTAAACAAGTTAGACCGTATGGGTGCTGACTTCTTACGCGTTGTTAAGCAAACTAAAGACGTTCTAGCCGCTAACCCATTGGTAATGGTTTTACCAATTGGTATCGAAGACGAATTTAAAGGTGTTGTTGATCTTCTTACTCGTAAAGCATGGGTATGGGATGAAACAGGACAAGCTGAAAACTACACCATCGAAGACGTTCCAGCCGATATGGTTGACATGGTTGAAGAATACCGTGAGCAACTGATCGAAACAGCTGTTGAGCAAGATGACGATCTAATGGAAGCTTACATGGAAGGTGAAGAACCTTCTATGGAAGACATCAAGCGTTGTATCCGTCAAGGTACAAGAAAGTTAGACTTCTTCCCTACATACTGTGGTTCTGCGTTCAAGAACAAAGGTATGCAGTTACTTCTAGATGCTGTTGTTGATTACCTACCAGCTCCTCAAGAAGTTGATCCACAGCCTCTAACTGACGAAGAAGGTAACGAAACTGGCGAACACGCTATCGTTTCTGCTGATGAGCCACTAAAAGCGCTTGCATTCAAAATTATGGATGACCGTTTCGGTGCACTTACTTTCGTACGTATCTACTCAGGTCGCATCAAGAAGGGTGACACCATCCTTAACTCTGCTACAGGTAAAACTGAGCGTGTTGGCCGTATGGTTGAGATGCAAGCAGACGAGCGTAACGAATTAGATTCAGCTCAAGCGGGTGACATCATCGCTATCGTGGGTATGAAGAACGTGCAAACTGGTCACACTCTATGTGATCCTAAGCACCCATGTACTCTAGAAGCTATGGTATTCCCAGAGCCAGTAATCTCTATCGCTGTATCTCCAAAAGATAAAGGTGGTAGTGAGAAAATGGGTATCGCAATCGGTAAAATGGTTGCAGAAGATCCATCTTTCCGCGTTGAAACTGACGAAGATTCAGGTGAAACCATCCTTAAAGGTATGGGTGAACTTCACTTAGATATTAAAGTTGATATCTTGAAGCGTACTTACGGCGTTGACCTAATCGTTGGTGAGCCACAAGTAGCATACCGTGAAACTATCACTAAAATCATTGAAGATTCTTATACTCATAAGAAGCAGTCTGGTGGTTCTGGTCAATTTGGTAAGATTGATTATGTTGTCCGTCCAGGTGAGCCTAACACTGGCTTCACGTTCAGCTCTTCAGTAGTGGGTGGTAACGTACCGAAAGAATTCTGGCCTGCAGTTGAGAAAGGTTTCGCATCTATGATGCAAACTGGTACTGTCGCTGGCTTCCCTGTGCTTGACGTTGAGTTAGAGCTAACTGATGGTGCATTCCACGCCGTTGACTCTTCAGCTATCGCATTCGAAATCGCTGCTAAAGGTGCATTCCGTCAATCTATGCCAAAAGCTGGCGCACAGCTTCTTGAGCCTGTGATGCACGTTGACGTATTCAGCCCAGAAGACAACGTAGGTGACGTAATTGGTGACCTTAACCGTCGTCGTGGTATGATCAAAGACCA
The DNA here is from genome assembly GCF_056591735.1 of Parashewanella sp. 2210YD4-3. Taxonomy (NCBI): domain Bacteria; kingdom Pseudomonadati; phylum Pseudomonadota; class Gammaproteobacteria; order Alteromonadales; family Shewanellaceae; genus Parashewanella; species Parashewanella sp. 2210YD4-3. Next base: position 262,238 of record NZ_JBWQOG010000002.1, on the reverse strand, counting down.
AATGGCTGGCGTAACAGGTGTTCGTATTAAGGCTGACGTACCGCTTTCAGAAATGTTCGGTTACATCGGTTCACTACGTACTATGACTTCTGGTCGTGGTCAGTTCTCTATGGAGTTCTCACACTACGCACCATGTCCAGCAAGCGTTTCTGAAAAAGTTATCGCTGACGTTAAAGAAAGAGAAGCAAACAAGTAATTGTTTTAAAGCTCTAGTACTTTAACGATAAAAACCGCTGTTCCATATTGGATTCAGCGGTTTTTTTATGAATCAAAATTAATCAAAGTCTAATCTAATTCAATTGCTTAGCTAAATTACGCCTACTATTATTATTCAATAGGACATTGGGGGATAATCATAGAGGAATAATTATGGCTGTAGAATTAGGACCAAATGGTGTCCCTTTATATGATGAATTTGATAACGAGATTACTCCTAGTAATACTCAACCAACTCGCGCTGAGCGATTAGAATCATCAGGCTCATTTGATCCCTCTCAGCTTGATTTACCCGAGCCTACTTCTGTGCCTCACCCATTATCACACCCCGAACTTTCTCGTTCACGTGCGTCTAGTGTAAATGGCAATTTAACGCGTTCTAACCGCTCATCGAGTAACGCTAGTACAGCAACTAATGCTACTGATGATAGTTTAGAAAATTCTTTTGTTAGGGTAAGCCATCAAGATGCTGTACCCCCTGATGAATTAGAGAATTCTTTTGTTCATTTAACCCATCAAGATGCCGTTCCTCCTACGCCTGACCCCGCGGCAGATGAAGACAATAGAGAGCTTGAAAACCTCAGAAGACATAGCGAGTTTATTACAACTCAGCATAAACGAAGCATTGACGAGTTTCGTAAGGATTTATCAAAAACAGAAACTGGATATCGAATCGGTACGTTAGCATTGACTATAGGATTAACAGTGGTAGCAGTTCCCATAACGGTATTAAGTGCTGGCTTAGCTTCACCATTACTGCTCATTGCAGCGGGTAACTTAGTGGTGGCTATCAGTGATACCGCTTGCACTACCTATGATGTTGTTGGTCGCCATAAAGGAAAAGATGGCGCAGCATTACATGGGGATTCACTTGGAACATTATTGCATAAAATCTTTACTAAGTTAGATATCAAGGATGAGGAAACACGTTTAAAGTGGGCGGATAAAGTTGCGGCAGGGATTCGGATAGCCTTAGGAGGAATAACGCTATTAGCAGATACTGATAAACCTTATATTCCAGGGCTGATGGAGAAAAAATCATTAACGCCATTAGAAAAACACCAAATGGAACAGTGGGCAAGGAATCAAAATGTCGAGTTGCATGAAAGAGAAGGGTTAGAACTTGAAACCGAGAACAATAACAATGATGAACTATTAAGGCAGGGTCTAAGAAGACATCGAGCCGCAAGGCAGGCTTTAGAAGAAAGTGATGATGACTCTAGTCAATCTTCTACACCTAATTCTACGCCACCTTCTTCTCCATCCATTTCACGCCACACATCAATGGAGCACCTAAGACCACAGCCAGGACAATCCTTAGATGATTGGTTTAATGAAGTAATGGAAGAAGATGCACAAGCAGAAAACAACCGCCGTACAACGACAGATAATCGTCCTCCCCAAATAAGAACAGTAGATTCTAATGATGAAGAACTTACTTCTAGCATGGAGGATCGCCGTAACCAAGAGTTACAAGCGCGATTGCTTGATATCAGAAGTTAGAGGCAGAAAAGCCTCTAACCATCAGTGCTCGCTCAAGCTGCTTTTATTTGTTTTACCATGAGTTGCAACGATTGATTACCTCTAAATTCATTCACATCTAGGGTATACACCAACTCAACCGTCTTAGCTTGCATATCCGGCCAAAGCTTCAGATCCACATTAAAGGCAATCGCATCGAACATCATGGTGCCGCATACAGACTCTAATACTAACTTTAAGTGTTTTTCGCCAACTAGACGTTGTTGGATGATTTGAAACTGCCCATCAAAACAGGGCTCTTCAAACTCTTGTCCCCACGGTCCCGCATAGCGGATCAAATTCGCGGTTTCCATTTCCATTAATTGCAGAGGTAATTCGCCATCAGTGAAAATTTCTCCAGTAAGTTGTGCTTGAGTGAGGCGCTCGCTGGATAATTGTTCAAACAGTTTAGCAAAGCGAGGAAAAGCATCGGCTTTAAGAGATAAACCGGCTGCCATGGCATGACCACCAAATTTGATAATAAGATCGGGAGCTAGGTTATTGATATCGGCTAACAGATCTCTCATGTGTAAGCCTTTAATAGAACGAGCGGAGCCTTTAATTTCACCGTTTTCAGCTTTGGCAAAGGCAATCACTGGGCGATGATAACGATCTTTTATTCGTGACGCTAAAATGCCAATCACGCCTTGATGCCAGTCTTCTTGATAGATAGCGAGTCCTGAAGGTAAGTCATCATCGTTAAGGTTTAATGAAGCCAGTTTTTGCATCGCTTCATGTTGCATACCTGCTTCTAATTCACGTCTTTCTTGATTGAGTGAGTCTAGCTCATAAGCCATTTGCCGTGCTTTATTCATGTCATTACACATCAATAATTCAACGCCCAAGGACATTTCGTCTAAACGACCAGCGGCATTTAAACGTGGTCCAACTGCAAATCCAAAATCGGAGGCTACGGCTTTACTTGGATCGCGTTTGGCAATATCCAATAAAGCTGTAATTCCGGGGCGACATTGACCTGAACGTACCCGTCTTAGGCCAGCTTCAACCAATATTCGATTGTTGGAATCTAATGGCACCACATCGGCTACCGTGCCTAATGCCACAATGTCCAATAAAAAGGTCAAGTTTGGTGGAACAATATTGTGTTTCTCAAACCATTGACGGCGGACTAACTCAGCTTTAATCGCCGTCATTAAATAAAATGCCACACCGACACCTGCAATGGCTTTACTTGCGAATGGACAGTCTGGTTGGTTAGGGTTCACAATGGCTGCTGCGTGAGGTAGTTCTTCGCCAGCGAGGTGATGATCGGTTACAACAACAGGAATATCTAACTTATTCGCATGATCAATTCCTGATATGGATGAAATACCATTATCAACCGTTAACAGCAACTCTGAACCTTGCTGATGGGCGAGGTCGACAATTTCTGGGCTTAATCCATAACCATAATCAAAACGGTTAGGAATAAGAAAGTTAACTTTATAGGCACCCATAGAGCGTAATGCCAGCATACACACAGAAGTAGAGGTTGCGCCGTCAGCATCAAAATCACCAATAATGGTGATCAATTTATCAGCTTCGATAGCGTCACTGATAATACTCGCGGCTTTAGGTAAGTCTTTTAATGTTTCTGGTCTTAATAGGCCGGATAATCCTATTTGACACTGTTCAGCCAACATACCACGACGAGCATAAAGCTGTTTTAAAAGCGGTGATAAAGAGTTTGGTAGGTGTGAATCATCGACAGTTGGGCGGCGAACAATGGGTTTTATCACAGGGTTCATCTCTTATTATGGATTATGAAATTGAACTGAGTGTAACAAAAAAGCCACTGTTTGAGTCAGTGGCTTTTTAAGAAGTCTCTTTAGCGTTAAATTAATGATGCTCAATCGTTTGAAGCATGCGCTCAGGTGGTTGATAACCTGGGATAAGCGTACCGTCATCTAATACAACCGCTGGAGTACCGTTTACACCAAAGCTTTGCCCAAGCTCATATTGAGCAGCAATATTGGCATGGCAGGTTTTATTTGCTATATCTTTGCCGGCTTTAGCATCGTCCATCGCTTTTAATGGATCTTTAGAGCACCAAATTGATTTCATTTCTTTGGCAACTGACGAGTTTTCGCCTGCACGAGGGAAGGCCAAGTAGCGAACAGTTATTCCTAAATCATTGTATTCTTTCATTTGGTTGTGCATGCGACGGCAATAACCACAGGTGATATCGGTGAAAACGGTGATCACATGCTTTTCGTCTTTGGCTTTATACACCAGCATGTCTTTTTCAAACTTCTTTAGCTGCTGAACACGAGGTTTAGCTAGAGCCGCTTCGGTAAGGTTTTTCATACGATTATCTAAATCGTACATATTGCCATGGATAACTTTAGAACCATCATTACTTATATAAAGTACACCACGGTTGGTCATGGTTAGGTATAAACCATGAACAGGAGAATCTTGCATGGATAATACTTTCAAGCCAAGTGCCCCTTCAACTTTTGCTTTAATGGCATTGTCGTCAGGTAATTGGGGGGATTGTGCTGCGGCAAATGCCGAGGTCACCATTAATGCGGTAAACAGTGACATAATACGGGCAAACTTCATGAGGGTTCCTATTGGATTAAGTGCTTCGTCTTTTTTAGACCGGAATTGTGGGCTAAAAGTTACCGTTAAATGACGGTTAAATCAAATTTTAGCCTCTAGGGTGATGTTCTGCATGCAATTCTTGTAATCTTGCTTTAGCTACATGAGTATAAATTTGAGTGGTAGATAAATCACTGTGTCCTAATAATAGCTGCACAACTCGCAGATCGGCGCCATGGTTCAACAAATGAGTGGCAAAGGCGTGGCGAAGTGTATGAGGCGAAAGCTCAGATTGAATATTGGCTTTAACAGCATAATGTTTAATACGATGCCAAAATGTTTGGCGGGTCATCTGTCGCCCCCGCTTTGACGGGAACAAAACATCAGAACTGGCCGAAGCACTGAGCTCATGTCGTACAAACTTTAAATAATGCTCAAGCTGCTCAGATGCGATTTCTCCAAGTGGAACTAAACGTTCTTTACCACCTTTACCTACGATACGGATAACGCCTTGACGTAAGCTGACTTGCTCTATAGTTAACGATACTAATTCGGTAACACGCAAGCCTGTTGCATAAAGCAATTCCAGCATGGCTTTATCTCGTGCTTCAATAACGTCATCATCGCTTGGTGCGGAAAGCAGTTTCTCCACCTCCTGTTCAGTCAAACTTTTTGGGATACGAGCATCGAGCTTAGTTTTGCCTAATAATGCGGTCGGGTCTTTACCAATTAATTTTTTCTGTAATAAGAATAAGAAAAAGCGTCGCATTGAACTGCGCATTCTGGCTTGGCTGCTTTTTGAGATTCCTGTTTCAGCTTTAAAAGCAATGAAGTCTTGCAAGTCATTAAGCTGAGTTTTGGTTAATGATGACTGACGCTGCTGAAGAAATTTATCAAGATGACGTAAATCAGTGCGGTAAGCGCAAAGTGTATTATCGCTTAAGCCATGAATAGACCACGTTTCATCTAAAAATTGTTCGATAATGGGGTCGGCTTGATAGGAAGTAGGGCTTACCATAAATACAAAAATATGAAAACAATGTTATTCAATTGTACGAACAGGTAAGCCCACTAGCAAGCTTAGGCTTGCTGTGTTTTATGTCTTGGGATTGCTACACATGCAATGATGGTGAAGAAAGTTGGGATAACCCATGCCATACCATCATCAAATAAAGGTAGGAATTTTAATGCGCTCATATCTATACCAGCTGCTTTAAGCCCATCCACGATACCAAACACCAATGCTACGCTTAACACTAGGCGATGGGAAAACTCAGGGCGAGCTAGTTTAGTGGTAACAAAGGTGATGGCTACCAACGCAATAGCAACAGGATAAATAGTGACAAGAACTGGAATGCTGATGGAAATTAACTGGCTCAGTCCCACGTTTGCCACTAGTGCACAAATCGCACTGAAGAAAACCACTAAAGGACGGTAGCTAAATGCTGGGATCAGCTCTTCGAAAAATTCAGAACAGGCCACAATTAAGCCAACTGCGGTGGTCAAACAGGCCAGAGATACCACTGTTGATAATAAAATTGTGCCTAAACTGCCAAACTGGAAATCAACAAAGTTTGTTAAGATCTGACCGCCATTTGTCGTACCTTTAGCTAAATCTCCAGCACTGGTGCCCAAAAAGAATAAAGATACATATACAAAAGCCAAACCAGATGCTGCAATGAGCGCTGCTCTGACTAAATAGCGGGTTTGTGCTTTAGGATCGCTGACGCCTTTCTTTTTCAGTACATCAATGATCAGCATACCAAACATCAATGACGCTAAGGTATCCATGGTGTTGTAGCCTTCAAGAATACCTTTAGCCAAAGGCTGAGTTGCATAATCACCCTGTGGTGCGGCTGGTGCAGAGCCTGTGAACATGATGACTGAAACGGCCAATACAACCAATAATGTCAAAAGCAAAGGAGTAAGCACTTTACCTACGTTATCTAATAATTTTCCAGGGAATAATGCCAATACCATGGCAATGATAAAGAAACTGAGCGTCGACCACATTTGAGATGCATTCAGATCTAAGCCTGCAATGTGATAAACCGCTGAAGTATGCTCTAAAAATGGTCGAACACCAATTTCATAAGCTACAAGGCCTGTACGAGGCGCCGCAAAAGCAGGGCCGATGATGATGTAAATGGCGACGGCTAAGGCTGTAGCTGCAAATGGTGGCAGCATGCCCATGACATTACCTTTGGAACGAGCAACGGCAATCAAGCCTGAGAGTGGTAAACCAACGGCAGTAATAAGAAAGCCAATCATGGCCCAGCTCATGTTTTCGCCAGCTAACATACCCGCGAATGGAGGGAAAATTAGGTTACCCGCTCCTAAAAAAAAGGCGAATGTCATAAAGCCAAGCCCAAATGTGTCAGCGACACTCATTTGATTATTTTGCACAGCAGACCTCTGTTATTTACAAGATTTTTTGATTTAATAATTGTTTTTACTGATAACTTATTCGAAATTGAGCCAGTTGGCTACTGTTTATAGAAAAGTCGACAAAAGAATGTTAGCTGTAACATCTGCTTTGGGGCACAATAGCTACCAAGATCACACAGATATCTTTTTTCATCTATTTAGTTATGCCATTTAGTTTTAAACAATTTCATATTGATGACACAGGTTGTGGAATGCCTGTTAGCACTGATGCTGTTATCCTAGGCGCATGGGCAAACCTTTCAAGTTCGAGCACTATTCTAGATATCGGCACAGGCAGTGGTGTGTTAGCGTTAATGGCGGCACAACGCTCAAATGCTTCAATTGTGGCGGTGGAGTATGATCAAGCAAGCTGCGATGTGGCAAAAAAGAATATTGACGCAAGCCCTTGGCCTGAACGGATCACTGTTGAACACAATTGTATTAGAGATTATGTGGCATGTTCAGAGAAAAAATTTGAGCATATCATTTGCAACCCTCCTTATTTTTTAACTGGACCTCAAACGGCTGATGCTTCAAGAGCGAATGCTCGTCATACCAATACCCTCACGTTTGAACATTTGATTGAAAGTATTCAACAATTGCTAAGCAAAAACGGCAGTGCAAGCTTGATCTTGCCCTGTGAAGCTGAAGACAGTTTTTTAAAGGCACTATCACTAAGCCAATTAAAGGTCAGTAAACGCGTACAAGTCATTCCTGTAAGAGGAAAGACTTCAAGGCGGTTATTACTTGAGCTCAACTTTGCAGCTAGTTCGGTATTAGAAGAATGCTTGATATTAAGAGAGCGTGATAATACTTACACCGAGGAAATGATAGCCCTTACAAAGGCGTTCTATCTGAATCTATAAATTGCATTTATCTGAAAATATCAGTAGCTTGTGGTGGTGATTAAAACAAGGAAGGTTATTATGAAAACTAAATTACTACTCAGTTTTTTAATTGCCCTTGGCGTACTGGGCTACGATGTTTATATTGCTGGCGATGCTACTCTTAATTTTCGCAAACTCTTTATCGTTTTTTCCATTGCTTACATCTTGTTAGTTATCTCAGGTTCATTTAATTGGTCTTCTAGCTCAAAAAAATCAAGCTCCAGTGGTGCAGACGGTGGTGGCTCAAGTTGGGGAGATGGTGGTGACAGTGGTGGCTGCGGAGGTGGTGGAGATTGATTCGTATATTTAGATTTCATTTTTGTTACAACTTGTAACAAAAATGTTTGTTTCACTCTTCACTTATTAACTGTAGCTGGTAGGATTCTGGGCTAATTGTTGTAACCCTTCGCAAGGAATCGCGATGAGTCTTACCAAAGTCAGTACTGAGAATATTGCGGGAACAGTTGTCGCAGTATTACTCATAGCCGTATTTGGTTTTATTGCCATCTCTAAACTTCCCATTCAGTTATTACCTAATATTCAGCAACCGCAAATTTCGGTGATGAATAATTGGCGATCGGCTGCGCCGCAAGAGATGGAATCGAACATTATTGAGCCTCAAGAAAATGTGCTCAAACGTGTTACTGGTGTTATTGAAGTTAACTCACATATCTCTCAAGGTTTTGGTATGGTGACCCTCACTTTTGAAGTGGGTACCAATATGCAAGAGGCCATGATCAATGTGATTAATGCCTTAAATCAAACGCCCCCCAGACCATTGGATGCCATGGAACCGTTCATTAATGTCGGTGGCGGAGGTGGTGGTTTACCGGGGATGGCGTCGTTGCTGATCCGAACAGCCCCTGATAACCCCAATCAAGATTTTACCCATTATCAAAAACTCATTGATGATGTGGTTGAGCCTAGACTCAGGCAAATCAATGGTATTGCCAATGTAAATTTAGCAGGACGCTTGCCAAAAGAGTTACACATCAATTTTGACCCATACCGAGCAGCGGCGTTAGGGATAACGCTGGATCAATTTCGAAGTGTTTTACTACGTGCTTCTGATGTATCTGGTGGGACGGCAAATGTTGGGCGCAGGCAATACACTGTTAGGTTTATCGGTCAATATCATCCTGAGAACTTAGGAGAGTTGATTTTAAGCTATAACAACGGTCGCCCGATTTATTTAAATGAAGTCGCAGATATTGAAATATCCAACGCGGAACAACAAGGCTTTACTAAGCGAAATGGCTATTCAGCCTATTACATTACACTTGAGGGCACGTTTGATGCCAATACTGTAAATGTGCTTGAAGGCGTTAATAAAGCCATTAACAAATTGAATTCTGGGGCGTTGAAAGATGCTGGTTTGGTGATGGATTTATCTTTTGATGCCTCCATCCATATCAAACGTGCTATTGCTTTGGTGCAGAGTAACATAGTGATTGGGGTCGTCTTAGCCTTAGTCATTTTGTTCGGATTTTTAAGAAGCTTTCCTGCCACTTTGATGATTGCATCCACCATCCCAGTTGCCTTGTTGATTGCTTTTATTGCATTGGAGAGTTTAGGGCGAACCTTAAACGTAATTTCGTTAGCGGGATTAGCCTTTGCGGTCGGCTTGGTACTTGATGCCGCGATTATTGTGCAAGAAAACATTGTGCGCTTACTTCAACAAGGTCGCTCCCTCAAACAAGCGGTATTGGAAGGGACAGGGCAAGTCAAAGGTGCACTATTAGCTTCAACAGCAACCACTGTAGCCATCTTTTTACCGATTTTATTTATGACAGGCGTCGAAGGGCAGCTGTTTTCCGATTTAGCCTTAACCCTTTCGGTTGCGGTGGTTTCGTCTTTTATTAGCTCTATCACTTTATTGCCTGTTTTTAGCTTACTTTGGCTGAAGCTGGCACCTACAGAGCAGGCACAAGCACAGGCGAACGTTTGGGATAAATTAACGGCGTTTATTCAACGTATAACAGGCAATCGAAAGTTAGCGTTCTTATGGTGTACCGCTCTGATACTAGGAGCAAGTATCCTGACGGCAGTATTAATGCCGCGACCGGACTTTTTACCGCAAGCCAAATCTGATGCCATTGCTACCTTTTTCTCATTACCTCCGGGTGCCAATATCAAAGTATTAGAAAAGGAGTTTGGCTCAATCATGACAGAGCGATTGAAGCCTTATTATGAGAAAAATCAACAACCCTACATTAAGGGTTATAACTTTTCAGTGTTCAACTCGTTTAACGCCCTATTCATTTATCTTGAAGATCCAAGTCGCGTTGACGAAATGATGCAGTTACTGAAAACCGAGCTGTTGAAAGACTTACCCGATACGCAAGCTTTTACCAATCGAGGGACATTGCTGCAATTTGGCATAAATGGCGGACGAGCCATTAATGTCGATTTATTGGGGGCCGATACTGAAGCATTGATGGAGACGGCTCGAAATGGCATGAAGTATATTTCTGATGCGCTACCGGGCGCGGTAGTTCGACCGATTCCCGGACTCTCGTTAGCTCAACCGGAGTTACAGTTGGTACCAAATGAGCGTCGACTAGCGCAAGCGGGGATTGATAGGAGTCAATTAGCCAATGCGGTTCGCGCTTATACATCAGGGTTATTTGTGGGTGAATACTTTGATGGCAATGAGCGTATGGATGTGTTGCTCAAAGGTCCTAAATGGCAAGTGCCTGAACAATTAGCGGCGACCCCTATTTATACACATGAAGCAGGGATCCAAACCCTCGGTGAATTGACGGATATTCAAAGAACGGTGGGTCCGACTCAGCTGCAACGGGTTAACGGTAATCGGAGTGTGAGTCTACTCATTTTCCCTCCAGCAGATATGTCTCTTGATGAAGCGTTAGAGCAAATTACATCGAAAGCATTGCCCAAAATAAAAGCCGATTTACCTGAAAACAGCTCGGTTCAATTTCGAGGAAGTTCCGATAAATTAAAGCAAGCCATAGAACAAATGAGTACTAACTTTGCCCTTGCTGTGATGATTTTATTTTTGTTGATGGCAGCCATGTTTAAATCGGTAAAAGACAGTTTGCTGGTGTTACTGTCAATGCCTTTGGCGGTATGTGGTGGCGTGGTCAGTTTGCGTTTATTAAACCTATTGAGTTTTCAAAGCCTCGACTTACTCACCATGATAGGCTTTATTATCCTCCTGGGCTTAGTGGTGAATAATGCCATTTTGTTGGTAGATCAAACTCGCCAAGCTACTCGCAATGGACTTGATATTGATGCCGCCATTTCACAAGCGGTTCGTACCCGAGCCAGACCCGTGTATATGAGTACCTTAACCTCGATTTTTGGCATGTTACCTCTAATGCTCGTTCCCGGTGTGGGGAGTGAAATTTATCGCGGATTAGCTGCGGTGATCGTAGGAGGCATGACCTTTAGCGCCTTATTTACCTTGATTTTAATGCCGAGTTTATTGCGATTAACTCATGGATTGGAATTCAACCGTGTTTCTTCAGTTGGTTTAACAAGGAATGAAGTATGAAAGTGTTAACCTCTTTAATCATTGCATTGTTTTTTTCTTTAACGGTTTCGACTTCATACGCAAGCGAAGAGTCACGTCTGGTCAGTGTTGTTGAAGTTCAAAACCGACCATTATCACCAAAAGTGAATGTGATTGGCTCAGTACATTCACGTCAAAGTGCTGAACTTACTTCAGGTGTCGATGGACGCTTAGAATGGGTACAAGAAGCAGGAACTCACGTTAAAGAAGGTGAGGTAGTCGCTCGCATTGAAAAGACACGTTTATTACTCGCAAAGGAGAAACAACAAGCGCAAATTCAACACAGTAAGGTGTCTTACCAAAGGTTGATCCGAGAGTTTAATCGACTTAAAGCCTTGAGAAAAAGCAAGCATGTGTCTGAAGCTCAAATTGATGAAGCTCAATCGCAACGAGATCTGGCTAAGGCGAACCTAACTCTGGCCGAAGTGCGTTTGAAAGAAATTAATGATGAGCTCAACCGTGCTGATGTCAAAGCGCCTTTTTCTGGGATCATTACTCAGCGTTATCATCAAAAGGGCGAAGATATTGGACGTTCTAAAGCGATAGTGGCAATCACCGATCCTGAACATTTAGAGATACGTCTTCACGCGCCATTAAAGCACAGTACACGAGTTGGGATAGGAGATGTCCTTAAGGTTTATCATAGTGAAGGAGAGTTTGCTGCTCCGATCAGAAGCTTGATTCCAGTATCTGATATTCGTTCACAAACCTTTGAAATACGTTTAAACCTTCCATTGGGAATTGAAGATAATTTTAGTGTTGGAGAGTTGATTTCATTAGCCTTACCCATTGCTCCAAAGCAATTGATGACATTAGTACCAAGAGACGCGGTAGTTTTACGTTCCAGAGGTGCTTTTGTGTTTAAGGTCGATAAACAGAATAAAGCCGTAAAAGTTAAAGTTGAGTTAGGTGATGGCGATGGAGATTGGATAGCGGTGAAAGGTGATATCCATGATAAAGACCGAGTTGTTATTCGTGGTGCTGAAACATTGCAAGACGGGCAGTTAGTCAATATAAAGGTCGGCCGTAAGCAATCAACTTAGACCATCAGCGGTAATACATCAGTTTTGGTATCACCAGTATATTTCTGATGTTACCGCTCTATAGTTGCATTAGTATGATAAATATCACAAATATAGCTAGTGTTTTTGCTCTAGATCACATTTAGTCATCCCGATAATTTACTTCTCTCACATTGAGCGTATGTTGTTCACTTTCTGCTGTATTAGTGAACGCTACGCTTTAGTTAATACTTCTAAATTCTTCTAAATATTTATCACTCCCTTGGCGTACCTTCAGAGAGTGATGGTGTCTGTTATTCACAGATTTACTTGTATTTGTTCGGTTATTTAATGTCAATAAATCAAAAAAGTATCAAAAAACTGGATTTTATTCCCAAAATCTTAAGCATTTTATCGGTTGTTTTTCTTATCGTGTCACTGATATTTACCGTATTGTCGTATCGCTCATTCAAGAGTTTGCTTGATGCCAACGAAAATCGGTATCAGTCCTATCTACTCACCGAACAACTTAGGTTGAGCTCAGATCAATTAACCTTAATGGCAAGAGCCTATGCGGTTACTAAGAACCCAAAGTTCTTGGAATTCTTTGAGCAAATCATGTCGATTCGAAATGGACAGTCTCCAAGACCTAATAACTATGAGCGCGTGTATTGGGACTTTTTAATGCCAGAAAACAGCATACCGCCTTTTGAGCTTGGCAGTAGTACCTCATTACATCAGTTGATGATAGAAAGTGGTATTGAATCAGCTGAGCTATTACAGCTCGATAAAGCCAAAGTTGAATCTGATAACCTAGCAGAACTAGAGTTACAGGCGTTTGAGTTAACGAAAAATTCAAGTTCTGATGATTTAACGGCTGTTAAGATCCTCTATAGCGAAGCGTATTTTCACACTAAGGTAAAAATCATGGCGTACATCAATGAGTTTTATCAGCTTCAAGATGAGCGAACCGCTGCTGTGATCAGTGGCCTTAGTGCCTATCATAATCGTACCGTAGCGTTGGCAATCTTTGGCTTTGCAGGTCTCGTTGTTTGTATTTTCCTGATTTTGTATTTTCGTCTCAAATCATCATCAAAATTACTTGAGATGTTACATACAGAGGTTGATAAGCAAACCATTGAGCTCAATAACAAAAATGATGAATTGAACCGTAATATTGAGCAAATCAAGTTAACCCAAGATCAGCTGGTTGAGTCAGAAAAAATGGCGTCTTTGGGTAACTTAGTGGCAGGTGTTGCCCATGAAGTGAATACGCCACTAGGCACCAGTATGGCTTTGGCATCACATTTAGAACAAGAAGTGGGTGTCCTTAATGAAAGTGTTGAAAATGGCACCCTAAAGCGTACTCAATTAGAAAGCTTTTTAGCTTCATCAACCGAGAATTGCCGATTATTACTCAGCAACAATGAGCGTGCTGCACAGCTTATCGCCAGCTTTAAGAAAATCGCTGTCGATCAAAGCAGTGAAGCACTCCGAGAATTTACCGTCGATATTTATCTGACTGACACCATTAGAAGCCTGCATCATAAATTTAAGCTCACCTCTATCACCATAGATACTCAGGTTTCTCAACAGGGACTTGTCATCAAAAGCTATCCCGGTGCTTTTTCACAGGTGATCAGTAATTTATTAATGAACGCCTTAATGCATGCTTACGATGATGATAACAAGCATGGTCGAATCACCATCAATGTCTCGGTACAAAATCAGCAATTGGTATTGATGTTTGCTGACGATGGTGTGGGTATGAATGAACAACAGCAAGCCAAAATATTTGAACCTTTCTTTACGACCAAGCGAGGACAAGGTGGCAGTGGATTGGGTATGAGCATCGTTTACAACCTAGTGACCCATAAGATGAATGGGCAGATCCGCTGTAAATCAAGCTTAAATCAAGGTACTCAATTCACCATCTTGCTACCGCTAGCAATAGACAATGTTTAGGAGTTCAAAATGGACTGGTTAGAAGACGATAGAGAAGACACTTCGAATAATGAACCTGCACAAGAACAAGCTGTTTGGAATGTTCTCATTGTTGATGATGATAAAGATGTTCATGCTTCAACAAAGCTCATTATGAGTGGGTTTGAATTTGAAAATAAGGTGGTTAAATTCCACAGCGCCTACTCGGGAGAGCAAGCACAAGTGATCTTGGAGCAAGGGCAACAATTCAGTTTAATTTTGTTAGATGTGGTTATGGAAAGCGATAGTGCGGGGCTGGATCTTGCCAAATTTATTCGCAAACAGCTGAACAATAGTTACTCTCGAATTATCTTGCGTACAGGGCAACCGGGAATTGCCCCCGAGCAAAGTGTGATCCGTGACTATGATATTGATGGCTACAAAGCGAAAACTGAGCTTCGTCGCAGTGATTTGGAAACCACCTTTTTCATCTCTTTACGTGCTTATCGTGACATTTGCTTATTACAGCAACATCGCAAAGTGCTTAAACAAGTGATCGCTTCGATCACCAATGTTTGCGAGTTTAGCAATCTTCGCACCTTTGCTGAGGCCGTATTGGAGCAGTTGAAATTAGTTCTCAATATCACTAATACCAAAATGTATATTGACGTTGCAGATAGTTTTGGCATTTCCAAAATGGACAGCCATTTAAAAATGTTCTCGGGTAAAGGCTCACAGGTTGAGGTGATCACCCGCAGTAATGTTGAAGAGTTGAACTTTAAATACAAGGCGCTGTTTTCAAAGGCCCTCGAGATTAAAGAAAGCTTTAGAGAAGATAATTACTACGTTTATTACCACAAATCGGATAATGAACACGATACCGTATTTGCGTTTTCTGCTTCAGAAGAGATTGATTTTCAGGGCATAGAAATGATCGATCTCTACCTGAAAAACGTCATGCTCAGTTACGAGAATCTACTGTTAAATAACTCGCTAAAAGAAGCCCAAGAAATGAGCATCTCATTGATGGGCGGAGCAATGGAATCACGCTCAAAAGAAACCGGAGAACACGTTATTCGCGTGGGTTTGTATGCTAAAACTCTCGCTGAGCTCAGTGGTCAATCAACAGCGTTTTGTGAAACCATTCGTCTGGCGGCGCAATTACATGACGTCGGAAAGGTTGGCATCCCTGATAGTGTGCTTAATAAGCCAGGAAAATTGACTCGAGAAGAATGGCAAACCATGCAACAACATGCTGAAAAAGGCTGGGATATCTTAAGTGGGAACCATAACTCCACGTTTCAAATGGCGGCAAATCTGGCCAGAGATCATCATGAGCGTTGGGATGGCACGGGTTATCCCAATGCCAAAGTGGGTAGCGATATTTCGATAGAAGGACGCATTACGGCATTAGCAGATGTCTTTGATGCCTTGTGCAGTAAGCGTTGCTATAAACCTGCATGGACTGTAGAGGATGCAAAACAGGAAATTATCAATTGTCGCGGAACTCATTTTGATCCTGAACTAGTGACGGTATTTGAGCAGCATTTTGATAAGTTTAGAAGGATCTTAGAAGCGCATCCTGATCAATAATTTCTTATCTTTACAAGTAGTAGTGAGTTCGCCTGATGTTGATATCAGGTAAGCTCAAGTTACTGAATATCTATTTCAATCGGCAGATCCGCTGCTAGTGTTTGATTATCCGCCGCTACCGACCAATGAGCATGTTTGATTTGCCATTTATCATTGATCTTTTCGGCGTAAAGTGTCGTTCTAAGCATCAACTCGTGAGTCATATTTTCCCCTATCAGTTGGTACTCTGCTTTCCAATTACCAAATGCAATACCAGAAGCTTCAGTATGGAATACTTCTAAATCGTCACATGATATTGATAAGGTTTGTGTAGCGTCATAATCCAGTTGGACCATAGTTTTTAGTTCAGCTAATGAATGCACTTCTTCATCTGAGCTGGTTCCCCAACATTGGATTGAACCATGTTGAACGAAAAGGCTTGCAATAGCTTCAGCATTTTTTGCTGAATGCTGATGCATGTATTCATTAGCAAGTGCGATGAGTTGACTTTTGGACATAAAAGCTCTGTTTCAATGTAAATGGCGGTGATGTATTTTACCGAATATTTGCATCCATTAGTATCACGGGTATAATTCGCGTCCTATTCCCGCCTGCCTAGAGTGTCACTATGTTATTTGAAGAATTCGATTTAGATCCCAGTTTACTTAACTCCTTAAAAAATATGGGGCATAAAGCGGCAACCAGCGTGCAGCAGCAGACCATTCCAATGGCAATGGAGCAGCGCGATATCTTGGCGATGGCACCTACAGGAACGGGGAAAACAGCGGCATTTTTATTGCCTGCATTACAGCATCTTATCGATTTTCCTCGTCGTTATTCAGGTTCGGCACGAGTACTTATTCTTACCCCTACTCGAGAACTTGCCAGCCAAGTCCATCGTTATGCTTCACACCTTGCTAATGAATTAGATTTAAACATCAACATTATTACCGGTGGGGTGCCGTATGCACCACAAGAGGCTGCACTAAAAGAAAACGTAGACATTTTAGTGGCGACACCGGGACGTTTGCTTGAATATCTCGATAAAGGGCAATTTTCAGCCGTGATGGTCGAAGTGCTTATCATCGATGAAGCTGACCGTATGTTAGACATGGGCTTTGCTACCGTTGTAAAGAGCATTGCGACTGAGGCTCAAGGGCGTAAACAAAATATGTTGTTTTCAGCTACGTTAGAGACTGGTGGCGTGCGTAAATTTGCTAATGAACTCCTCACTGATCCTTTGACGGTCAATGTTGACGATGCACCACGTTCAGAAAAAGCCAAAATTCATCAATGGGTTCACTTAGCGGATGACAGTAATCATAAATTCAATTTACTTTGCGCATTACTAAATAGTGAAGATGTAAAACGCACTATCGTGTTTGTGAAAACCCGTGAAGTGGTAGCAAGTCTTGAGGGCTTATTGCAACAAGCAGGCATCCGTAGCGCATTTTTACGTGGCGACATGGAGCAAAAACAACGTTTCCAAGCGCTGGGGAGATTCACCAAAGGCGAAGTGAATGTATTGCTTTGTACTGATGTAGCCGCTCGTGGTATTGACGTTGAAGGTATCACTCATGTGATCAACTATGATATGCCACGCACGTCCGATCTTTATGTTCATCGCATTGGTCGTACCGGACGTGCTGGTGCAAAAGGAACGGCAATTTCACTCGTTGAAGCTCATGATGTTCGTATTCTTGGCAAGATTGAACGTTTTACTGAGCAAAAGCTGAAACGCCGTGTGATTGAAGGCTTGCGTCCTAAAAACAAAGAAGCCAAAGCGCCATCTAAGAAAAAAGATAAAGTGAAGATGAAAGCCAAGGCTAAGGCGAAGAAAAAGAAGAAGTAATTTTCTATATAAAACAAAGGCCGCAGGAAGCGGCCTTTGTTTTATAAGTCATTTAGCGTTAGTGAGCACTTGCTTAAAGCGGTTGATATATGTAACTTATTGAATTTATATAAGTAATGTCAAAATTTTGACTAACAATTCATTTACATTAGTTGTTTATAATTAACAAATTATTTGTTAATGTGTGCCAGATTTTGCCCTGAGAAGGAAAACATGGCGCTATGAATGACAGTGCAGTATTGGTGAGACGTGTGGCTCCACCAATGATAATTTTAGGTTTTATTGGCTTATATTTTTTATTAACTCAAAAGCCAGCAGTTTCAGAACAAGCTCCACCACTTCCTGTTTTACCTATTGTTGAGGTCATGACAGTTGAAGCACAGTCTCAAGCGATTGTGCTGGATTCGTATGGAATCGTACAACCCAAAAATCAAACTCGACTTGCGGCCGAAGTGAGTGGGCGACTCGTAGAGCTTGCAGATGTATTTGTGCGTGGTGGTATGGTCAAGCAAGGGCAAGTATTAGCCAAAATTGACGATGCTGATTACCGAGCCGATCTATTACAAGCACAAGCCAACCTTGCTAAAGCTAATGCAGAATTGGATGCTGAAAAAGCGCGTGGAGAAGTGGCAAAGGTTGAATTTAAAGGTCACAGTCAGGCACCGAGTCTAGGCTTGCGTATTCCGCAACTTGAACAAGAAAAAGCCAACGTTAAATCGGCAAAAGCGACGTTATCAAGAGCTCAGCGTAATCTTGAACGCACAGTAATACGAGCCCCTTATGATGCCATTGTGAAAAGCCGTGAAATTAATTTAGGTCAGTTTGTTACTAAAGGTAACGTTGTAGGCGAAGTGCTAGATATCAGTCGTGCAGAAGTGCGACTACCTGTTGCAAGTGATGATTTGATCCACCTAACCTCAATGACCAATCCGACTGCTAAGGTAAAACTGACACTTGAACTTGGTGGTAAACATTATCACTGGCCTGCAAAAATTATTCGAAGTGAAGGTGTAGTAGATACCAAGAATCGCATGGTTTATCTGGTTGCGGAAGTCCAAAAACCTTATCAAGATTCAGAGCAAGGTATGCCATTACAGTTTGGTAGTTTCGTCAATGCTGATATTCAAGGTCGAGCATATTCAAACCTGATCCGTTTACCTAGACACTTAGTTCGTGATGAATTTGTCGCGTTAATTGATACCGACGATAAAGTGGATATTCGTGATTTACATGTCATCTATAAAGATGAGTCTTGGGTTTATATCAATGGTGGTATCAATCATGAAGAGCGTGTATCTCTCACACGTTTTGAACGCTTGGCTAATGGCCAAGGGGTTGAGGTAACACAGTCAATATCGACTCAACTGGCACTAGGTAAATAATGATGGAGAAACCCAAAGGATTGATTGCGTGGTTTACCCATAATTCGGTGGCGGCCAACTTGCTGATGTGGGTGTTGTTGATTGGCGGCATATTCAGTGCTTTTTCCATCAAAAAGGAAATGTTTCCCACCGAGGAAAATAACACACTTCAAGTTATAGTGGCTTACCCAGGGGCTGCACCGCAAGAGATTGAAGAAGGCATTGTAATTAAAATTGAGGAAGCTGTTAAAAATATCAGAGGTGTGAAAAAGCTCACTTCCAATTCAGGGAATGGTATTGGCAATGTCAGCATAGAAATTGCGTCTGGTTATGATCCGCAAGATGTTCTGGATAAGGTGAAGTTACAGGTTGATACCATTTCGACGTTTCCGGCTAACATAGAAAAGCCAATAATCACTCACCCTACTGTACCTAACAGTGTGATCTGGGTGGCGGTATCGGGTGACGTATCGAAATTTGAACTGAAAAAAATCGCCAAAGAAGTGCGAGAAGATATCGCTAATTTGTCAGGAGTGACCCAAGTAAAATTGAGGGATCAACCTGATAATGAAATCGCCATCGAAGTTTCAGAAAATAAATTAAGAGAATATGGCTTGAGCTTCAATGATGTCGCTCAAGCAGTACAAAACTCGTCTTTTGACTTACCCGGTGGTGCGATTCGTGCCAGTGATGGTGATATATTATTGCGTACTCAAAGCCAAGCTTATAATGCTGAAGAGTTCGGCAATATTCTTGTGGCTACCACACAAGATGGGAGTCGAATTTTATTATCGCAACTGGCTAATATAAAAGACGGTTTGCAAGAGGGCTTATTTTACACCCGCTTTAATGCCAAACCAGCGGCAATTATTGAAGTTTCAAGCATCGATGATGAAGATGCGATTAAGATTGGTGAGCAAGTTCGTAATTATGTTGCTACCAAGCAGCCACAATTGCCGCAGTCAATTACAGTAAATTATTGGGGCGATTTAACCCATTATCTCGATGGTCGTTTAAATATGATGCTATCGAATATGTGGTTAGGTGCACTGCTTGTATTTTTGTTATTGGCATTTTTCCTTGATTTAAAGCTGGCATTTTGGGTGATGCTAGGGATCCCGATTTCATTCCTAGGCGCATTATTTATCATGCCTTTTGAGCCGTTTTCATTGTCTATCAATATGATCACCTTGTTCAGTTTCTTACTGGTGCTTGGGATAGTGGTGGATGATGCTATTGTTATCGGAGAAAGTGTCTATACCGAAGTCGAAGAGAAAGGTTCTGGTATTGAAAACGTCATTGCTGGAGCCAAGCGAGTGGCTATGCCCGCGACGTTTGGGGTGCTGACCACCATAGTAGCCTTTATTCCATCCTTATATGCCGCTCAAGGTTTTGTTGGAGAGATCTTCAAATCCATCGCTTGGGTAGTGATTTTATGTTTGATATTTTCTCTCGTTGAATCTAAATGGATTTTACCTGCGCATTTACGTCACTTAAAAATAAAACCTAAAACCAAGCCACAATCTGGGATTTTAGGGCTTAAAGCCAAGTTCAATCAAGGCATGCACAGTTTTATCCAAAACTTTTACCAGCCTTTTATCAAAGCTTGTGTGTCATGGCGTTATGCTGTGGTGGCTGTTTTTGTAGGTTTGCTCATATTATCGAAAGGTATGGTCGATGGTGGCTCGGTAAGGCAAGTGTTCTTCCCAAATGTGCCATCGGACTTTATACAAGTTAACCTTGAGATGAACAAAGGCGTTTCGGAGCAAAAAACGCTAGAAACGACGCTGGAAATTGAACAAGCCCTCTATCGTGTTGATGCAAAAATGCAGCAGCAACTCGGTTATTCGATTTTAGAAAATAGTCAACTGGATGTGCTTAATCGTACTAAAGGTTTTATTTTTGCTGAATTGACTAAGGGTGAAGATCGAGAAATTGATGGCGCGGCTATTGCTCGAGCATGGCGTGAAGAGCTCCCATCATTCAGTGATGTCAAAAAGCTCACGGTAGATGGTAGCACTCAAGCTGGAGCCTCATCCGATGTTGCCTTTAGATTGATGGCAACGAACCTTGATGAACTCACTGATGCAGCCAAAGAGTTAAAGCAAAAATTGGCGAGTTATGAGGGGGTATATGGGATCAGCGATAACTTTTCGTCAGGCAGTAAAGAAGTACGATTACAAATTCGTCCTGAAGCTCAAGCGCTAGGGTTAACCTTAGCTGATTTAGCACGTCAGGTGCGTTATGGTTTTTACGGCTATGAGGCGCAAAGGATTTTACGTAACCGTGAAGAAGTTAAAGTTATGGTGCGTTACCCTGCTGAGCAACGTCGAACGTTAGGTCATCTTGAACAGATGATGATCCGGACTCAGGATGGACAAATGGTGCCGTTTGGCTCAGTGGCAAATATTGAGTTTGGTGAATCCTTGTCAGCCATTAACCGCACAGATGGACACAGAGCCATTACGGTTACGGCTAATGTTGATAAAACCATTGCTGAACCCGGAAAAATTGTTGCTGAGGTTAATGGTCAATTTATTCCTGCTCTTACTCAAAAATACCGTGAGTTAACGACATCTTTGGATGGTAGAAGCCAAGAAGCCGCTGATGCCGATGCCGCTTTTAAAAAAGGCATGGTATTTGTCGCATTAGTCATTTTTGCTTTGATAGCTATACCGCTAAAGTCTTACACTCAACCTTTGTTGATCATGGCTGTGATCCCGTTTTCAGTAATCGGTGCTGTATTTGGACATTGGCTGCTGGGTGTACCTTTAAGTGTACTTAGCCAATACGGCATCTTGGCGTTATTTGGTGTAGTGGTGAATGATGCATTGGTTATGATGGATCACATCAACAAGTCTCGCCAGCAAGGTATTGCCGTGATTGATTCGGCTAT
Organism: Parashewanella sp. 2210YD4-3; assembly: GCF_056591735.1. Lineage (NCBI taxonomy): Bacteria > Pseudomonadati > Pseudomonadota > Gammaproteobacteria > Alteromonadales > Shewanellaceae > Parashewanella > Parashewanella sp. 2210YD4-3. The sequence goes on along the minus strand of NZ_JBWQOG010000002.1, from coordinate 240,503 downwards.
AAATGCTGGATGTCGTCGCTTCAGAGCGATTGTGTTGACCTCATTAACCACGGTCGTTGGCTTGATCCCCATTATGTTTGAAACCAGCTTGCAAGCAAAAATTGTGATCCCAATGGCAATTTCGTTAGCCTTTGGCATTGCCTTTGCCACAGTGGTCACTTTGATATTAATGCCAGCATTGTATGTGATTCATGAGGATATTCGTGGTCATTTGCAAAAGGCATTTAAATGGTGGTGGCAGCCAAAGCCATCCTTTTAATACCGTGCTGCTTTATGAATAAATCATGAATTTTTATTTGTAAAGCAGTAATAAAATGGCGTAAGTTTTAAACTTAACAAACAACACCATTTTTTTAGGTTTATTGTGACACTTGGGGTAGATGAAATAGTCGATTATGGTTTCTTATTGCTGTCTACTGATAAAGATTATGTTGATGTAGAATTACCATCAGACAGCTTAGACTCCACAATAGATGCAATAGGTGATGCTGCCTAGAATACCAGTGATACACCATTAGACAAATAAAATAACACTCCGAAAATGGATCCCTATGCTTTCAGGTGTAATAAATTCCCAATCACTAACTTAATGGTATAACATTGGCTTTTGTTTTTATGCCGCTAAGATTACATGCTTAAACTCAGCCTATTTTCTCAATTAACCTCACCGTTATTTTCTGCTCAGGGTATACATTGGTCCTATAAAAGAAAGCTTGGCTTAGCCAGTCAATTGCTGATGCTATTAATCGCGATGGTGTTGCTGACCAATATCGCAATCAGCTTGGGTCAAAAGCAAATTAAAAGAGAATGGGCTACGCAAAGATTCAGTGAGCTGCAAACTTTCAGTACTTTGCTTGCCGATCAGGTGGCATTTCAAAACTTTCGAATCCAAACTTTTGCTTCGAGTGAGAGCTTTACTCACTTTTTACAAAGCCCAACTAAAGCGCGTCATCAACAATTGATCAAACACTGGGCCGATCTCACTGATGACATTCCGGAGTTGTTATCGGTTGCCTTTTACGATGCTGGTGGGTATCGAAGATTGGTGACGGAAAACCAAAAGATCATGCCAATCTTATCGCAATCTCTATTAGCTAAATTGTATTTGCTAAAAGAAAATGAGGTATATTCTTCGCAGATCCATAAGATAGCCATCAATGGCGTTCTAGAGCCGTATCAGTTTCAAATCATCAAAGTGGTGAACCCTCAAAACCAATTAATTGGATTCTTTGTCACCTTTAATTCAATTAATCGAACTTTACAGTCCATTAAGCCACATCTGGGGAGTAACTCTACACCACTGGTGTTATTGGATTCTAAAGGCAGTGTGTTTGATGGCAACAAATTCATTAGCGCTACCAGAAGCGCAAATGATGATAGTAGCATGCTGTTGAGTAACCAGTTTCCTGATCTTTGGAATGCGATTACGTTGAAAAAATTCGGTGAGTTTTACGGAAATGACTCAACCTATGTGTTCTTAAAAGTCGACTTTGGTGAAAGCAGCATCAGTAACTACCCCTATTTCTTTTTATCGGAAATTCATGACAAAGAGATTAAAAAGCAGTTCGCACATCGACAGATAATTCTAGTCAGCTTCTCTATATTGGTGACCATACTTGTTGCCAGTTTTATTGTGATATTGCATCGATTTACTTTAGAACGCCGAGCTAGATTTTTTAATGTTGAGTTAGTGAACCAGTTATTTAATGATTCTCGTGGTTTGCTTATAGCTACGGACGAGGGACGGGTCATCGCTGCCAATTCAACAGCCGCTTCGATGTTAGCTACAGCACGAGAAGAGTTGATTGATCGCAATGTTATGCGGATTTTTCAATTGGAGCATCAGCAATACCAACAGATGATGACGTCGTATCACGAAAACGGTCATCATCTGCACGAATTAGATTTTCGTCAAGCAGGTCAAGGGCTGTTAAGAATAACGCTTTCTCCTTTGCCTTTAACTCAGCAAGTCAGTGACACTCAAGGTGAATATCTCTTATTCAGTATCAGTGATATTACAGAGTTAAGGGAGGCACAAGAGCAAGCGGCAATGTTTTATCAGGCTAGTGAATCGGCAATTCCTGTGGCTTTAATTGATCTTAAAGGCACAATTCAGCAATCGAATCGTAAGTTTGAGCAGACATTTAAAACTAAATCTAGCTCCGAGAGTTTATCCTATTTGTTAGGGCCGGAAATTGAAAACCAATGGGGACACATTCAGCAGCAACTGACGTTGCAAGGGCAGTGGCAGGGATGTATTCAACATTATTATGGCGGTCAGCACACTCACTTTATGGTGATGATCAATAATGTCGATGCTGAAATGAGTGAATCTGATTTGTTTGTGTGTAGTTTGGTACCACCGACGACCTCTTATGCGACTAAAAAACAACAAATGATCCCACATCGTAGCCGAATTTTAATGGGGTACGATGAGGTTGAACACTACTTTTCCGGCCTTGACGATGATAAACGTTTGTACGCAAGTATGATGCTTTTGGATATCACACCTGTTGGCGTATTTAGTCATATGAGTGATATTGATAAATTAGAAAATAGACAGCATGACATTGAAATTCGGTTACTGCTTGAATTACCGAAGGCCTATCAATTGGCTCAATGTCAGTTAGGTAAGCTGATGGTAATGCTGCCCAATACCAGTTCAGATGAAGCACACCAGTTTGCTGTTGATATTTATAATCGACTTGATGACTTTGGCCTAGCTGAGGGGATAAGTGTTGGCATAGTGTCATATCATCAAGGCCAATCCTTAAAAGTGTTCATGGATAATGCCGAAATTGCCTTGCAGCGTGCTAAACAAAATGCGGACCAAAATATTTGCCAAGCTTTTACTCGCTTTGATGTGCCTAGTGAAGAGTCTTGATACAATATTTGAATCGAAATGTGGGTGGAAAGCGATGCTTTGCCCCCCAATACTTTTTCTAGTTTTAGAATAATTAAATGGAATAGACAGTGTTAACGAACCCATCGCAATTAGTGCTTCGTAATCAAGATTATTTTTCCCAACAACGAGTATTGCTACTAAATATCGAAGCCGACCACTTAGCACAAGAGTTGCTGGATTCAGCACAATCGGTAACAGCTTTAGCACTAGATTATAACCATTACCAGCAGCTTAAACCGCTACAGAGTGATAAGCTTTCAGTACAGTTTGGTCATCAATTATCTCAAGTAAAGACGTTTGATAGCGTTGTTATTTATTTTCCAAAAGCAAAGCCATTAGCAGGATATTTATATCAGTTAGCCGCTCAGTATTTAGCTGTTGGTGGTAGTGTATTTCTCGTCGGTGAGAATAAAGGTGGCATCAAATCGGCACCTAAAACTTTACCCAATTACTTTTCCAAAGCCAGTAAGCTCGACAATGCTCGTCACTGCTTATTGTTTGCGAGTGAGCTATTGGAGCCTGCTCCTGAATTATTGATTTCAGATTGGTGCAGCCAATATGTATTACCAACCCCACAAGGGGACGTTACTATTTGTAATATGGTTGGGGTGTTCAGTCAAAAACAATTAGATTTCGGAACGGCGTTACTGCTTGAACATTTGCAAGAATTTCAAGGGCGGGTGCTGGATTTCGGATGTGGTGCAGGGGTGATCTCTGCGGCGATATTAAAAGCACAACCGGAACTGAAAATGGAATGTGTTGACATTAATGCTATGGCTTTGTTGTCTTGTGAACTCACCCTTAAAGCCAATGAACTCAATGCTAAAGTATATGCTTCTGATGGTTTGGAGCAGGTTGAAGGTAAGTTAGATGGAATCATTTCTAATCCGCCCTTTCACGACGGCTTAATGGCAACTACTGATATTGCAGAGCGATTCGTAAAAGATAGTGCTAATGCCTTAACAGGCAAAGGCGTATTTCAAATTGTTGCTAATCGTCATCTTCCATACTCTGATGCTCTGCAAACGTACTTTGGTAAAGTAAATACCACCGCTGAGAATAATAAATACAAGGTTTATCGAAACTAATGGAAATTTTAAACATTGATTGTTTAGGTAAAAAACTCCGCTTGGAAGCCTCATTAGCGGGTTGGCAACAATTGTATTGGGATAACACACCGGTAGCGGGTTGCCCTGCCAGTGAGCGCTATGAAGGGCAATTTTGCCATGAATTCGAACTGAGCACTCAGCCACAAACTGAGCCAGAGGTAGAGCTTGAGCCACAAACCATTAAAGTAAAGTTGGATATTGATCTGAAGTGGCAGCCGTTTGATTTGGATTACCAACTGCAAGTGGATGGTCAGATGCTGGCAGATGGGCAGCGAAATACAAAAGATATTGAGCAACAAACGCCTGTAGAATCATCCAAACAAGAAGTACGAAAGCCGGGAGTATTAGGCTTAATGTCTTTAGGCTTTAAATTATTAAAAAGTGCCAAAGTCATAAAAGTAGTGTTAGCGGGAGCCAGTTTAGCCGCCTATTCATGGTTGTTTTCTTTTCAGTTTGCGCTTGCTTTGATTGCGGTGTTGGTGGTGCATGAATATGGTCATGTAAAGGCCATGAAATACTTTGGTATGAAGACTAAAGGTTTTTATTTGATCCCATTTATGGGAGGTCTTGCACTCACGGATCAAAAAATTAATACCCGCTGGCAAGATGTTGTGATTTCCATAATGGGACCAACATTTGGCATGATCATGGCGTGGCTGTGTTTGATTGCCTATTGGGTTACCGATAATATGCTGTTTGCCGGATTGGCATCGCTCAGTGCCTTGATCAACCTTTTTCAATTACTGCCCATACTTCCCCTTGATGGCGGTCACATCATAAAAAGCGTTAGTTTTTCAATGAACAGTGTGGCCGGTTTACTTATCTGCATTGCGGGTGCAGTTTTTGGAGTAGCGATCAGCTATTACTTTGGCATGACATTATTTGGTTTTTTATTAGCCATAGGGTCGATTGAAATCATTTTAGAGTGGCGAAGCCGACATCACACCCATCTATTACCCTTAGATCGCTATGGGCAAATTTTTTCCTTTGTATGGTATGGGGTAACGGTAGCAGGATTAATGGCTGTAATTTGGTTGACAGCCAAAAGCGGTGATACTTTGTTATCCTTGCCGATGACAATTTTACAATCGTAAGTAAAGGGTATATCTGTGCCTCATATTATTATTGAACACTCTAATGAGTTTAATGCTGACATATTGATGGAAGCCGTTTTTAAAGGTGCATTAAGTTCACGCCTGTTTGAAAGCAAGGCGATTAAAATACGAGCCTTACCTTATCAATACTACCAAGTAGGCTTTAAACGCTCCGCTTTTATTCATGTCACCTTGAAAATTATCTCTGGAAGAACTCAAGGGCAAAAGTTGGGTCTATCCGAGGTGGTGTTAGAGCAGCTTTTGAGCCTTGGGTATGATGCCGTATCAATTACGGCAGAAGTGGTGGATATCGATCGAGAGAGTTACTCTAAGGCATTAAGCTGATCGCCCATAATGAGCTTAGCAGTGACCACAATCAGATTTATGCTGCATATAATCCAATAATTCACCTTTGTTATTGGTTTCAAACTGACAGCATTGGGAATAAAGCTGCTTTAAGGCTAAGCGGCTTTGTTTGAGTTGGGACTTCAGTGTGGAATATGGAAGCTGTTGACGCTCAGCGAAAGCTTTTTGAGACAAACCGTTGATATCTATCTCGGTAAGCATTAATTGTTGTGCTGGGGGCAAAGCTTGAATAAATGGCTCAACACAAGCTTCGAGTTCAATATAGATATTTTTCTGATCTTGATTCCATTTTTGCAAGACTTCTGAGTCAGATAAAGAGTCTAATTTTTTATTGAATTTAGCCTTAGTTCGGTAGTGATCGATGACGCTGTTTTTCGCTATCTGATATAACCAACTTTTTACTTTAGTGCTGTCCTCTAATTGCTCAATGGTTTTAATACTTTTTATTATCACCTCTTGCAGAATGTCTTGAGCGTCCTCCGGCGAGGATACTTTTGATAATAAGAATTGATATAGACTGGCGCGATACTGTGTCCAGATTTGTTCTACTTTCATTATTAGTAATACATTACACTATGGTACGTTGGAAGCCGAGCTGTGCAGATTGCTTTTCTTTACACTGACCGTGTTGTGATTTAATCCTCTCTAAACTGGCATTTGTTGTTGTTACTTTTTTTTCACGCCTTAAAAGCTCGTTTGCGAGCATAATCAATCTTTGTTTTTCTGTCTCGTTAACTTGCATTTGAGTATCAACTTGCTTTCTTTTGGCTTCGAATTTATTTTTTTCAACTTCAAGTTTTAAAAATGCATCATTTAGTTCTTGTTCTTTTTTTTCTAGTCTTTCTTTAAGTTCTTGAAGGTTACGAGTTAAGGATTCAATTTCAACTTCCTGTTGGGCTATACCATCAACATTAGAAGGTGTAGTCTCAACTGATAATGGCGTCATTGTATTTTGTAAACAACTGATCACGACTTCATCTTTTGGCTCATTGTTTTGCCTAGAGTTTTGTCTAGAAAGCATTTCTGCAATACCTGTAACATTAGACGGTATTAATGTGCTTACTTGCTCGGGGGAAACTGGAGGAGAAATGCTAAGTCCAATTGTTATGGGTTCATTTTCATTTGACTCTTCTCTAGGTGTGCTTGGCTTAGTGTAGCTTACTAAATACCGATGACAGTTTTGCCCATCTATTTGTTCTTGAGCGTGGAATAATTCGAGATCGGCTTGAACCTCTGTATTATTAGTTGCTTCTTGTACGTATTTTGAAAACGATAAGCCTGCTAAAAAACTTTGGTATGTGTCTCTTACATGCTTTGCTTGCCGTCCCATACAACTAGGTAGTTGAGCTGAGGAGGTATCGTTATTTTGATTTAGATAACTAGGCTGAATGTTTTTTACGGTGCCGTTTGGAGCAAAAGTTATTTTAAATTGGTAGTTATTGATTGAGAAAATGCCTTCAAAAAAGGTTCCATTTTGTGATGTATAGGAGGTGATTGGGGAAAGTTGTCGATGTGGTATAGACAAATCTACTTGAGTGTTTGTATCAATCAAAGTGTTTATCTCCAATACCTTGCTTAATTTAACGTTAATAGAATTGGGTTTTATCTTCAACGGATATCTTTAATGATGAAACTCTATTCAGAGTTGGTTCAATTTGTTAGATTTATTGTAATTTGAGCTAATTCTAGCTTACTATTTAATGGCTTTATTCAATGGTCACTGATACCAACGTTACATCTTGATTTTCAATGTTTTTTATGTACTTATGTGCTAAGTTGTCATCTGTTATCAACACATCAATTTCATCAAATGAAGCAATAGGGCTTCATCTGTATTCGTGACTCCTAAAGATGCAGGGTTTCAGTATTTTTAAGTATCACGAATATATAAAAAGAGTAGTTTAACAATAACAAGGAACTGTAATGAGAGAAATCTTCTTTTTTGACTCAATGTTAACCCCTAAGATCATCACCTTTGTTTATTGGTTGATGTTATTGGGAACCGTAATTTCTAGTTTAGGTATTATGTTTGCGTCATACGGTGGTGGCTTCTTTTACGGGTTGATGGCATTGATAGGCGGTGTAATCGCCACAAGGATTTGGTGCGAATTGCTGATTGTACTGTTTAAGATCCATGAAAATTTAAACAAAATCGCTAATAAATCAGAATAGCTTTTTTTGAACTCAAAGGCGTAGACAATCATCTGCGCTTTTTTATTTCAGACACAAAAAAACCGACTTGCGCCGGTTTATATCATCTTAAAGATGATGGTACCAGAGGTGGGACTTGAACCCACACTCCCGAAGGAAACGGATTTTGAATCCGTCATGTCTACCAATTCCATCACTCTGGCATTATGTCTACTAAGGCTTTGCCTTAACAGTGGAACCGAATTATACCCACAGATGAATGAATGGCAAGTGCTTTACAGGTGGATTTATCAAAATGCCCGTTAAGTGCACGAAATTTATTCATAAACTTTACTTTTAATCGCTGTCGTTATTCTTTAAAGGCTCTTCAGATAAATAAAGATTCACTTTTGTTAAGTTTTTTCTGTGCTTAAAATAATTAGAACATATTTTAAACTAATCGTGTTAGTTATTTATGTTTCATATACCTAGTCCTAGTTATTCTTATAGTGCTGATGAATTACAGCTCAGGACGTTAGATGCTTGGCAGAAATTTGAGCCGCAACTCAAAGAGTTGAAGCAAAACGACCAAATATTCTATATCTATTTCCCTTATGGCTCGCATGCAGGTTATAAAGTGTGCGTATCAACAGATGAAAAACTGATAACAAGTATATGTAAATTCCGTCTTGCTTGGATTTTCCCGGTTTCACCCTCGGACAGAGATGCTTATGAGGCTCGTAAATTTGAGCCCCATGTACACGTGGCCGCTTGTTGTTCTTCGTATGTGCCACTCAAGTGGGCGGTGAAGAGTATGGCGTGGGGGAAAGTAGAGCAGACCGCATTACTTTTTCATTATTGTGAAAAAAGACGATTGATTAGTATGTTGTGTGAGTTTTTCAATTGTCGGGAAAGCATAGAAGCTTTAAGCCATGATCCTTTTAGTGTTCAGTTAAAAACCATACAACGAGTTCGGCAATATGGGCTTGACAGCATGTGTAGATCGAGTGATACAGCTCGGGTGCAGCGTGCACTTGAAGCGGCATGTCATCAGTTATCGAAATACAAAATTGATGCGCTACTCAAATATGCCGAATCTAGAAGAGAAATTTTTAGTTCTTTTTTCTCTGTCGAGCGTCGATTCACTTTGGCTCAAGAGTCCTCGAACGTGATAGTAAAATGCCAATGGCTTGATAGCTTAATTGATAAGCTTGTGGAAGACGCAGAAGACACAACTCAGACCAAAAATCAATTTGCCAAACACTGTGTCGATCGACTGTTGTTATTAGAGTCTGCTCATCAATCCCCAGAGTTTTTCTATTTGTTGATAATGCTATTTCCAAACGATGAAAAAGCTGCTGAAAAGATTAATTGCATAGGTGCGGTGATGCTCCCTCAATGTACGTCAGATATGCTGAAAAGTTTGACTTTAGCCTGCTTTAAGTGGCAACCACAACTTCCTAAGGAAGTTAAGATAGTAAAAAAACAAATTATCGAACATGCGACCACGATTGAATTGTATCAGTTGCTTAGTAGCCTTGATAGCAATGCTGCTATCTACTTAATCAATACAAAAGGTATTTCTAGTGCGCACATTGCTAGCTTATTGCAAGAATGTTTAGCTCAAAATGATTTAGCTCTAGCGAAAGTTATTTTATTGAATTTAGATAAGTCCGTGCTTGGTTATGCTCTGGATGAAATTAGCCAAGAAGAATTACCAAGGCTTATGTTCCTTCTGCCAAAAGAAGCATTTTTAGGGTATTTAAAAGAGGAGCGACCTAACAAGGATTTATTCCAATTCACTATTTGTAATCACCCTGAGTTTCTTGAGCGATATGCAACTAGCTTAAAAAATTTGGAAGTTGTGGTTATTGTTGCTCAGGTAGTGTCACCAAATGGGTTAGTGGCATGTATCGAAAAACAAACCGATCCAGAGTCCAAAAGGGCAATGCTAGGGGTATTTGTCACTAATGCCCCAAACATATCGAGATTGATTGATAAATATTTTATTAGTAAGCCAAAACTCGGAAACAAATTATTTCAGAGGGTTTCCGTTGAGGCTCAAGCTAAAGTGATTCAAGAGGTATCTGAAGAATACTCTATACAACTTCTTCAGCAAGTTAATACGCAAAAACAGCAAGCTATTCTTGAGCTTATACCTTCTCCCCTAGCCAACATTCTGTTCCGACAACTGCCTCAGCTTGAACAAGAAAAAATCAAAACGTCTTTATTGGCTAACCCTAATGCTAAATCTGTGTGGTTTTTCAATGAAATGTCTGATGAGCATTTAAGTCAGCTGGTCTTTTCAGGCAAGGAGAAGGTTGATATTAACGCCTTTCCAACAGAAATATTGGCTTCAATGATAAGGCATTTGTTAGCTAGCAAAGATTCGCCTCGCTGTATTTTGCTATTTAGAAAGCTTGATGATAGAAGCTTGCAAAAACTAGCTCAGAATTTAACGGTTTCACAACTGTGTGAACTAATGACCATACTTTCAAATGCCGAAATTGTGAGGTTATTGGAATGTGAAGAAGTAAACCCTTTTCAAGAGGCGTTTTTTGACGTCAATCCTATTCTTTACAAGCGTTTATTACATAGCTTTCCTGCAAAGTTAGTTGCGAAGAAGATAAAGTCAAAACCTACGTCAGACTGTTTAGCGGTGTTGTTAAACCCCAAAAAAGGGCAAAGAATAAACGACATTTTTTCTGATATGACGGGGTGCAATTTACCTGGCTTTTTGGATGCATTAAATCAGTTAGAGCCTGTGCAAAAACATCTGTTCTTTGAACATGTTCATCATGATACTGTTGTTGATTGGATGAGAGCCAATAGTAGAGATTTTAGGTTGTCAGCATTTTTGCGCTGTGCAACAGCTAAGCAAGCCATCAAAATATTAACTGAATTTGGGAAAATTGATATTTTAAGCTTAGTTGAAGGGGAACCATCTGTACTAAATAAGTACACAAGTGTTATTGCACAACTCTCTAGTAATGCTTTATTACTTATCTTTACCCGTCCTTTCACACCGTTAGGGTCTCGAATCAATTTGTTCATCTCGTTAGATGGAAAGAAAAAACAGGCGATCTTTAAGCAAGTCTTTGGAGATGTTGACGTCCATAAATCACCGCAAAACAAATTACCGGCTCAACTATTGATGCATATGCCAAAGAATTTTCAGATTGATACTTTAAACCAATGGATGAAGTTGGGCTTGATGTCTCTAAATGCTAGAGAGAACAATTTTTTTATTCTGTTTGTACTTGAACAAAATACAGGGCAACTTAGAGAACTTCTGTTCCTTGTAGATAGAAAAGCTTTTTTTAATTTACTTGATAAATACACCTTATCTTCAGCGTTCTATGAAAAACTAACACAATGCTACAGTGAACCAAACAGCCAAAGATTCAAATATGCACTAGAAGCATTCGAGCAAAAGGGGAAAACATTACTTGCGGTAATTCAGGAACGAAAAGCTGCATCACGTTAAACAATAATTAGTGCGTCATAGTGTCGCAGTTTGTTGTTAATTGATTGATAAAACTTATGGTTTTAATCAAAATTTAGTCACAAATAAGTAATGGATTATTAATATGCGACTAAACTCTCTCAGCTTTGCTCTAGCATCAATCTACCTTCTTTCTCATTCCGCTTGGGCGGAATCCACTTCTGTTTACGAAGTCATTGAAGTGCGTGGCCATGTTTATAAGCAACAACCCACTGAAGATTTAGTTACCGATCCAGAGTATGCCATTCCAACCAGTGATTTAGCCGATTTATTAACCTCGTTACCAGGAGCCAATGTTAATGGCAACGGCCCTATCAGTAAAATTGCGCAATATCGTGGCCTTTATGGCGATCACATTGCGACTAAAGTTGATGGCCTGACCTTAGCGGGAGCGGGGCCAAATAGTATGGATGCGCCAATGAGTTACGCTAGTGTGTTACTGACAGAGTCCATTGAAATGGTTCGTGGTATCGCGCCAGTGAGTAGCGGAGTGGATACACTTGGCGGCAGCTTAACCGTGAATACTGTTAACCCTGAAGTTGGTGGACAATGGTTACACACATTAGGACAGTATACGGATAATGGTCAGCAGTCCCATTTAGGTGCATTAGGTAACGTAAGCTGGGGACAGCAAGCTTTATTGCTGCATATTGAACAAGCAAAGGGTAATAAAGCCGCTAAAGACGGTGCTGGTCGTCGAATATTACCTGGTGTTTATTATAAATCTCAAATTGGGGCAAAATATTTGTTCGAAGTTAGCCCTAATCATCAACTGATGTTTAACTATTCTGGCGTAAACACAGGTGACTCAGCAACGCCGGCGTTACCGATGGACATAGATTTTATCGATACGGATCGCTACAAACTTTCTGGATTCTCTGAACTGGATTGGGGGCAAATAGAGTGGCATATTGGGTGGCAAAATGCCCGTCATGGGATGGCTAATAATCTGCTTCGCCCAGTAAAAAGTCCGATGATGGCTCGTTACAACCGTGCCGATAGCACGGGTATTGATGGCAATATTTCATTTACTTTAGCGCAGTGGCAATTCGGCTTGGACTATCAGCAGAGTGTTCATGATTCGATGATCACTAATCCTAATAATGCCATGATGAGAGTGCATAATTTTAATGATGTCGAAGAGCAAACTTTAAGCGCTTTTGGTGAATGGAATCAAAAAGTAGGAAAGCATCATTGGCAACTAGGGGGGCGTGTAAAGCAATACCGAAGTGATGCTGGTGACGTTGCTCATTCTATGGCAATGATGAATCCGAACATTAAAGCCTTGCGTGATAAATTCAACCAATCTAAACGTAATCAGAATGAAGTTGGTGTTGACCTTGTGGCGCAATGGTTATATCAAGCGAATGATGAAATAAGCTGGCGAGTGAGTGCTGCACGTAAACAATCGAACCCGAGTTATCAACAGCGCTATTTATGGGTGCCAATGCAAGCGACAGGTGGGCTGGCTGATGGCCGTACCTATATTGGACAAACAGATTTGAAACTGGAAACGGCTCATCAATTTGAATTTGGATTAGATCTAAACGCTAAGGGCTTTAGCGTTGCACCTAGAGTGTTTTGGCAGCAAATTGACAATTATGTACAAGGGGTAGCCGTTACTGATCCGCAAGTAAAAATGGTGGCAATGATGATGGGGGATAAAGCCCCATTACAGTTTGCCAATACTGATGCCGAGCTATACGGTTTTGATATTGAGGCTCAATATCAAATTAATGAGAATTGGCAGCTGAATATGATCAGCAGTTACACTCGTGGTAAGCGAACTGATATTGATGATAACTTATACCGTTTAGCACCATTATCAGGCTCTGTGTCGTTAAGTTATCAGCAGCATAACTGGCGTACTCAGGTGATATGGCGTGGTGCAGCGAGTCAGGATAAAGTATCAAGTATTCAAAGCGAGCAAAGCACATCAGGTTATGGCGTAATGAACCTGTTAACCGCTTACGAAACTGACCAATGGTTGCTGAAAGTTGGAGTAAGCAATGTATTTGATAAAGAATACCAAGATCATTTAGCCGGTTATAATCGAGTAATGGGAAGTGATATTGCTACTGGCGAGCGTTTACCCGGCTATGGTCGTCAAGTTTGGGCTTCGATTCTTTACAGCTTTTAGAACATAATATTTCTGTGCTCAGTTGTTGCTTGCAGTTTAATAACGATTACGCGTGTATATCTATTTGTTAGCTGTTTAGATAGATGGCGCTTTTTAGGCGTAATTGTTGACTTGTTTTGAATTTCTGAGCTTTTTTCACGATCAAGGTAAGTGTAATTTCTGATTACCCTTAAAGGTAATTTAATTACCGATATGGGTGTAAAGCTAGCGAAGTAGAGACAAATTGCTCGATCTGCTTTTGATAATTCTGTTAATGGAATTTTTATGTCATGTTTACAGGAATTGACTGTGCAAGAAACAGAAGATATTTGATCATGCTGATGATACGATAAAATTAATTGATCAGAAGATGATATTCTTGTGATCGTGTAACAAATTGATCTCACCCCTTTGGCGCCAGATTTCGCTTCGCCAGTCAAATTTATCAATACAGAAGTAATCCAGTCATGCTTAAAATCTAAAGAAAATGTATCTTGAATCGAATAAGAAATGCTGTGATGCTGGGGCTCAATCATTTATTGCCAAGTTTAGGGTTAACATCCTAATATGGTAATTCGCCCATGCTTAACTCAGTTTGAATAACATCAACTCAAACCGGTTTTTTGGCGAGCTTTCTTTGAAGAGTACGGCGATGCATCCCCAATTGTCTTGCAGTCGCTGAAACATTGCCTTCATTAGCATTAAGTACTTGCTGAATGTGTTCCCATTCTAAACGCTTTGGGTTCATCACTTCATCTTCGTCTACAAGTTGGTTAACTTCAACTTTTTGCTCGTTTAAGGCCAGTAGTAAGGTTTGGGTATCAGCAGGTTTGGTGAGATAATTGTCCGCCCCTAAGCGAATGGCTTCAACAGCGGTAGCGATGCTGGCAAAGCCGGTTAGTAATATGATTTTGGCTTTGGGTAATAGGGCTCTGAGTGGTTGTATTAAATTTAAGCCGTTTTCTTCTTCTAGTTTCATATCCAGTAAAATATGACTCGGCTGGTGTTGTCTTGCCAGCAATAATGCTTGCGTTCTGTTGTGACAGGCTTCTACTTCAAAACCATGATTACTTAATCGTCTTTGTAAAATTAACGCTAAGCTGGCGTCATCTTCGATAATAAGTAACTTATTCATAGTTTGAATCTTCGGTTTCTGTGGTTGTAGGTAAGGTTATCGTAGCAATGCAGCCTTGTGTTGGGTGTTCAGTTAAGCTCAAAGACCCAAGGTTTCGTTCTAAGCTTGCATGAGTAAGCATTAAAGCTACTCCAAGTCCTTTTTTACTGGGGATAAATTGTTTCCCCAAATAGGGGCGTATGCTTTCGTCAATGCCATTACCAAAATCACGAATTAAGATTTGGCATTCGCCTTGTTGATTATATTGAGTCGATATCTCAATTTTAGATTGTGATATTGCGGCATTTGATGCTTTACCTGCATTATCGATTAGGGTTAAAAGGGCGGGTAAAATGCCATGATCGATACACAGTACTGGTGATGGTTGCTGTATTATTTTCCAATCAATCAGACATTGAGGTAACAGTAATTGCGCCTTTTTCTTCGCATCTTGTAACAAGTCACTGAGTTTAATTTCACGTTTTTTTCCATCTCGTATGGCATCGGTAGCCAGTCGTAATTCTTGTAAGCTGGACTCACATCGAGACAGGTTATTATTGAGTTCCTTAAAGGCTTCTTGTGATGGAGATTGCTTTAATTCGTCTAGCCATAACCGCATTGAGCATAATGGGGTCGCGAGTTGATGCGCCATTTGCGCTGATGAAGCCCCTAAGGCAACCAGTTGCTCTTGCTTAAGTTGTGCTTCGCGCATGGCACTGACCTGCGAATCTCTTTGCTTTAATTTTGCTGAAAACAGCACTAACCCAGTATTGAGTACTACCACAGATAAAATAAAGTTCAGCCACATACCTATGTAATGAGAACTCATGCCCATTTGCGCCATGTGCTTCATATGAGGATCGAAATACAGCATAACGCTATAAACAACACAGTTCATTCCACTAAAGAGCCACGATTTACGAGGGGACATGGTGATGCTTGAGATGGCAATAGGTACGAGTAAAAATGAAATAAAGGCATTAGATGCACCGCCGGTGAGATAAAGCCAGGCTAACCAAAAACTATTATCGATCAGTAAGATAAATAGATGCAGTGTCCCAAATTCTTTAAGGTTATTGATTTTTTTATGGCTGAATAATAAATACCCAAGCTCAATTGAGAACAGGTAAATCAGAATTGCAGATTGATTAGTTAAACCAAACCAGTCACTTAACCCATAACTGAGAACAAGGCGAAATCCCCAGCCCAGATAGCGAGAAAAGGTTAATATCTGCTCAAGTTTATTGATATTTAGGGGATTCATTTGCATTTAAGTCTTATTTAAATGTTTGTTTTTAAAGTTAATTGATGTTGATGAAAAACTAGGAATTAAATGATAACAGTAACTCAGTGATAAATGATGTGTTAAGACAAACTTTGGTTAAAAAAATGCAAATTTCAGTAAACGGATTTTTGCTCGAAGTCGAAGGTGCACTTAGCATTGCTATTAAAAATAGCGATTTTTAATGGCAAAAACCGCTTTATAATTGACTACAAATAGTAAGGGTATAAAATCTTCCTTTAATTATTTAGTTAAATAGGTGAAAAAATGGCCAAGTGGAACGGAGACTATATTAGTCCATACGCAGAACATGGAAAGAAAAGTGAGCAGGTCAAGAAGGTTACCGTATCGATTCCACTAAAAGTGTTAAAAGTGTTAACCGATGAACGTACACGTCGTCAGGTTGGCAACTTACGTCATGCTACGAACAGTGAGCTGCTTTGTGAAGCATTTTTGCATGCTTATACTGGTCAACCACTTCCATCAGATGAAGATTTAGCCAAAAGCCAGCCAGACAGTATTCCAGCTGAAGCTAAAAAAATGATGGATGAAATGGGGATTGAGTGGGAAGATCTTGAGTAACCCATTACCATTAGAATCTTTGTTTGAACAAACGCTGCATCAAGTTGAGTTATGCTATCAACACGCAGAGCAAGTGATGCGGCGTTCATTTCCTCGTCCTGAGGTATGTTTTAAGCTTAGAGGCCGCAGTGCTGGAATGGCACATCTTCATCTCAATAAACTCCGCTTTAACCAACAGATGTTGCGAGATAATGGCGCTGCATTTATCAATGAAGTTGTTCCCCATGAAGTCTGCCATTTGCTTTGTCATCATCTCTATGGGCGAGTAAAGCCTCATGGTAAAGAATGGCAAAGCTTGATGTTGAGTTTGTATCAACAACAGCCAAAGACTACACATAGCTTTGATGTTGTGTATCGACCTCAACAAACGGTGGATTATCGGTGTAATTGTGGTGTAGTGAAATTGACCATTCGACGACATAATAAGGTGGCACGAAATCAAGCGTCATACCGTTGTAAAAATTGTTTGCAAATCTTGATGAGTATATAGCTGCATAAATTTGAATGTAGATGATAGAGAAATTCAGTGAGGGTTAAGCAACATTCTGAAAGAATACATTATCTTGGCTTAACTAATAGCATAATATCTATGGCAGTATCACCATATTCACCACTATCTCCATATATGACAGACGATGACATACAAAACGATGCTCAAAGGCAGAAGATCCACGGTAACAGGAAGGAACTAGCTTTGAATTTGCTTGCATATGCCGTTGTGGTCGGTTCTATTACGAACCCTTCCATTGGAGTCATTTCAATGACTATTCCGGTATTTTTCACGCCGCTTTATCATTATATTGAAGACACAAAAGGTATTCCTGAACCCAAAAATTATAGTGAAGCAGTAATATTGTTTTTCTCAAATCCAGTTCGTGAAGTACCCAAAAAACTCGCAAATTTTTTTAGCTTTTCTTGATTAAAATTAACCAGTTAATAGTATTATAGATTATCTGACAGATAAGATTTTAAGTGTAATATCATCAGAGTGAAGCGAACTATTGTAAAACGGACATTTATGAACATCATTCTGTTAACTCATCAACGAGAGTTATCAAAAAAGACCAATACGGGTGCATTGGTGACAGATGTATTAGAAGAAAGTGCAAAAGTCATTATTTGGGAAAGAACAAATCCATCCCCTGATATATTGACTGCAATAGAAAAAGGCAAGGTAGCATTGCTGTATCCAACAGATGAAAGTACATCTGTGTCAGTAAGTTATGACTTTGATAGTTACATTGTGATCGACGGTACTTGGCAGGAAGCACGCAAAATTTACAATAAAAGCCCTTACCTTAAAGAATTGCCTAAAGTGAAAATCGAACCATCAAGTACGTCAATATACCAACTAAGGCGTAATCAAAAGCCCAATGGATTATGTACGGCAGAATGTGTTGCAGAGCTATTGAAAGCAAAGGGAAGCGTTATGGCAGCAGAAAAGTTACAGGCCAGGTTAGCCGATTTTGTTTCTAATTCTTAGCGTCTTCATCAATCTGTAAATAATGTTTAGACAGCGCTTTGATTTTGGCCTGATTAATGGCATTTAAGGAATCAAAGTGCTGGTGGATTTGTTTAATTTTGTCTAAATATTTAGGGTTGTCAGCAGGAATATCTTGCCAGTATCGGTTACGTTCAATCTCTTGTAGTTCACCGCCTTTAACCACCTTATTAAAACTGATTTCACGCTTAAGACGAATGATCTCACTGCGGATGAGTTTTAATAACTTGTCACGGCTTACCGTCCCCTTCTCTAATAACATTTTTAAAGGGTCTTCTTTACTTGACTCTTTATCTAGGTCGATTTGATTGATGACGCCAGATTGATACTCGATTTGTTGTCGCTTGTAACCATTCGGGCAAGTCGTTTGGGTATAAACCACTTTTTCACCCAGCGTACATTTTAAGAAGCTGTTGGCGTGAGCTAAGGGACAAAGTAACAGCATAAGCAGAGTGACGACAAACCTAGCCATTGGGAGTGATTCCTTTCATGTTTATCCTTTATTTAGAGCCGTCATTTGCCCTAATACTGCTCAAGTATTTGTTAACTAGTTCAAGCATAATACAAAAAATTGACAGATTACAGAAAATGTTGATTTTTTGACTATACTCAAATTTTGTTATCCGCAAAATGAAGTACAAGGAAGTATGATGAGCGTCGGATCAATTAAACCATCGAATATTCAACAAATCCTATCTCGCCAGCAAGATCGCGCTGACGACAAAAAATTAACCACTAACCAACTTGCCGTTCAAGGTCATATTTTCCGTATCGACCAATTCTTAAAAGACACCGAAAGTCGATTACTATCATTGTTTCAACACGTCGATATATTAGAGAAAAATAATGAAACGCCAGATGATAGTTTTATTGCTGCAATTCCGAACACCATGACAGCGATAACGGATTTGGACAACCTTAAACACCAATTGGATTATCACTGTCAGAAAAACTCTAATGTGATCAAAAAGGTTTCAAAGCTTGATCTTCGTGAGTTGGATGGCGTCGTTAACGCAAGAATGGATTTGGTCAATCAAGCGATTCAGATTGATTGGAAGCAACTTAGTTAACCTCAGCTCTGCATAAGCCAACCTCTACAGCACAGCTACTTATGCGTATTTCAGTGTTAGAACAGCCCGTAATAGACCGGCTATTACGAACTGTTCTGCCTCGAACTACACAAAATTAGCAGCACTGTAGATAAAAGTTTAAGGTTTGTATTGTAAATCAGAATGTTATTGATTTCGTTATACAGAGCTGAGGTTAGTTAACCACAGCTCAAATTAGTCAGAAACAACATCTATAAAGAAATGGCACACCCTTTGGTGTGCCATTTTATATTTGGTCTATTTGCTTCTTTGAAAACACTCGTTATCTATTAGCCTTGCTTTACCCAGCCAAGCGGCCACTAATATCACTAATGATTCATCTTCAGGAGTGATTTTTTGCAGAGTGTCGGCATGACGAACGATCAAGTAATCAGGCGTTAAACCCGCCTCGATAAGGGATGCTTTTGCATGTTCTATCGCAGTATCGATAATAAGGCCGTTTTGCACTTTCTCAACAAACCAATCTAAGGTTTGCTTGATTGCAGCCGCCGTTTCTCTTTGTTTGGTTGTGAGATAATTATTGCGAGAACTCATCGCAAGACCATTGCTTTCACGATAGGTATCAACCCCAATTATGTGAATGGGAAGATCCAAATCTTTAACCATGCTCTTAATGATTGCCAGTTGTTGATAGTCTTTTTGACCGAAAACGGCAACATCTGGCTGCACCATGTTGAATAGCTTTAGCACCACAGTCGCAACACCAATGAAGAAGTGAGGGCGACTTTCACTTTCGCCACAGTTGCCAATTACGTCTTCAGGTACAATCACTTTAGTGCTGTTTTCAGGTCCTTTGGGATATATCAAATCTGTTGTTGGAGTGAATACCAGAGCTGTTCCTACTTCCTTTAGTGCCTCTAAGTCAGCGTTTAAAGTTTTAGGGTAGCTGTCTAGGTCTTCATGTGCTGCAAACTGTAATGGGTTAACATAGATTGAAGCGACAACATGATCAGCGTGCTTTAGTGCTGTTGTTACTAAAGAAATATGACCTTGATGTAAGTTTCCCATTGTTGGAACAAAAGCGACGGTTTCACCTTTGGCTTTCCACGCTTTAATTTGGCTACGTAGTTCGGCTAATTCTGCTGTTACTTTCATTGCTCATTAACCACTTAATTAAACGTGTGTTCTTCGGCTGGAAATACTCCGTCAGCGACTTCTTGAATAAAGGCTTTTACGGCAAGGCGAATATCACCCGTTTGAGCAAGGTAGTTTTTTGAGAACTTTGGAATATAACCGCTGGAAATCCCCAGAATGTCGTGCATTACTAAGATCTGACCATCGGTATTTTTACCTGCACCGATACCAATGACAGGAATGGTTAACGTTTCTGAAATCGTTTGTGCTAATTGAGCCGGAATACATTCAAGCACTAATAATTGAGCGCCTGCTTGCTCAATAGCTATAGCTTCGTCAAGAATGCGTTGAGCGTTTTCATCGCCTCGCCCTTGAATTTTAAAACCACCAAATACATGCACAGACTGCGGTGTTAAACCTAAATGAGCACAGACTGGAACACCACGCTCTGTAAGCATAGTGATGGTTTCTAGGAGCCAATGTCCGCCTTCTAATTTAACCATACTAGCGCCAGCTCGCATTAGCTGAGCCGCATTTTCCATGGTTTGCTCTGGTGTGGCGTAACTCATAAACGGCATATCAGCGATGACCAGTGCACGTTTAACAACATTCGCTACACAGCGAGTATGGTAGGCAACTTCTTCCATGGTAACCGCACAGGTATCTTTACCACCTTGGATCACCATTCCAAGAGAATCACCGACTAATAATACATCAATGCCTTCTTCGTCAAATGCACCAGCAAAACTAGCGTCATAGGCGGTTAGCGCTGTAAATTTTGTTCTATCTTGCTTGAGGTTAAGCAAGCTTGAAGTGGTAACTTTAGCCATAGATTCTACTTAAGGTAAACAGTGTTAATGGAACGCAGATTTGAATCCTGAAGATTTTGTAAGCACTTGTCAATGATCTGAATCTAGCTCTTGCAATTCAGATCGTAACTTAGCAGAAATCAGACTCTTAAGCGGGGTTTCACAAGGCAAGATTAGCTCTGGTGAGAGATTAAACAAGGGAACCAATACAAAAGAGCGTTGTTTCATACCGTAATGGGGGATGGTTAAACGCTCAGAAGTCATAATAAGGTTATCGTATAACAAAAGATCAAGATCTAGGGTTCTAGGTCCCCAATGTTGGAGCCTGACTCGACCTTGCTGTTGCTCAATAACTTGTAATGCATCTAATAGCTCAAGGGGAGAGCGTTGAGTTTCAATGCGAGCAACGGCATTGATATAGTCAGGCTGTTCAATCCCTCCCATAGGCACTGAAGCATAATAGGGAGAGATGTGAAAGCTTTCGGTTTCAGCTAATGCTTTTAGTGCAACGCAGGCTGCATCGAGTTGCGCCTTGGGTTGCTCTAAATTAGCGCCTAAGGCGATATAAGCTTTAGCCATTCTGTTGTTCATTCTTAGGCTTGCGAGGAGCACGACGGCGGCGTTTAGAGCCATTTTTATTACGATTGTAGGCATTATTCGCTTGGCGAGCAATATCAGTACGCTCTTCTTCTGACGCGTCTACAAATGAGCGCCACCATTTAGCTAACTGGTTAACTTTGCCTGATTCCACTTCTCCACGCATCAATAATAAATCGTAAGCCGCTCGGAATTTTGGATGCTCTATTAATTTAAATGCACGAGTGCCTTGGTTTTTTTCTAGTCTTAATTGCAGCTGCCAAATTTCTTTTGAAACTGTGCTGAAACGACGTGGGATACCAATGCTTCGACATTGCTGCTCCATAACATCTCCCATGGCAGCAACAAAGGCATCATAATGGGATAAGCCACCTTCAGTCATGATATCGAGTGCTTTTTGCTGCAATGGATACCAAAGTATTGCGGCATAAAAATAGGCTGGAGTGACCGTTTTTCCTTTCTCTATGCGGCGGTCAGTATTCCTGAAAATTAATTCCACCATTTTTCTGAGCGTAGGATCAGATTCGTCATCCATTCCATGAACAATTTGTGGAAATAGTGGTTGGAATAAGCCGAAATCGTATAATAAGTGATAGTTCTGTACGGCTTTACCATTGAAGAACAATTTAGAAACTTCTTCAAACATACGAGCCGCCGGAATGTCACCCAGCAGTGATGCTAACGTTTTTATTGGTGCTGCCGTTTCTGGCGCAATTTTCATATCCAGTTTTGTGGCAAAACGCACGGCACGTATCATGCGAACAGGATCTTCACGATAGCGAGTTTCAGGATCGCCGATCATGCGGATCATGCCTTGCTCGATATCTTGAATACCGCCACCATAGCTGTGTATTGAAAAGTCACTAATGTCGTAGTAAAGCGCATTTACGGTGAAATCACGACGCTCTGCATCTTCGTCGATGGTTCCGTAAACGTTATCTCTCAGTAAGCGCCCTTCGGCATTAGATTTAGATATATTGTCATTATTTTGCTTGTGGTGACCACGAAGAGTAGCCACTTCAATCACGTCACGACCAAACACAATATGAGCAAGACGAAAACGACGACCCACTAAGCGACAGTTTCTAAATAACTTGCGGATTTCTTCAGGTTTAGCATTGGTGACGACATCAAAATCTTTTGGCTCTAACCCTAAAAGAATATCGCGAACGCCACCGCCAACTAAATAGGCATCAAATCCAGATTTATGCAGACGATACAGCACTTTCAGCGCGTTTTCGCTGATTTGTCTACGGGAAATACTATGAGATTTTCTTGGGATGACTTGTAAGTCTAAACCATTGTCATTGTTTACCGTTTGGCCTTGAATGGTATTTTGTTGCTCAAATAGCTGCTTACAAAACTGACTGATCCTGCGAAAAATGGGACACCTCGTTGAATATGAAAGTACCTGAAATTTGGCGGCTATAATATCTCATAACTTGCCAAGTCCCAAGTACTAAGCATTAAATTGAGTTGTTGATTATATTTTAATGAGTCAGCTAGAACTTATCGCTCTTTTTACAAAAATACCCCATCGGTTCTTGCGAGCTCGAAAAGACTAAAACCTCAAATGCTGTTCCTGCAGCATACACTACGCGTTTCAAGAAATATTGGCTAAACCAACCCCTACTGAACCATGATGATTTAGAGGAACTTGAAGCATTCGAGGTGTAGCTTCTACCCGATGATTTCGGTTTTGCCTGTGCCTTATTTGTTACTTGATTCTGAGCAAGTATTTCGGAAGAGATAACAGAAGATGGGGGTTCAAAGCCATTAATTTGTGGACGTGCAGGACTCAGCTGAACTGGAGTCCTACTCAAGGAACTGGTGCGTGGTGATTTCTGCTTTAATTGATTGATCAGCTTGCTTTTCAGTTGAGAGTTGTTATTGATGGTAAAAGTCGCTTGTTCATTCAAAGAACGAATTAACAACTCTGACTGTCGAGTAGTTGCGGTGAGAGATGGTGCCTCTGTTTCACTTCGAATTTCAAAAAATTGACAGATGATTTTTTTATTTCTATGCCCTTGAAATGCGAGAGCGACATTGTATTGCTTTATTGTGGAATCTGGTTGCGTAATGTCTACCGTTTTTGTATCACTTTCAAGATTACACAAATCAGCCACGGATATCTTTGTGGCACGGCAATCGCCATCATTATTTGGTTCATAGGTGGGGCGAATAACAGTGCATGATTGAGGTGCTGCCATTATTTCCCCGTAAAATTGAAGGTAACTGATTATAATTAATCATGATTTCGATACTAAAAGCAATGAACAAAAATGCTTTTATTAGATTAAAAACATCTCAATTGTATGATTTAGTTTTATCGCACAATAGAGATATTCTTAGTTGAGTGATTTAGAGCTAGTAAAAACATTTACAAAGCTTCTTAATAAATTGACGAAAGCAACCTTGAGGTTGTTGGGGTTGATACCCCTCACTGTGTATGCGTAAAGGTGTCTTCTCACCTAAGTATTGTATGCTAGTGCCTGCTGCATTTATCGGCGCGGGAATGGCTCTCTGTTGCTCTTCAGGGGCAAAAACTTCCCAAGATGTGCACCGCTTTAATAGAGCTGCTCTAAGTCGAGCATTATGATTTATCGTATTGTTTGCTCGTGTACTTATTTTTGTCAACAGTGGTTCGGTCAGTGTTTGGTTGCCTTTAAGTGTGGTTTGGCTGTCACTGCTAGCATGAAATGTACAATTAACTTTGTCAGTAGAGAATGCTTTTCTATAAGCAGATAATTTAACTTCATACTCTTCGTATCTATCATCTGTATTAGGCAGACGTATCATTACCTTTTTGATATCGCTTTGGAGTCCCCTCAATTCTTCCGCTGATATGCTTTGAACATTATAAGAATCAGGAGTACTCCCACGTGTATAGACAGGGTTAATGCGTACACTTTGCAAAGCAGAGGACATCTTTGCCTCATAAAATATTTTAAAGCAAAGTACATTAATCACAATTGTGTTACGAAAAGCAAAAAAAGAGTGCTAGTTATTAGAACAATAATTTATAAATTGAAAGAATATGTTCTTTGATGACGATTGAGAGCTGTAGCTCTCAATCGTTACCTCAAGTTTTTTAAAACAATACTCGCACTCTAATGGTTTCTTTAATCGTATTTAATTCAGCAAGTGCTGATTCAGCTTGTTTTGATTCAACCTCCATAACAACATAGCCAATATCACCTTTAGTTTGGAGGTGTTGTGCAGAAATGTTGATGCCTTTTTCTGAAAAAGCTTGGTTAATTTGGATCAATACACCAGGTTTGTTTTGGTGAATATGCAGTAAGCGAGAGCGCCCCTCATGAGATGAAAGTGATACCTCTGGGAAGTTGACCGCACTGACGGTCGAACCATTATCAGAATATTTAGCTAACTTACCGGCAACCTCAATACCAATATTGGCTTGTGCCTCTGCAGTGCTGCCACCTACGTGAGGGGTTAATATGACGTTGTCTAAGCCACGAAGTGGGCTGTTAAATTCATCTTGATTAGACTTAGGCTCAACTGGAAATACATCGACAGCGGCACCCGCGATATGACCCGCACTTACAGCTAAAGCTAATGCATCAATATCGACCACTGTGCCACGTGAAGCATTGATCAGATGGCTTCCTGCTTTCATTTTCTCAAGTTGAGCAGAGCCTATCATGTTTTTAGTGGTGTTGGTTTGTGGCACATGCAAGCTCACCACATCAGCTTGAGCCAGTAATTTATTCAAAGTGGTAACTTGCTTGGCATTCCCTAGAGGGAGTTTTTTCTCAATATCATAGAATATGACCTGCATGCCAAGGGTTTCAGCCAGAATGCCTAACTGAGTACCAATGTGACCATAACCAACGATGCCCAAGGTTTTTCCACGTACTTCATGACTACCCGTCGCCGACTTTAGCCATTGTCCACGGTGAGCCTTGGCATTTTTTTCAGGGATCCCACGCATCAACATGATGATTTCGCCAAGCACTAGCTCTGCGACACTGCGAGTGTTAGAAAAAGGGGCATTAAATACAGGAATACCCGCCGCGGCCGCTGCGTCTAAATCTACTTGATTAGTACCGATACAAAAACAACCAATCGCAGCCAGTTTATTGGCTTTGTCGATTACTTGTTGGGTTAACTGAGTACGAGAACGGATACCAATAAAGTGAGCATCTTTTATCGCTTTTTCAAGATCATCACCTACCAAGGACGACTTATAAGACTGAATGTTGGTATAGCCTTCTTGCCTTAGAACTTCTTCCGCAGAAGGGTGAAGTCCCTCAAGAAGTAAGATGTTAATTTTGTTTTTATCAAGCGAATGCTTGGCAGACATGGAAACCTCGATTGTTATGCAGCAGTGTTCAATAATTTTACTGTTATATCAATTTTTTAAGCGATGACAAACGGTGATTGACAGAAAAGTGATTTCGTAACTCAATCTAGAGGTGATCGCTAAATTAATGTTGCTTTAGATTACGTGTAATATCAGCGAGTTTAGCTATAACATAGGTTATATATTCCATTATTTATCAACCTTAAATGTTTATTTCACAAACTCTCCGACTGACTCCTGACTTAGAAGATGTGCTTGCTATGTTCAAGACGCCTGACGGATGTTCGCGTAATGCAGCGAAAAGAATGTTTGTTACGCTTAAAGGAGTAATGAGTGAAGAAATATATCGAGTTGAATCTTCTCCTAGTCTTAAGACGTCTATTCAGCGTGTTCATTTGCAATTTTTGACTGATTCCGTTGATTCTATGGAGGACATTATTCCAGAATGGGAGGGAGACGATAAAAACAGTGTGCATAGGTTTTATACCGTTGTTATTCAAGATTCAAGGTTCCCATCAAGAAATCGTGCTGTTGATCTATTGACCATGCCGCCTGAAAACGCCTTAACATTTGTCTGTCAATTACCTGAAAGTTTGATGATTACAACTGTGATTGAAATGCTGACAATACAAACTCTCAAAAAAGCTGAACATAAGGCGCTGAGAGTGATAGATACCGAAAAGGGAGATAT
Source organism: Parashewanella sp. 2210YD4-3 (assembly GCF_056591735.1). Taxonomy (NCBI): domain Bacteria; kingdom Pseudomonadati; phylum Pseudomonadota; class Gammaproteobacteria; order Alteromonadales; family Shewanellaceae; genus Parashewanella; species Parashewanella sp. 2210YD4-3. The sequence continues at coordinate 214,192 of NZ_JBWQOG010000002.1, read as the reverse complement.
TTATAAAGTAAGTCAAGACTGGGCAAAAATAGAGCGTGAGTGGTGCGTTTTTCATGTTGAATCTAAAAAGCAGGCACGTGAAGAAGCCGAAGAGAATGCTAAAAGACAAGAAGAGGAATTACAAAAAGAATACAGAAAAGCAATAGCTGCAGCGAAAAATTCTGAACAAGATCTTAGCTACAACGAGGAAACAAGTTTTAGAGCCCGCTTGAGGCAAATACGAGAAGCTAAAAGAACGGCTACCGAACCTATAAAGCTTTTATTTCGCTTGAAAGAACATGACTCTACTTCAAGCAGATTTAAAAATAAGGAAATATCAAATGGCATTTCAAATGAGGAGGCGCAAGGGATTTTGCAAAAGGTTTCACAGGAGATTTGTGAGCAAAAAGCTGCAATTAAACAACAATTACAGTTACTCAAATTAACCCCTCGAATAATTGAGTTTAAATTTAAAACTTTCATTGAATATTTTCGGTATCGTAACCCCAAAAAATATGAAGCGATGCTAATTTTGGCATTGCAAGATAAAAACTACTTTCCTTACATCGAAATGCTTTGTGATTTCGAATTTATGCATAATAGCTTAGCTAATGCTATCGCCGACCCTAGTGTGAAAATAGCAAATGTAGTTGAATTGTTGGTTGTACTGTCAGATGAAAAATTGCAATTGCTTGTTGAGGATTTGGCTCTTTCTGAGCAAGGTATCAATCGTATCGCTGAAGTGAGTGACACCATAATCTCTAAATTATCGACAGTATCATCAGAAGAGGATATAAAGCTAACAAAAGTGTTCAACGTTATTGGAAGGTGGATATATCGTGCTCAAAACGGTGATTACTCAAAGCTCCTTACTGATATAGATATTGAAACCTTTGAAGTGCAAGATAAAGAATATGAGCATGTCACTACAGTAGAAGTGGTGGACGACTTCGAGCTGGTGGTTTTTACATCGGATCAACTGGTATTATCAAAAGTTGCCCAAAACACTCGAGATCAATTGCAGTCCTTTATAAAAGATCAAAAAAGGCGAAGCCAATGACTTCACCTTTCTATCTCAATCAGCACTAATTGGGTATTAGTGTTTAAACATCGCTGAGATTGACTCTTCGTTGCTAACGCGACGAATCGCTTCTGCTAACACACCAGACATGGTTAGCTGGCTAACATTGCTTACTTTTTTCATTTCAGTGCTTAGTGGCACGGTATCTGTCACAATCACTTCATCAATCATTGAATTCGCAATGTTTTTGGCAGCGTCACCTGAGAATACAGGGTGAGTCGCATAAGCAAATACACGGTTGGCTCCACTTTGCTTAAGTGCTTCAGCGGCTTTGCATAAAGTACCACCAGTATCAATCATGTCATCCACGATGATACAGTCACGGCCTTCTACGTCACCAATGATGTGCATCACTTGAGAAACGTTCGCTTTAGGACGACGCTTGTCGATGATGGCTAGATCTGAATCATTAAGTAGCTTGGCAACGGCACGAGCGCGTACAACACCGCCGATGTCAGGAGAAACCACAACTGGGTTATCAAGTTCCTTCGCAACCATATCTTCAAGCAACACTGGGCTACCGAAAACGTTATCAACAGGTACATCAAAGAACCCTTGAATTTGCTCAGCGTGTAAGTCACAAGTCAAGACGCGGTCTACACCAACGCTTGATAAGAAGTCTGCAACAACTTTTGCCGTGATAGGTACACGAGCACTACGAACACGACGGTCTTGGCGAGCATAACCAAAGTAAGGAATAACGGCAGTAATACGACCAGCAGAAGCACGACGAAGCGCATCTACCATTACGATTAATTCCATTAAGTTATCATTGGTTGGAGCGCAAGTAGATTGGATGATGAATACATCGGCACCACGTACGTTTTCGTTGATTTGAACGCTGATTTCGCCGTCACTAAAACGACCTACTTCAGCATCTCCAAGTTTACAGAATAGACGGTCGGCAATCTTCTCAGCAAGACTGGGAGTGGCGTTCCCAGCAAAAAGCTTGATGTCGGGCACTGTATGAACCTCAGGCGTTGGCTTTAGAGTGTGATCTAAGTTTATCGGATTTTGAGGACAATAAACTCAGCATGAAATTAATTTTGTTTTGCAATTAGCTCAATCAATGGCGATTGGTTCAGTCCTTTAGCGACAAAACCAGATAAATCAGTAGGTAACTGAGATAACACCTTGAGAGCTTGCTGCTTATCTTCGAATTCCCCAAACACGCACGCGCCTGTTCCGGTCATTCTGGACGGCGCATATTCTACCAGCCAGTCCAATGCCTTGGCAACTTGAGGGTGTTGCTTGGTAACCATGGTTTGGCAGTCATTTTGCCACGTATTTTGCATTAATGTTGCTAGCGTAAGCTTAGGGGTATTTCGAGGTAAATCAGGATCTGAAAACACTTTTGCGGTCGAAACATGCACATTGGGGGTAAGCACTAAATAGTAATTTTCGGGTAAATCTACGGGGGTGAGTTTTTCACCAACACCTTCCGCAAATGCCGCAAAACCCCTAATGAATACAGGGACATCAGCACCTAGCTGCACACCGAGTTCAGCTAACTCATCGATTGATAATTCAGTTTTCCACAGTGCATTTAATGCGACTAATGTCGTTGCTGCGTTTGAAGAGCCGCCGCCAATTCCACCGCCCATAGGGAGATTTTTTTCTAAAGAAATTTCAGCGCCACCTGAATAATAAGCATGTTGTTTTAACAATTTTGCAGCTTTTAGAATTAAGTTATCGCTAGGATCGACAACAGAATTAAGCTCCGAATGTAAAACCAAGTTTGGATCGTCAGTGAGTTCAAAGGTTAAATAATCACAAGCATCAATAAATTGAAATAGCGTTTGTAATTCGTGATAGCCATCAGCGCGACGACCATTAATATGAAGAAATAGATTAAGCTTTGCTGGCGCAGGCCAGCGAGTTGGGAACTGCATTATTTAGAACCTTGTAAATCGAGAGCTTGCCATTGGTTTAACTGAATTTTTAACGATAGGTTAGGGCGGCTTAACGTTAATAACTTAGGCAATTCGATACCGTTCAACGTTTGCCAACGAGAATATGTTAACTGCCATTTTACGCCATCAATAACGCTAGTAAACTGCTTTGGTCTTCCCTGTGAATCACGAATTAAGTTTGCAGACGGCGGAATTTGTCCAGTGATCCATTTAGGCAAAAAAGAAACCGGTACGCTCCAGCCAGTCATTCTTAGTAATAAAGCCTCAGGATTAGTGCTTTGATAATCTTTGCCATCCATTGTTAATTTGGCACCAAAAGGTGTGCTTTCAAGGTTGAGTACTGATGTACCCAGCATGGTCGTCAGTGCCAGTTGATCGCCTGTTGTAGTATGACGCCAATAAAGATTAGTGGAGTTTTTATCTTCAGGTGTTTTGATCAGAATCTTGCCACGTAACTCCCAGGCTTTTGCCTCAGAGATCTGATTGACCTGAACAGGAATTAAGTCGGTTTTCGGCAAGTTTTGACATGCGGTAAGAAACAATAAAGCGCAACAGCAAAAGAAGATATTAAATGCTTTCAAGGTGATACCGTTAAACATGGATTTGTTGGACATGATAGCAAATGCTAAGGGCATTAAAAAAGGGCAACAGTGTGCCCTTCGATATCTTTTACTACTAAAGATTACTTACTGGTATCTAATGCAGGAAATGATTTTACTAAATCATCCAACGCTTTCATTTGTGATAGATAGCCTTCAAGCTGATGCAATGGGAGTGCGCATGGGCCATCACATTTGGCGTTATCCGGATCTGGGTGGGCTTCAATAAACAAACCGCCTAATCCTAATGCCATACCGCTTCGGGCTAGTTCAGTTGCTTGAGCGCGACGACCGCCAGCGGAATCGGCACGACCACCCGGACGTTGCAGGGCGTGAGTCGCATCAAATATAACTGGGTAACCAGATTGCTTCATCTCGTCCATACCAAGCATGTCCACCACAAGGTTGTTGTAACCGAAGCTGCTGCCACGTTCACACAGCATGATGTTATCGTTACCAGCTTCATTAAATTTTTTAATGATATGGCGCATTTCGTGTGGTGCTAAAAACTGCGGTTTTTTCACGTTGATAATGGCACCCGTTTGAGCCATGGCAACGACAAGATCGGTTTGTCGGGCTAGGAAAGCTGGCAATTGGATCACATCAACCACATCAGCGACAGGCTGACATTGGTGTGGTTCATGAACATCAGTGATCAGCGGAACATTAAATGTTGATTTTATTTCTTCAAAAATCTTTAGGCCTTCTTCCATACCTGGACCGCGGAATGAATGAACCGAACTGCGGTTGGCTTTATCAAAAGATGCTTTGAATACATAAGGAATGCCGAGCTTAGATGTGACTTCTACATAATGCTCGGCTATCTGCATAGCTAAGTCACGAGATTCTAAGACATTCATGCCACCAAAAAGCACAAATGGTTTGTCGTTAGCGACAGAAATATCGCCGATTTGAATGGTTTTTTGATCCATGATCAAAGCCTCTTTTATTTCATCCGTAAGGAAAACTAATGATAAGTCTCGGCGTGTTGATTCAGCTCTTTTATTTGAATTTTTACCAATTCGATCAAGGGATCGTGTGGGCTATTTTCAACAAAGTGCTGTAAATCTTCTGCAGCCATTTTGATGCAACCTAATTGCTCTGCGACAAAAGCGCGTTCTCGATTTAATTGAACATCATCGGGATGCCATTTCAACAATAAATTGCAGCATTCTAGGGCTTGCTCAAACTTTTGAGAAACGATGCTTCCTGCTTTTAACTCATGGAGTTGTCGCGACATGAGGTCTTTTGCTTTGACAGGTTTAAAATATTTAGCACTTAATTTAGCATGGTTGCCTAACTCACCTCTCACTAGCGAGTGCATATACTTTCGGTCAACTGTTTTTCCCGAGAGTGGATTAATAAAGTGCACTTTATTATTCAATTTGACTCGTAAAATAGCGTTACCGGGAAGAAACAGTAAAGAGGCATCGAGATCCAGTTTCTGACACAACAACATTAACAAACACCCCAGCGTTGTGGAGTTACCTTGTTTGGAGGTAAGAGTTAAAGCTAGATCAGATGCTTCGGCACCAAAGTAATTTTGACGCTGACAAAATCCTAAGTCATTGTAAAACCATGACAGTAGAGAATCGAAGCGGTGTTGTTGATCCATTAAATAATGGCCCATTACACCACCCGATAGCTCCAGCCAAGCCCAATGACTGGTTTGGTAAGAGCTAGAACCTAAGTGCTCACTTAAACGCAGTAGTGAGCCCGGCAAGGTGATTTCATCAGTTACACAAAAATTGCTCATGAAAATAACGCTACAGAATGTTTCACCATGGCGATGCGAGCGGCATACACTAACCAGCTAATCGCGCCAACATACGCAAAGATTTTAAAAAGTTTACCGCGTGGTGCTTTCATGGCGATGACGCCTAAAATGATATAAGCCACTACGGCTGCCAGCTTTTCAGTTAACCATTGAGCCTCAAATGGATACTGTTTGATGATAAAGCACAGTGTTAGACCTGACAGAAGCAAGAAAGTGTCAATGACATGAGGTGCGATTTTCAAAAACTTCTTTTCTAAGATGGCTGATTCACGTAAGTGCATGACAAAGCGAAAAGTAAAAAAACTGACACTTAAAGCGATCAATGTTAGGTGAAGGTGCTTAACGGCTGGGTAGATGCTTTGCAAAAATTCCATCGTATGTTTTTAAAGTTAATCAATAAGGAGGTGCATTTTACCGCAAGCGAAAACAGAATGGTATGTGTAAGCGTTTTTCAAGATTAAGTTTGATGTGACAAACACAGATTTGTTAAGGATAATTCATCATCAGCGAGTAATCGTTTTGCTTTTTGGTACTGCTCATACCGTCGGTATTCATCAACCTGCCTTTTTGAGTCATCAGGGGCTTTTTGCTCAAGGTACTCATCTAATGAATGGTAACCGTGATAGAAGGCGAAGTATTCCATACCCTCAATAACTCCTTTCATAAAATGAACACAAGTGGATTTTGAACCGAATATCTGTTTAATACTGGCAAGATTTGCAGAGTTATTATCTATCATAACAATGTGAGAGGGAGGCTGTATTTCTGGGTTTTGGTTTAAGTGATCTCTAAGTATGTTTCCTTTTGGCGGAAACTTAGCATTTTTTGAAACCGTGATGGCACTAACTTTGAGTTTGCCCACACTAAATCCGACTTGTTTCATGTGTTCAAGTTTCTGTTTTATCGTTTCAGTAGGTATGTGAGTGAGCAAATGAATTTCAGCATTGAAAATATTGTCTGAAACGAATTTGAACAGCTCGGGCAAGTGGTTATTTATGAGTTTGAGCTTTGGCCTATTTGGCTGTTGTGGGTCATATACAGGGGTAACAATTACATCATCAATATCAATAAGCAATAGTAGTTTAGGTTCTACCATCATATTTCTTTTTAATAATTCTACGACTTCGAGTAAATCAGAAACCTGAAGGTCAACACCTCGAGGAAGCTGATGTGAGTCAAGAAGTGCTTTAGCTTCAATTCTGGCTTGGGCTTGTCTTTCCGCTCTTTTAATGTCTAGATGATTTTTAAATAGCTTAATCACCTGCATACTAACAGGCCAATTTAGGGCACTTTTATATTCTGATTCAAGAGTATATAAGCCATTATTATTGGTGACCTTTATCCTAAAAAGAGGAGGGTGAAAAGTTTTGGCAAGTAAGCTATTTTTTTTCTCGTTGATGAATTCAACTGAAATAAATTTAGGTTGATCATCATTCGTGACTTCATCTGGCGCATATAATAACGTGCATTGAGTTTTTTCTTCAGCCAGTAAATCTATTTCAAGGTAAATTAAGACAGAGTCAGAGGCTTGTGCTCTGGCTAAGGCTTCTTTTTGCGTTTTTTCTGCTTCTAAGTGCTTTTTAAATAGCTTTACAGATTTCTCTACCACTAACCATTGCTCTTTTTTCTGGTAAAGGGGAGTGAGTTGCACTTGGTCTTTTTCCATGAATACCTTTATTCGAAAGTTCGATGGTAGAAAAGGTGCTACATGACACCGATAATTAGCAGTGAATTGAAACTGAACGGGAATGTAGTGAGATTGCTGCTCAAGCTCGAGATCATTTGGCACGGATATTAGTTTATATGTGGGTTTACGCGCTTCTTGAAGAAGGATGTCCAGTTCAATTACAACCGCTTTAGATGCTGATACCGCCAATAATTAGCCCTACCTTTTTGTTCATCGAAATAAATTAAAAATAAGATTAATGCCCTAGACTGTAGTACTCCTCTTATGTCGATAGGCTTTAAAACTATGGTATTCAGCTAGTTGCTGCTCAGTATCTTTGTTTTCCCGTTTTGTTATTACTTTATGTGATCGACTGTCTGTAGGTTTGGACATGTACTCAATACCTGCCATAAATTGAACCGTGGTGACTGTGCTGCCAAAGTGTGCCTTGATACTTTGTAAACTTTTTGAGTCAGTATCGATCATCACCATATGACATGGTCGAGGAAACGCTGTTTGTTGCTCGTAATAAACGTCTAACATACAACCTTTCGGGGGATTATTGTTGTCCTGATGTGCTGTGACAATATGGTGAACCCACGAAATATCGATACCTGCTTGGTGTAAAGCTTGTTTTTTTGCTTCAAGCATTTGAGTTGGGGTGTGGGTGAGTAACAAAAATTTGCAGTTCGGAAGCAAAGTTTTAGTGAAAGAAATTAACTCATTCAAGTGGTTGGGTATTGGTTTACAGCTAGGTGCACCATCTTCTTTCGAATTGCATGCAGGAGATGAAATCACGTAATCAATCTCACAGATAAAATGAAACTCTTTATTGGCAGACTTTGATTTAATAAAACAATATAACTCTTTGAAATCTTCTATTTGAATATCGACCCCTACAGGTGACGAATATCCTTGTTGTTCGGCTGTTGAATTGAGTTCAGTAAACGTAATATCTAGAAATTTTTGAAATAGAGTGATGGTTTTTTGAGTTGTGGCGTATTGATTATCTTGAGGGTTTGCAGAGGTTATTTTAACTTTCCCCTGAGCATTAAAAAAAGCTTCTATTTTGAGATCTTGAGAACAAAAAACTGAGTTATAAACGGCGTGATTTTGTGAATCTCTAAAGCAAACAGGAATAATAAGAGTCTTACTTGTTGAGCCGGTAATATCTGGGGCATATAACAGACGACAATTAGGGGGACTTGTGATTCCCCTAGTAAAATTGAGCTCAACAACAAGTGAAACAGAGGTAGCTGCTGCCATTTGATTTCAACAATCTATCAATAAAATTAAAGGGTTATTTTAGTTCCATATACCTTGATAGTAGCTGTCTTTACAGAAATTGATTTCTATTTCAAATATACCATTGTTCAGTATGTTTATACCTCTGTAGTTACAGGTTTTTTTTGTAGGTACTTTAGTAATACTTGGTGGTGTTTTTTTGCTGTTGAGTCGTTCGGGTTATCAATAAATTCATACAATGAACTGCATTCAGAGCGTTTTGCCCAATAATTTAAGTCTCCTTCTATGCCTTGCATGAACTGAATATTGGTCGAGTTACTTGGAAAGGTTTGCTTTACGCTTACAAGATTCTCGGTTGTATCATCAATAAAAATAATATGTGAGGGAGGAGTGTCTTGCTGTGCTACAAACTCTTTTAATGCAGCGCCTTTGGATTGAGTTTCATCAACATATTTTATTCCATCAAACCATGATGGCTGAAATTGATCTGATCGTAATTTTTGTAAAGTGTCAGCAAGGTGAGCTTTCGAGCTATACGTGAGAAGGATGATTTTGTGATGAGAAACGATTTTCTTTACGAGAGTGATAAACGCTTCGAGCTTATTTTCAATAAGCTGCCAAGATGGAAACTCTGGAGTTTGTCTTTGAAACTTCGGGGCTGCTATTACATCGCTAAAATCAATGGCTACATACAAATTTGTCTCACCACTATGTTTGCGAACTAAGCTGTGTAGTTGATCAAATGTCCAAATTTGTCCTGAAATTTCACTTGGCGGATTGGTAAGCGCAGGTGTCATTTTGGTCTTAAAGTGACTTTGGCAAAGAAAAATGACTTGTTTGGCGTGTTGTTTCTTTTGGGTTGATTGACGCTTTTCTTTATTCTTAAATACTAGTTCATTATTAAGGCGTAAAAAGTTCACCAACCTTAAGTTCGATGGCAGTTGTTTGGTAATGTAATCTTTATCACTGTCATCACAACTGAATTCAACTCGAATACTGGATTCTGGCCTGCACTTGCTAATGTCGTTAGGTGTTTGAGCGACTTCAAAATAAAGTTTTGAACCAGCAATACGTGACACATGAACGAGAATAGTGTCTGTTTGAGAGCAAGCGGAAGCCATAAGTATTTGTGTTTAATTAAGTATTTCAGCAGTATACGGTGTTATGGCTTGAGCTTTGCTGTACGGATATTGATTTAGCTATAATACATCTTAGCGATTAAATACGTTTTCCTAACGTGCAACGCTCATTACTACCGAAGTCTCTAATTGTGGATACTTGGGAGTAGCCTAATGTGGTCAATTGCTGACGAAGGTTCAGACCTTGTTGATATCCATGTTCCATCAATAAATACCCGTTAGGTTTAAGGTGCTTTCGCGCCATATCGGCAATATGAAACAAGTCGGCAAACCCTTCATTAGGTGCGGTTAATGCACTTAAAGGTTCAAAACGAACGTCACCTTGGTCTAGGTGTTCATCTTTTTCGTCAATGTAAGGTGGGTTGGAAACGATTAGATCATATTTTTGATCTTCTACTGCTGAAAACCAATCACTTTGCATAATGGAAACATTATCCAGCTGTAAACGAGCTTGGTTTTCTTTGGCGAGTTGCACGGCATGTTCAACTTTATCAACCGCTGTTAATTGCCAGTGTGGCTTTTCTGAGGCTAATGCGAGTGCAATCGCGCCTGTTCCTGTGCCTAAATCGAGTACTTGGGCATTTTCGGGTAAAGTTAAATTAAGCGCTGTTTCTACAAGGACTTCAGTATCTGGTCTTGGGATCAGCGTGGTGGCATTAACCAATAAAGGCAATGACCAAAATTCGCGCTCACCAACAATATGAGCAACAGGGTGGCCTTGCAGCCGTTTGGCTATCATTTCACAAAAGCTGTCATGCTCTTGAGCTGTTAGTGTTTTATCTGGCCAAGTGTAGATGTAAGTGCGATTTTTATTGAGAACATGCTGTAAGCACACTTCGGCATCCAGTGATGCTGACTCAGAAGAATGGGCAAGCTGCTGACTTGCCCATGATAGTGCTTGTTCGATGGTTAGCATTATTCGCCAAGGGCCGCCAGTTGGTCGGCTTGGTACTCTTGCATGATTGGATCTAGGATGGCATTTAAGTCGCCTTCCATCACTTCGCCCAAACGATATAGCGTCAGGTTGATACGATGATCACTGACACGACCTTGAGGGAAGTTGTAAGTACGAATACGTTCTGAGCGATCGCCACTGGCTACTAGGCTACGACGCGTTGACTCTTCTTCGCTGCGACGTTTTTCATCTTCCATCGATTGCAAACGAGCAGAAAGAACACTCATGGCTTGGGCACGGTTTTTGTGCTGTGAGCGCTGGTCTTGGCATTCAACCACTAAGCCAGTCGGAATGTGGGTAATACGAATCGCTGAATCGGTTTTGTTCACGTGCTGACCACCCGCACCAGAGGCACGGAAAGTATCCACTTTTAAATCGGCTGAATTGATTTCAATGGCTTCAGCTTCAGGCACCTCGTGCATAACAACAACCGTTACCGCAGAGGTATGAACACGACCTTGAGATTCGGTTTCAGGTACACGTTGAACTCGGTGACCGCCTGACTCAAACTTCATTTTTCCGTAAACACTTTCGCCGCTCATTTTCAAAATGATTTCTTTAAAGCCGCCGTGTTCACCTTCGTTCTGGCTCATAATTTCCACTTGCCATTTATTGGCTTCTGCAAAGCGGCTGTACATACGGAACAAGTCACCAGCAAAAATGGCGGCTTCATCACCACCAGCACCCGCACGGATCTCAACAAAGGCGTTGGTATCGTCGTTAGGATCTTTCGGTAGCAGTAGAATTTGTAAATCGTGCTCTAAGGTTTCAATCGCCTCTTTGGCCGCTGAAAATTCTTCTTGAGCCATCTCTTTAAGCTCAGGATCATCTTCTTGCATCATTTCTTGGGCAGTTTCGAGATCACCTTGTGCTTGCTGGTAAGCTTTAAAGGTTTTTACCACTTCTTCTAATTGCGCAAATTCTTTTGAAAGTGCACGAAACTTGTCTTGATCTGAGATGGTGTCGGGATCGCCTAACAGCGCGGTAACTTCATCATTACGTTCTAGCAAGCCTTCAAGCTTGCGGATCACGGAATCCTTCATGGGAATGGTAGACCTTAGTGTTTGTCGAGCCCAAGTATGGACTTTAACGTTTCTAATGTATTTACATCGCCTTGACGACTGGCTCTCGTTAAGGCTTGAGTTGGGGCATGAATCAGCCGATTGGTTAACTTATTGGCTAATTCTAGAATAATTTGTTGTTGATCGCCGCCTTGTTCCATTTTATTGAGCGCTTTCGCTACCAGCTCATCTTTAACGGCAAGGCTTTGCTCACGATATTGGCGAATGCTATCGACATTACGTAAAGAACGCAACAATGCGCTGAATTGAGCTGACTCTTCATTGGCGATCAACTCGGCTTGCTCGGCAGCCTGCTGGCGAGAGGCCATGTTCTGCTCAATAATATTTTGCAGATCATCCACTGTATACAAAAACGCATCGTCAAGCTCGCCTACTTCGGCTTCAATATCACGAGGTACGGCAATATCAACCAACAGCATAGGTTGATGACGACGTTGTTTGAGCGCAGTTTCCACAAGACCTTTACCCAAAATCGGTAACGGGCTAGCGGTAGAAGAAATCACAATGTCAGCATGGGGCAAGTGCTCAGGTATGTGCTCTAAGGTTACAGCCTTAGCATCAAATTCTTCGCACATGGATTCTGCACGTGTCAGAGTGCGATTGGCAACAGTAATTGACTTTACGCCATTATCTTTAAGGTGTCTGGCCACTAATTCGATGGTTTCACCTGCGCCTATTAGCAACACATTGGTATTACTCAAGGATGAGAAAATGTGCTTTGCCATACTCACGGCAGCAAAGGCCACTGAAACGGCAGCACTGCCGATTTCAGTTTCTGTACGAATGCGTTTAGCTACTGAAAACGTGGTCTGAAACAGACGGTCAAGTGTTGCGCCAACCGTTCCTGCTTCTTTGGCTTTGGTAAATGACTGTTTTACTTGCCCAAGGATTTGTGGCTCACCAAGAACTAACGAGTCTAAGCCTGCTGATACGCGCATTAAATGATTAATGGCTTCTTGGTTCTCTAGTGCGTAACTGTGTTCAGTTAATTGCGCTTCAGGAATGTCATGGAAGCGATGTAACCAAGCAATTGCAACTTCTGCACTGATATGATTACAGTAAAGTTCGGTTCTATTGCACGTTGACAGGATCACTGCTTCGCCAGCGGGAGCGCATTGAGCCAACTCTTGCATGGCGGTATGGATCACATCAGGGGAAAAGGCGACTTTCTCGCGCAAATCTACTGAGGCGGTTTTATGGTTGATCCCTATGGCTACAAGACTCATCTACACTCGTACTAAATAATCATTAAGTTGTTTCATTTGTGGAGCGCTATTCTACTGAAAAATAGTACTTAAAAACAGAATTCCCGACTTTTTATGTGCCTTTATTGATGTAAAGCCGTAATTTCGGCACACAAGCTATGGTTTACTGGGCAGTCAATACCATGTTTTTTCGCTTGTTTCTCAATAAAGCCGTTAATATATTCAATCTCGGTTTGACGTCCTGAACTGACATCTTGCAGCATTGAAGAGCGGTTGCTTGCCGTTAACGTTATCACCTCGGAGACTCTTCGTTCGGTTTCTGTCTGGTCGAGTATAATTCCCTCGGCCTTAGCCACATCAAAAAGCTCGGTAAGAATGGCTTGAACCTTGAGCTGAAACTTGGGTAAAGCTATGTCACCGTTGAGACACTGATGCAAAGCGGTGAGAGGGTTTATAACGGCATTAACAGCTAACTTTTGCCAGAGCGCAGGTAAAATTTCTTCAATCCATTCACTGTTTGGAATGGATTGAAGAATCAGATGTTTAGCTTGGGGAGGCAATGGTGTTCCATCTATATGACCCATCTGTGTTAGCCCATTGCCTGAATGGGTAACATGCCATTGACTGTTGCGATATGCGCCTTGCGATGTTGTGGCTAAAGATAAACCTTGAGTTACTTTTAAACGAGGAATAATGGATAAATAAGGTCCCATGCCATTGTGTATCAAAATCAAATGAGCATGTAATGGTAAGTGCAGAAGTAGTGGCTCAACCGCCTCGATAACTTGGTAAGCTTTTACGCAAACCAATACTATATCTAACTCCGATATTGCGGCATGATTTGATGGTAGGATCTTAAACGTCTGTTCGCGGATGTCTTGTGACAGACCGGTGAGTAACATCTGTATTTCTGTAGGTGCACTGTGACGATGACTGATCAAGTAAATATCAAATTTTTCAACTAGCTGAAAGGTTAGTAGCTGACCAATATTACCCGCTCCAACAATACCAAGTTTTGGTTTTCTTCCTGTCACCTGTTCAGCCTTGTCTAGCAAGTTGAGATTTTAGTTTATGGTAACTCATTAACGCTAAATAAAAAGCGGCAACACCTGCTAAATCAGCAATGAAATCGGCAAAAGATGCGCTACGGTAGGGAAGAAAGCCTTGGATCACTTCAATCAATAAAGCATAGGCGGTCAATGCAGAGGCAAGCCAATACCATTTTGGCTTAAATGCACCATAGGCTAACCAAGCTAAAGCAAAGAAGCTACCGAAATGTCCAACTTTATCCATGTGCTCAAAACTGCTTTGACTGTATGTTGGACGCGAAAAAACTAAATAGCTAATCACCACAAAACAGATAACAAGTAAGCATTTAAAAATCAGTGAATACTTCAACTAAGTTTCTCATATAGGAAAGTGTCGGCATTCATTATATTTTGCAGCGGCCAAAAGGCAATGAATTGATTTTTATTGTGAATAAATCCTTTCAAAATTACGATTGTTTAATGGAAATACTCGATTCTCAAGCAGCAAGCTTTTATACTTTTCAACAATTATATTCTTAGTGAGAAACCATTATGCCATCAATGGATATTGTATCGGAAGTAGATAAAGTAGAACTTCGTAATGCGGTCGATAATGCTAAACGTGAGCTATCAAGTCGTTTTGATTTTCGTGGCAAAGAAGCCAATATTGAATTGAATGACTTTGTCGTGACTTTGACAGCAGAAGATGACTTTCAATGCAGGCAATTGGTCGATATTTTTCGTATGCAAATGAGTAAGCGCAATCTAGATCCAGCAGCTATGGATGTTGATGAGACCGCCGTTCATTCGGGTAAGACCTTTTCATTAAAGGCGCGCTTTAAAGAGGGCATTGAAACCGATATCGCTAAAAAATTAGTGAAATTGATTAAAGCCTCTAAGTTGAAAGTTCAAGCGCAAATACAAGGCGATAGCCTTCGAGTGACAGGTAAAAAACGCGATGACTTACAAGCGGTTATGCGTTTAGCAAAAGAGTCTGATTTAGGGCAACCGTTTCAGTTTAATAATTTTAGAGATTGATATCTGCTGTCTGGCGAAGGCATTCTTCACTTTCCAATGAGTTTCTTCGAAACTTATAAAACCTTGGGGCTTCGCCCCAAACCCGACCAAAAGGGGATTCAGCAGCAAATCCCCTCTTGGATCACCCATGCCGCCCCGCAAAGTAAAACGTTATCCGCCTTATGATAAAAAATACCTAACGCTTTCGATGCTACATCCATGTAGCTCGAAAGCTAGCGCAGCGTCCATGCTGCGCTTACGGTATTTTTCATCAACATCGAATAACAACTTTGCCAAGGGGAATCGTAGCCTTAAAGGGCATCGAATCAATTACTGTATTGTGTTGACCAAAATGATGTTGCGTTAAACCTAAAAACATCAGTTGGCTACGTTCTCAAGCGTAGAAAAAATGATTGCTAGCAAGGCGTAGCTTGCAGCAAGTAGTTGCTCTACTTGCAAAAGTTACAACACAGCTAGCGGGCATTTTAGCAAGCTTGCGGGCGTTGAGCGTTTCATCCATTCGGTGAATGATTAAGACATTGAAATTATTGCTAACTCAAATAGATATTAACTTATTGAGCGTTCAACTGATGTTTTTAGGTTAAAGTTTGGACTTCTCATTGTTGCGATACTGTGTAGGTTACTAAACAGTGTCGATTGGCTCAGAACACTAAGAATTTACTTGAGGTGGTCGAGTTGCTAGATAGCAAAAAGGTTTCATTGCAGGTGCTAAATCTTGGCATTGATACCGCATCACCAACAGGGAGGTTGATGTTAACCATGATCGGTGCCGTGGCAGCTTTTGAGCGTGAACTATTGCTGGAACGTCAGGCTGAGGGCATAGCTCAGGCTAAATTGAAAGGGAAGTACAAAGGGAGAAAGCCTACAGCAGTGCTATTGAAAGAACAGGCAATATCTATGAGTACTGATGGCTTTTCAAAAAAGCAAATAGCTGAAAAATTGAATATCAGTCTTTCGAGTGTTTACAGAATTTGTAGATAAACTGTGTCTGAACTAATACAGGTTAGAAACTTAAACCCTATAATTTTTTAAAAACTATAGGGTAGTTATCCTTTAAGCTAAAGTGATTTAATGTACTTCTTAGAACCAAAAACAGCTTTTACCCAACAGCCTCTGTTTCCCATACATTGTAGCTCGATTACTGCTCTTCCATCGTTATCATCTAATACTATAAATTCACCGTATGTCGCTGTTTTTTTGTAACCATTTGAAAGTAGGTGATTAGTTAAATTCATTGTAATCATTTGAGCCAATCTGAGGGAGATTCCTTGTCCACTAATGGCATGAATACTTTCTAGTTTCCCCTCAATTGGTTCCAATCTCAGACTGTTAAAAAATTTTCTTGCCCCCTTCACTTTGTGACTACCTAAAACCTTTACCTCTTTTAATGGTTCGCCCCATTTAAATTGGAAAGGAGCATCCGCAAATGCAGGTAAGGATAATAATAACGACAGTGCTAATAAAATTATTTTCATGTGTAACTCTTTATAGACTAAAAAATAGTGGTTTATCAATTAATGCGAGAGATTATAGAAGTTGGCTAGTTATTGTTTCACTCAAAATGAATTGCTCTCCATTTGTAAGGCTAACTAAAAAGTCTTTGTTATCTTCATAATTCATTTTCAGTTGACTTTCGCAGTATCGTAAATGAACAATAACGGTCTCATCTTCTTCAATGCTTACAAGGTAATTAATAGCTTCTGTTATATTCTCATTGAATTTATCAGGATTGGTATCGTACTCAACCCACTTTGAGCAGAGCATTTTAAATTGATGACGATTAGCAGGTATACAGATCATTTCTTGGTCATCTCTGTAGATTTTATTTATTCTTGTAGATAAATATTCTCGCATAACTGTTTGTATAAGCTGTCCAAATTCAATGATAGAAGCTATTGAATCGGTATTTATATGTAAGTCGCATTTTAAAGTTAGAAACTTTGCACTATATAAATCTTGTAATTCAGGGAGGGGCGGAATTGATGTTTTGTAGGTAAATGATTTTGTAATTTTTTTCAGAGGCATTTTTTGAGATAGAATGATTAAAAGACTGGAGAATTATAAATGGTTATTGAAGGTAGGTAATTGATGTATTTCACAGATAGTAAAAAGTATTCAGAATTCCAGTAAGAGTCTGATTGTTAAAAGACTATACCCTTGTGACACATTTCGAAACCACCTAAATTGCATGTCAATAGGGTGGTTTTTACTTTTGACACTCAATTCTCAAAATGCCTAGTTCTATTGATATGGAATAGGTATATCCATTTTGTTATCACCTATGCGCGAGTTGAATAACTTCAAAGATTAAAATCTGCCTTTAAGTGTTTCAATTTCATTTCATTTGAGCATTTTGAACGCTTCTTTAAAGTTCTGAATGACTCTTGTTCAATACTTCGTCTGAATGTGGATATGGTTGACCTATCCACATGATAGTCTTTTGCAATGGTTTGGTCTGACTCTTGGCCAAGGCGTGCCTGAATCTCACTTTTGTCTTTGGTGGTCAACTGACGATCCCTTTTGAATTTTTTGCCTTGTTTTTTATAGGCAGGGATATTAAGGGTAGTTCGAATATTGGCAACGGTTGTATCACTGATATTATATTCGCTAGCAATGTTTTGGTCGGGTTTTTTGCCTAAAATAGAGATAAATACAACTTGCTGAGTCCTTGAGAAGTTCCTGAACTTTCTGGAGGCCTGCTTTGCTGCTAATACTTGTTCGTCGCTGATCGCAACTGGAATCTCAGCTTCTGCTTCTAATGTTTGGGAGTCAAAACCCAAATACGGTTCGCTGCTGATTGCAACTGGAATCTCAGTTTCTGCTGTTTGGGAGGCAAAACCCAAATACGGTTCGTTACAATGGTGAAGTGGTATGGTTGAGTTGAATTGAGGCTGCTGATGAAAGCTGGATATATCGCTCTCTAATTGAGGAAGAACCATTACATTATTCAGTTGATAGTAATACTCTCCAGCAACAAGAGTAAGAGGTTGTTGATACAAGGCTGCATCTTCAAAAAAAGGCGGAGGAAATCTTGATACTAATGCTTGCATATTTGATGCGATAAGTTTTGGGAATTGTATTTGAACAAATTAATGTTCAAATAAAAAGCATTGTTAATCGAGATTCATTTTGACTTTAGGTTTTAGGCAAACCATCAATATCACGGTGTCCAATTAAGCGACCTAAAAATGCCGATAGTCCTATGGTTTTACGAATATGCTCAGCCCAAAGTCCACCCAGAATAAAACCGATTGAAGTGCATACTGGAACTGCGAATTCACTGAATTGTGTTGTTAAATTCAGCATTAAAACAAGGCCTGTGATCGCGCCCAATAGTGTCGGTGAGAGGGCCACTGATAGCCATAAAAGTGCTTGTACGAATAATGCCACTAGCTTCATTCAAATATTCCTTTTTAATTGATTGTTAGCAGTTTTTATTCATTAAATGAATAATTTATTGAGGATTTTATTGCTAATGTTCGCTTTGCCTGTAGTAAGCTGATAAAGAATAATACTGGCAGATGATAACACCAAGAGCCCAAGTAATACGGCTACATAATCGCCATCTTTAACTCCCATAAAAATGGAGAGTAGACCCAAAACGATGATTGATAATTGTGCAAACATTTCAAACTCCTTTATAAAACGATTTAACACTTTATTTCATAAAACACTGGATCAGTAATTTTCTATTTTCCCTTTAGTCCTTGATGTTAACGTTTGGTTGAGTGCTCATATAAGCTGCTGGAATTAGGCCAGCAAGTGCGCCTAGTAGTAAAGCCAGTAAGCCGCTGACAACCATTAATACGATGTTTTTGAATGAGGCTAGATTTTGTTTCTTATAGGCGATAAAACCACTTAGGAATGGGCAATAAATAGCGCTAAACATCATGCCTACTTTGCTTCCTGCTTCGTAAGAGCCTTCTTGTGAAAAGATACCCGCGATGCCACCGAATAAACCGCCCATAAGCAGAGCCAAAACAAAAAAGGCAAGAAAAAATCCAAGAGCTTGAACGGGACTGCGCTTGAAAGAAAAATCCATTAAGTTATCAAACACCTGTTATAGACTCCTTTCAGGAATGTGGCAATTGCTTCAAGTATGTTTCCTACCAGTAAATGAAATCAATGGCTTTTATTTTGAAAACACATTTAAAGTATCGTTTTTTGTTAATAATTTCAAATAGCCTTTAATTGAGAACGCCCCTTAGCGTACTCAAAATTAAAATACCTTATCTGTGTTTATCCACTCAGAAAATTACTTGAAATTTACCAGAACAATAAACCCGAGAAGTGGCTTAAGTGATCTGTAGGGGCAAGTAAATTAAAGTGTTCTTCCCCGACTTTCACTAGGTAGCCTTGTTCCTTGCCAGAACCCATTTCTTCTTGAAACATTGCAACCAATGTGTGGCCAATATATTCTGCAAGTCTATCGTAATCTTGTTTATGCTGTTGATAGATATCATCGTCAGGTGCCAGCCCTTTTCCTTGATATAAATCAAATTTTCCACTTTCTATGCATTTTCCGTAAAGGTACTCTCCGACTGATTTATGGCTATATCTGGCCACACCTTTTAAAGTGGCAATATCTAAACCAGCAATTTCTGCACGACAGGCTCCAATCGTTATAGACGCTATGATTTTTTTCTTCCAACCGAGTGCATCCAAAATAAATGGCAGTTCCGTTTTAGGGCATGAAAGCAATCTTTTTTCTCGAGATTTAAATGCCGCTAATGCATGAAAAAGACAAGCTCCGTCTGATGCTGCTTTATGGTATTGGTGGCGGTCATAGTCGCTAATACTTGATTCTGTTAAAAAATTAGGTTTGCTTGCAATGTCATGGAAATTATCTGGAACATCGTTAGGGGATATCTCTAAATAATAAGCACTTATAAACCAAATTTTGCAAATCAGGTCGAATAAATGTTCAAAATCTTTTTTTGGAAATAGATCGATAAACGCTTCATACGAAAGGCTGGAGAGTAACACTTTAAACCAAGGTTCAGCTTGAAATTGCATAACGACTTCTATTCTTAAACTATCCGGTAAACGTTGCAGAGTTGTGGTGAGTAACTCTGCACAACTCAATACAGAAGTATTTGTTTGGAGTATTTGCTCTGTTAATGAGAAAACAAATGTATTTGTAAAAGGTTTTGTGTCTAGAGACACCGTTTCAAAAGCTTTATCGACTGGGAAGTGCATTAAAATATGTTGAATATCTTCAATTCTTTCAAAACCTAAAAGCTTGAGTATTGGTAACGTGTCCCTAGCAGGGTAAAGCGCACAAGCTTTCGCAAGGAGCTTGGTATCTTCTTGTATTAATCCAATAAAGTGGAGTGATTCCAAACGGCAATATCGATTTAAAAGTCTTTGTGCTGTTGCGGCATTGTACTGAGAAAGTAAGTGCGACATGAATGCTTTTTGTTGAGCAAGCTCTATCTCATTCAGCAGTTTCGGAGATCTTTGTTGATTAAGTGCTGCTAACTCACATTCTATGATCATGTTTGGTGTAAAAAGCTTTAACACCTCTTTTCTTCTTGCTTCAGTGAATGAACTTAAGATTTCGAGTTGTTTAACTGCACTTAATCTTCTCAAAATAGTAACAAGTTGTTGAGAGGGCAATTCGTTGAACACATTTTGTTCAAATTCGGTGTTGTGGTTCACCAAATATGAAGTGACTACTTCAGCCCCATTTTTATTCATCAATTGGAGTAGAATAGGGAACGAACTTGGAGCTACATATTGTGCAATAAATTGAGACGATGATATTTCGTCGGCTTTACAAAGAATAGGTAACCATGCAACTTGGAACGCCTGATCAGAAGACAAAAATAAACCTTGTATTGAGTCAATTCCTACTGCGCTCAGTAACTGTTTAAAAAGAATATCATGATGATTTTCAATACAATGCGTTAGTATTTGAGCTTGATGATCGAGAGGTAAAGTCGCTATTACAGCACTAGCACAATCTTGTGAAACTAAAGGCATTAATTGACATTTTTCTGTTGGATCTTCGGCTTGAGCGAGAAGGTGATGTTCAAGTTCTGGGTTAGTTTTTATGATCTTAGCGAAATATTCAGATTGTAGTTGAGGTTCAGGCAGCGATAAAAGCACATTTTTATGGAAATTAGCATCCAGCGATTGTACTAAGAGTTCATCGAAACCTTGAGAAACCACCAGTTTATGGGCGATCATAGCAACTGAAGGCGTAACTATAGAACGGTTGAGTAGCTGGCTGCACTGCATTTTCTTAAGGCCTGATAGAAACGTTACTGCTGTATCACTATCCAATTTAAAAATTATATCGCTGAAGGTTGAAGCTGGTTGGTTAAGCAGTCTTAAATACAGAGGTGAGTTGGGTTTTATTAGCCTTAACCATAACTCCTGAAGAGAATGCGGTGCATGCACAGACATACATCTCAGAACGGTCATTTGCTGTTCAATACTGACAGTTACTTTCGTTCTATGTTGTGTTGTGAATATAGATTCAATGTCAGCGACTGGCAATAATACGAATTTTTGCAATAAACGGGTATCCCATGAGGTAAAAATTTCATCTAACCAAAAACCAGCATCGGCCTCATTTAATAGCAACATAAGCAATTTGGGGATGACTCCCTTTTCCATTGCATCTGTCCAGGCACAATCTTTTAAAATATCTGATTTTTGCGCTTTCACGTGAACCTTAGCATCTCTTAGTAGGTCTCGGAGGTCATACTCTGATAGAAGTGAAAGCAGGATTCTAAATAATGGAATATCAGAAGATTTAGCACGTATTATATATGAAAATAAGGATGTATTATCACCAGTGTTATATTTCAAAATTTTCGATATTGAAAAAGATGAAAGTGAGGTTATGTGAAGTACTAAAACCTTTATTTGCTCACTTTTCCCCTTTGTCTTGTGGAGATACAGTAGACCTCTAGCAAGCTTTTCTTCAGATAATGCATCTAGATGCTGAGCAACAATTTCAAATGAGCTCTCAAAAAACATCTGTGTTTCATCAGCTTTAATTAATCGCTTTTGTGTTTGTTTCGGAAAAACTGATAATGCTTGGACACGTTGATAACCGGGTAAACTTGCCATTACCTCAATTAACGTATCTGGATTGTAAAATTCTATTTTGCATATTAATTCCCAAGCTTTCGGATTATCTTTGTGTTTTTTAATAAATCTCAGCGCCTTGGGTTCTGGATACGTCTGATCAAGCGTTAGAAATTCGTATGCTCTATCTGGTTGCAACCCCACAAGCAATGAGAATTGTAAGTCTTCATTAAGTCTATTGAATAGCTTTAGGCTTTCACATCTTGTATCTTCAGCAAGCCACTTAAGCCCTTTTTGGGGTTTGAGCTTTTGAAATAGATAATTGGCCTCTTGGTTTTCGAGTTGAAGCATAACGTCTGTACGCGTTTGTACATCTAATGCTTCTAATACTTTTATGCTCTCATTGCTTAAATCGGCTGACAGCCATTGAGCGACAGTTGATACACCAATTGATTTTATGTGTGCTCTTACCGCTTGAGCCGCTTCGGGTTGACATTCTTTGGATTTAATATCTGCTAAAAGTTCAATCACTGGAGACTGAGTAGGTTGAACTTTAGCTTGTGGCTGTTCAGGTATATCGGCTTCGATATGTTCAAGACTGTCTTGGTCAGCAGCCCTATGCATGCTGTACTGAGGAGGGAATCCCACTTCTAATAACATAAATTGAGCGTAATTGGGGCAGTAGCGCTCTTTTTGTTCAGTAGACATGATTTGTAGCAACTTCTGCCTATTTATATCACTAAGTAGTTGAATTAGTGACCGTGCATTACCTAATGGTATTTTCGTTAAAAGCTCAACACCAAAGGGAGAAGCAAGGTGCTCTAAAGTTTTAAGCCTTGTTTGCTGAGAAAGAGAACGAAATATTTTGTACGCATTGGCTGGCGCTGACAACAGATTTGCCGCTACTGTTTGGCTTGGTAAATATTCAGAAAGTAGCGTGGTAAATAAATGACACAAACTATCGTCGGTACAAACATTCCACCGTTCGAGATTTACTGAAATGGTTCTTCTTGATTGTAAAGGGTTATGGCAAGTTCTCTCTACTTGTAAGATGCCATCAGGTTTTACTTCGATAGTATATTGATGGCTTAATAGCTGATTTAGCTTTAGATCACATAAAATTCTTTTGGGATGAGCTCGGTAACCTTTCTTTTCCTGAGGAATGTTACATGCTGAAAGTTGATCTCTAAATGTTTCTAAAGTCTGCCTATCGCCCCGTGGTATAGCCATTTGAATATCTCAATGGTTCTAAATGAATCGAATTTTAGCAATTAAATATCAAGAGATTAGTTAAGATTTTTTCATTATTCTCACATGTTGCAAGATTGTTACGTTGGTTAAAGGCCAGTGTAATAGCCATTAACAGAGTAAATGAGATTTAATGATGATTGCGTTGATGGAGAGTAAGCTTTATCACTCTCCTATCATTACAATACATTGATTCGATATTATTTTAGCTTTTCAATTTCTTCATTAACTTCGTAGCCTTTGTCCGTAATGATTTTCTCTAGCACAACTAAGCGGTGTTTAATGCTTTCCACTTCGTCTATCAATTTCATTTTATCGCTAGCTTCAATTTTGGCTTCGAGTTGTTTCATACGTAAACGGTACTTAAAAAAATCTGCGCCAAAGATGGAGAAGAAGATGATGGCAATGATTACAATGTTACTGATTTCGCTAATATCCATAATATTCCCTTATAAGTGATTTATACATCGAGTAACATAGCAATATTAATACCAAAATAAAAACGCCTGATTTTCAGTTGCTTATAAAAATCAGGCGTTGGTGATATGAAGTTGATTCACTAAATATTTATAGGTTGTCTCAAATATTAGCGGTTTAAACCAGCATAGTATTTATCCAGTTGAACCGATAAACCGTTTTCCATCACAACCCGTACGTGTTTTCTATTTAACTCTCTTGGACTTGAGACTCCGCAGGAGTGTGCAATCAGTTCGATGTCATGGTGTAAGTTGTCATTGTAATTAGCCACTCGCTCAGCTTTATTTTTGGGATCAAGGCCAGCTTGAAGTTTCGGGTTGTGAGTGGTGATCCCCGTTGGGCATGTATCTTTGTTACAGTGCAAAGCTTGAATACAACCGAGGGCAAACATATTCCCTCGAGCTGAAGCGATGAAATCCGCACCTATGGCCAGTGCCCAAGCCACTTTTGATGGGATAATTAATTTACCTGATGCAATCACTTTTATACGAGGACGAAGTTGATATTCATCGAGGGTATCCACCAAAATCGGTAGCCCTTCTTTCAATGGTAATCCCACATAATCAATCAAAGGTTGCGGTGCTGCACCTGTTCCGCCATCGGCACTATCCACAGTGAAAAAATCAGGAGCACTATCAATGCCTCGACGCATGATTTCTTCACAAAAGTCGGTAAGCCAATTAACATCACCTATCACTGCTTTTACGCCTGTAGGTTTACCAGTAACTTCTCGAACATGTTGGATCATATCTAAAATATCACCCACATTTTTAAACTCTATGTGGCCGTTGGGGCTAATCGAATCTTCACCGACCTTGATACCGCGAATGCGAGCAATTTCTTCAGTTACTTTTTTTCCGGGTAAAATACCGCCTTTGCCGGGTTTAGCTCCTTGGCTAAGTTTGATCTCAAACATTTTTACTTCATGGTGAGCAGCAACACCTGCTAATTTCTCATCATCGAGGTGTCCTTCGATATTTCTCACGCCATATTTGGCCGTACCAATTTGAAAGACAACGTCGCAACCTCCGTCGAGGTGATAATCCGACAAACCGCCTTCGCCTGTATTCATCCAACATCCAGCTTTCGCAGCACCATTCGAAAGGGCTAATACTGCTGGCTTAGATAACGCACCAAAACTCATTCCTGATATGTGGCAAATTTTAGCTGTGGTATATGGGTGCCTGCATCCTTCACCTATGGTTAAGGGCTGGCTGGTGGCTAAGTCAGATTCCAAAGTGGGAAAAGCCGTGTTCATGAACATGATGCTGCCTTCGGATTCTAATAATCTTGTAGAACCAAAGGCCAATGAACGATCCACTTTTTTGGCGGCACGATATACCCAACTGCGCTCAGCACGATTAAAAGGCATTTCTTCACGATCTTGGGAGAAAAAGTATTGCCTGAAAAACTCCCCTTGGCGCTCGAAAAGATAACGAAAGCGACCTATGACAGGGTAGTTACGGCGAATGGCGTGTGTGGTTTGAGTTTTATCGACAATGTACATGTAAATAATAACGAGAACCCCTAGGCCGACAGCGAGTAAAAACAAGCTTCCTAAAAAGTCCAGTCCACGGGTTATCCAATCAACATGTTCCATCATATTTGCCTCCAAAATGCAGATATTGGAATGAGTTCGAGGTAGTTCGAGTCAAAGAATATCCATTAACTATAATCCTTGGAATGAAGTTTGTGTATTTTTCGCACTATTTACTTTATTTTATGTATTACTGATATACTCGTGATACCTGAAGATGCAGGATTTCAGCGAGAATTAATTGCCATTTAGACAAGGCACTTACTTGTAGTAATAGTTATTCTATTACAAGGGTAAGTAACGCAGTATAAATGGCAATTAAACTCGCACTGCGTGGGCTTTTCAGCGTTGATTCTTCTTTGTTGTTAAAGCTTAAATTAGCTCACTAGTTTTGCACTTTCACGCCTCGAATAATGCAACGCTGAATAAGCCCTGAAAGTTGCATCTTCAAGTATCACGAGTATATAAGGAGAAGCCTATGTGGATAACAGGTAAGGTGGTTGAGAGAACTGATTGGAACAGTAAGTTGTTCTCGTTAAAAATTGACGCAGAGCTGGCACCATTCACAGCAGGACAATTTATTAAGCTAAGTGAAATACATGATGGAAAACGAGTAGCAAGAGCTTACTCTTTGGTCAATCCTCCTCAAGGTCGTTACTTAGAAGTGTTAGCGGTTGAGGTGGAAGAAGGGCAGCTGTCACCAGTATTGCAAAGCCTTAAAGTGGGCGATGATATTGAAGTTTCAGCTACCGCTGCTGGCTTTATGGTGTTAAATGAAATCCCAAGTGATGAACTGCAAGGCAAACACCTTTGGTTTTTAGCGACGGGCACCGCTGTTGGGCCATTTATTTCTATGATGGAAACAGATGAACCTTGGCAGAGATTTGAAAAAGTCGTACTCGTTTATGGGGTGAGAGCTGTTGAAGACTTGGCTTATTTAGAACAACTTAAATCGCTTCAAACAAAATACCCAGATCAATTCAAACTCATTTTATCGGTTACGCGTGAGACATATGCCGGTGCGATTTCGAGCCGTATACCTCAAGCGATTGTTTCTGGTGAGTTAGAACAATTAGCAGGAATTGAATTTTCTTCCCAAGATTCTCAAGTGATGATTTGCGGTAACCCTGATATGGTGAAAGATGCCCAGCAATATTTGTTTGATAAAGGCTTAAAAAAGAACTTGCGTAGGGCACCGGGGAATATTACCGTAGAAAAATACTGGTAGAGGAGACAATCATGGCAACTCTTTTGTACTCTAATGCTTCACCTTATGCACGTTTACCTCGAATTTTATTGAATCATTTTGATATTACCGATATTCAAGCGGTTATTTCTAATCCATTTGAGAACCAAGATATTTTAATTTGTGCCAATCCCTTGGCTAAGATCCCATGTTTAGTGTTTGATGACGAAACGGGGATTTATGACAGTGAAGTCATTTGTCGTTATTTGGATGCGACTTATGGGGGCAAACAGTTATTTTCTCAATTGAGTGATTGGTCTCAACATACTCAGGTTTCGATGCTTAAAGGCTTAATCGACAGTACAGTTGGTCTAAGACAAGAGCAGATGCGAGAAGATGAAGGTGTTCGTTCTCCATTTTGGACCGAACGGTTCGAAAAAGCCATCTTACGTACAACCAGTTATATTGAAAAAGAATCCATGATTATTACTCAAAGTAACAGCTTAACCATTCAGCAAATATTACTGATTACTGCACTAGACTATATTGAATTCCGCTTTCCTGATTTAGATTGGGTCAGCCATTGCCCAAAATTAGATAAATGGTTTAAATCGATTCGAAATCTCGCTTGCTTTGAACTAACTCGTCCTTGTTAGAAATTAAGAACCATTGAACTACTCTTTGAATATAGATGAGGGTGATGGTTTGCGTATCTTATTTGTCGTAGGGGGTAAATGTGGAGTTGCTCACTTCAATGTCATTAGTTGAGTTTATTGGTTATTCTGCTTCAGTCATGGTGGCGGTATCGCTGATGATGAAAAACATTGTCTGGCTGAGGATTTTAAATTTTATTGGGTGTCTTTTGTTTGTCATTTACGGCATTGAAATTCAAGCTTGGCCAGTGGCTGGTATGAATGCTTTTGTATGCTGCATTAATGTCTATCATTTAGTGAAGCTATATAAAGAAGCTTAATAGGTTAATTGTATACAATTTGAGTTTATCTGGTTAACCTAAGGCTAAAGATTAACCAATAGGCCATCAAATGAAGCTCATCAATTCCTCTCAAGTAAAACAAGCGCTAACTTTCCCTGAACTCGTTGGCGCGCTTAGACAAACCTTTTCTTCTTCCTTTGGTATGCCGCAACGACAAGTATTTGAGTTATCTGATAAAAATCATGACGCCTTTGCTGTGCTGCCAGCATGGAATGAAGAAGTGATGGGGGTAAAGTCATTTACTTATTTGCCTGATAATCCTGCTCATTTGAAATCTATTTATGCACAAATTTTATTGTTTTCTCGAACAACGGGCGAGCCGCTGGCGGTAGTCGATGGTACTGAGGCCACCTATTGGCGCACCGCGGCGGTGTCAGCGCTGGCGGCTGACTATTTAGCGCCAATCAAAGCTGAGCGACTCTTGTTATGTGGCACCGGAAATTTAGCGGCTTATATGGCATTGGCACATGCTAGCGTTCGCCCGATAAAAGAAGTCAGAGTATGGGGACGAAACTTTAATAAGATCCAATCAGTCATCGATCAAATACAATTGGAACGACCTGATTTAACCCTATCTGCTGTTTCAGATCTAACCCAAAATTCTATCGGCTGGGCCGATGTGATCAGTTGTGCCACTCGCTCACCTAAGCCACTTTTTGATGGCAGTTGGATCAGTGCTGGTACGCATGTCGATTTAGTGGGGAATCATCTTAAAACCGCACGAGAGTGTGACACTGAAAGTGTTGTTCGCTCTGAAGTTTATGTGGATGCTAAAATCAACACTTTTGCTGAAGCTGGGGAGTTGCTGTTGCCCGTAGCCGAAGGTAAGTTTGATCTAAAAAAGGTTAAAGGAGAGCTAAGCCAATTGTGCACAAAAGAAATAAAAGGCAGAACTTCAGACTCGGCCATCACAATGTTTAAATCAGTTGGCACTGCCATTGCCGATTTAAGTTGTGCTCATCTTATTTATAAAAATTTTAAAACCATTTAAACCTTTTATGGTTTCGTACCTGTCTAATTATCAAAATTAACTCACATTCAAGGAACGCCAGTGCTTGCACTGCCAGAAGACATCGAATTATTGGATAAAGAAAACCAGTGGATAGCCCTAGCACAGCGGGGTGATCAACAGGCGTTCCATCAATTGTATTTGATCCATCATCAAAAAATCATGGCACTGGCAGTGCGACTTTCTGGCGATCTTCGTCAAGCGGAAGAGATCACACAAGAGTGCTTTGTGCGTTTATGGCATAAGTTGCCCAGCTTTAAAGGTGATAGCCAGTTTTCGACTTGGCTGCACCGACTCTGTGTCAATCAAGCTTTAAATATGCTTAAAGCACAAAAGAGTTTATGGGCACGATTTTTTAATATCGAGTCGGCTCCTGAACAAGGCTATTTTGATGAATACCAAGCTCTAGATAAAGTGATTTTAACCTTACCTGAACGAGCAAGGTGGGTGTTTGTTCTGCATGCGGTAGAGGGCTATCAACATAACGAAATTGCCGAAATGTTGAAAATTTCTGAGGGAACCAGCAAGGCGCAATACCACAGAGCCAGAGCACTATTGAAGGAAAAACTCGCATGAGCCAACTGACAGACAAGCAATTAGATGAGTTGATTAACGGCTTACCTGAAGAAATGTCGGTAAGTCCGAATGTATGGCAAAGACTACAAGGTGAGATCAGTCATCAACCTAAGCCAAATAAATCAAAATGGGTACCACTGACACTGGTAGCCAGCTTGTTACTTACGGCGGTATTGAGCTGGAAGTTATTTGATCATCAATCATTGCTTTCAGTTCCAGAACATAACACGAATACTGCGATGCTTGCTTTGATTGACAATGTTGAACAAAACCATGAACAACAGGTGAGTCAATTACAGCAAACCATTAAGCCGGTGACATGGCAGCTAACACCTGAGTTTTCACCTTTCAAAAAAGGCTTAAGGGAATTAAGGCAAGCCATGAAAGAAGTAATTAACCAATTAAAGTTGCAACCACAAGATAAGCAGCTGTGGGACTTATGGTTATGGATGCAACAGCAGGAATTAAATTTGCTCGGTCAGGAGCAACGAGTACAACAGATTGAATCAATATAAGGATTTGTAATTATGAAACTGATAAAAGCAGGGATATTAACCTTAACGACCATTTTAGCACCGCTGTCGGCTGTTGCTGGACAAGTCGTGAATAAAACCTTGGACACCTCAGCTAGCCCTCATATTGATATCAATGTGAAGCGAGGGAATGTAGAAATTAATACTTGGAATAAAAACCAAGTGAGGGTGAAAGGAACACTGGATGAAAAAAGTGAAGGCTTAATTTTTAAGCGAGATGGTAAGCATATTCAGATAGAAGACATGATCCCAGATCGCTTAAATGGACGCGATAAAGATGGCAGTCAGCTAGTGATCATGGTTCCTACAAAATTAACTCTAGATGCTGAAGGTGTTAGCGCAGATTATCAAGTAACCGGCTTGCAAGGTGACATTAGTGTTGGCAGTGTCAGTGGCAATATTGATGCGAGTAAATTAATGGGAGACATTGAAATTAACAGTGTCTCTGGTGGGATGAAGTTAAAGGGATTGCAAGGCAAAGCTAAGGTAAACTCAGTATCAGGGGATATTAAAGATACCGATAGCAAAGCTAAAACTATTTACAACCTTGTGAGTGGTAATTTAAAAGCGCACAGTCAAGGTCAAGCGATTGAGGTGCAAACCGTATCAGGTGATATTGATGCCAA
The DNA here is from genome assembly GCF_056591735.1 of Parashewanella sp. 2210YD4-3. Taxonomy (NCBI): domain Bacteria; kingdom Pseudomonadati; phylum Pseudomonadota; class Gammaproteobacteria; order Alteromonadales; family Shewanellaceae; genus Parashewanella; species Parashewanella sp. 2210YD4-3. The sequence continues at coordinate 184,258 of NZ_JBWQOG010000002.1, read as the reverse complement.
TTTCCCTAAAGTAACCAAATTAGACATAAAAACGGTTAGTGGTGATGCGAGCATCCATCTGTCAGGTAAGGTAGAAAAAGTAAGAGGAAAAAGCGTAAGTGGCGATATAGATTTGCATTTTGGTGCTATGCCTAACTTGAGCTTTTCCATTAATGGTGGGCCTGGCGGTAATATTTATAATCACCTTACCGATGATAAGCCAAAGCGCAGTCGTTACACCAACTCTGAGTCCATTGAATTCGTCACTGGAAGCGGTGATGGCAGTGTGAGAATGAGTACTATCAGTGGCGATTTGAGCCTGAGTGAGAAATGAGGTCGATGCAGAAATAGGGACAATAGTGCAATAAGACAACCGTCCGTGACAGGATGTCACGGTCGTCAGCACAAGGATGTGCGCTTCTGTTGGCGGTTGCACTATTGTCTCTGGCAGAATGAACACAGCTTCAAGCACTCAGATAAAAAAGTTGTACTGATTAAGAATTATTACACCACAGAAGCAATTTCTTCATCTGACAAATAGCGCCATTCACCGACTTCTAATGCTTCATCTAATTCAATATGTCCAATGGCTTCACGGTGCAGGGCTATGACTTTATTACCCACCGCAGCAAACATACGTTTTACTTGATGATATTTACCTTCGGTGATCGTCAGTAAGCAGGTCGTTTCATCCAAAATTTCTAACTGAGCAGGTTTCGTCAGCCCATCTTCGTTTCTGAGTTCTACGCCTTTGGCAAAGGTATTGACTAAGTTTTCGGATAAAGGGTCGGTGACTTCTACCCAATAGCGCTTGCCACAGTCTTTTTTAGGTGAAGTGATTTTATGAGACCACTGGCCATCGTCGGTGACCAAAATTAAGCCTGTGGTGTCGGCGTCCAATCGACCAGCGATATGCAGTTTGTCGATTTTTGGTACATCAAGGTAATTTAATACAGACGGATATACTTCATCAACATTGGAGCAAAGCGTGTCCATTGGCTTGTTCATCATGATATAACGGACGGCAACCACTGTCAGAGGATTGTCATCAAAGCACACCTCCATATCTTCAGTGACTTTAAAGCTTGGATCTTTTACCACCATATCGTCAACGGTAATATCGCCCGTCTTCAAGGCTTTCTTGGCTTGGCTGCGTGTAAGGTCAGTGGCTTCACAGATAAATTTGTCTAATCGCACAGTAATTCGATAAGGTAGGCTGAATTTATCACATTTTAACATGGAGCTGGCTTTGATTACATTACACGGAACACCAAAAAGTCGTGCGTTACGGGTTTCTTGGTTGCTTGAAGAATTAAACCTTGATTGGACGTTTTCATATTTAGACTTTTCAAAGGGAGCAAATCGTTCTCCTGAATTTCTTGCGCTAAATCCAAGTGGCAAAATGCCCGTCCTGCAAGATGGAGATCTGGTGGTAACTGAGTCAGCGGCTATTTGTATGTATCTTGCTGAAAAGTATGGCAACGGCAAGTTTTTGCCCAAACTAGGTACCATGGAGTCAGCTAAGCATCACGAATGGGTAAGCTTTATTATTACCGAATTAGAACAGCCATTATGGAGTATGGGTAAACATCGTTTTGCTTTGCCAGAAGAAGTTCGAATTGCTGAAATGCAAAGTACGGCCGTTTGGGAATTTAATAAAGCAGCCAAACTTGCTGAAAATAAGCTATCAGATAGCATGTATTTATTGGGTGATGAATTAACAGTGGCCGATATTTTACTGGCGCAAACCTTGTTATGGGCGCAGGTTTTTGAGCAAACATTGCCGCCAAAGCTGATGGCCTATTATGAACGAATACAGCAACGTCCAAGCTTGGCTTCAGCGATTGAAAAAGCTAAAGCCAGTATACCTGCATGATTTCGGCTTAAATATTTAAGCAACAATTACAGCTGAGTTGCCGCCCATTTCGCGCGGCTTTCTCGGCTTTCCGATAAACCGTTATCGGCACGGTACGCTTTATAAGCTTCAGCATCTAATGGAATTAAGGCTACATCAACCTCAAGTACCAATTTACATTCTTTTTTAATGCGCCAAGCTGCAGTATTGTATAGCTCTGTCAGTGGCAAAGAACTTAAAAATTCTGGATTGTATTGGGTATATACCGCTTGGTTTGGATAAACCACAAAAGCTAATCGTCGTTTAGGCTCTTTTGTAAATAATGCTTCAATACCATCGCAAGTGTTAAGTACTTGCATTTCAATCACATCATCAATATCCAACAAGATTTTTTCCGCTTTGGAATCGATAGCAGAATCACCTGACTCCCAAACTTGTACTTGTTCAAGAGACTGTTTGGTTAAATCTGCCACTTGCTGCTGAGATAAGCCTAAAGATTGACGTAGTGTTTGGACTTCGATTGCATTTAACGTAGCGAATGTTGCCATTGGTATAACCCCTTAAAAAGACGGGGCATTATATACTCGTACCAAAAAATAAGCACGAAAGATCAACCCGTCCGAGCACCAGTGCGATTAATTATTCCGTGCCTTGCAAAGAATGACGGCAAAACATGCTCCAACAAGAAAGCCAACTAATAAAATAATCGCTGCAACAGTATCTGCTTTTTCTTGGCTAAGACCTGATTTGGGCGCAAAAATTTGCACACAAACACCACTCACTGCACCTATCGCTGTACCAGTTACCAACGAACAAATCGAAAAACCACAGAGCGCCCGTTTTTGATTGGTGGTTCTAACAGCAGGAGTTTGGGTTGATGAAGAGCGATGAAAAAATCCACTTGGTACTCGTTGAGATTCAGCTTTATCGGCACTATAACTATCGCCATTAGTACTTTGATAGTTTGCTTTTGGGGCGCCTTGATTATGCCTCAAATGTTGACTTTCTACATCGAAGTTATCAAGAGCAGGTCGAGTGCTGTTTATCGTTTGGGCCGCCATAATAAGCTCTATCAATTGATAAATATCAGCAAATTTTACTCCTGTAATAAAAACACTGACCAGTTAAGAATTGTTCATCAACTTTAATTTCTGGCCTTGTCATTTTTGTGTAAGCACTCGTACATATTTCTGTTATCAAAACCTCATATTTATTACTCATAACTGCAACACAATCTCCTTAATTTATTGAGCGTCACAAAACTCACCAATAATAGGATGAAATTATGAATGCGAAATGGGTAATGGTTCCCGCAGCATTGGCTTTAGCGGCTTCAGCACATTCTGTTGTGTTGCCAAAGCATCAAATGGAAAACAGTTGGTACAAAGATGGACAAGACCAATTGGTTAAAAAGTTGAACTTAAAAACAGGATTAAAAGCGAAAAATGTGATCTTGTTTGTTGGTGACGGTATGGGAGTCTCGACACTTACTGCGGCTCGCATTTTTGAAGGACAAATGAATGACAAGCCGGGTGAAGAAGGTTACTTAAGCTTTGAAAAATTTCCATACACGGCGCTTGTAAAAACTTATAACGTCGATGCACAAACACCAGATTCAGCTGGCACTATGACGGCAATGATTTCAGGCTTAAAGACTGATGCAGGTGTGATTGGTGTCGACGAAGATGTGGTTCGTGGCCAATGTGACACTATTAAAGGCAACCAAGTAGCGACAGCCGTAGAGCTGGCTGAAATTAAAGGCTTATCAACAGGGGTGATTTCTACTGCTCGTATCACTCACGCAACACCTGCGGCAACTTACGCAAAGTCTGTTGATCGTAACTGGGAAGATGTTTCTGATATTAAAGATGAGACTGCAAAAGATAAATGTGAAGACATTGCTTCTCAGCTGGTTAACTTTGAAAAGAATTTAGAAAAACGATACCTAGGCGTTGATGTCGATGGTATCGATTTTGTAATGGGTGGTGGTCGTCGTCACTTCTTACCAAAAGATGCTGCAGCGAACTCAGCCGATGCCCGAAGTGAAGTAGAAGGTGACCGTACCGATAACCGTAACTTAGTGACGGAATGGCAAGAGAAATACCCACAAGGCACTTATGTAATGGATCAGAAAGGGTTTGATGCTATTGATGTAGCTAAAGCCAGCAAAGTATTCGGCTTATTCAACGAAAGCCATATGCAATACGAAGCGGATCGCAAGAACGATAAAGCCGGTGAGCCTTCATTATCTGAAATGACAGAAACGGCTGTTAACTTCCTCAAAAAAGATAAAGACGGTTTCTTATTAGTCGTTGAGTCTGGTCGCATCGATCATGGCCACCATGCAGGTAACGCCTACAACGCACTTAAAGATACCGTTGAGTTTGCTAAAGCGGTTCAAAAAGCCGTAGACACCACTAACCCAGAAGAAACGCTTATCTTAGTTACAGCAGACCACAGCCATGTATTCACTATTGCTGGTTATCCAAAGCGTGGTAATCCGATTTTAGGAAAAGTGGTTGCAGTTGGTAAAACTGAACCTACAAAAGCTGCAGATGGTAAACCTTACACAACATTAGGTTACGCAAACGGTCGAGGCTTTATGGATTTAGGTACAGAAACCAATGCCGACGCTGGTTATGGACAAGACATTCATAAAGATGGACGTGTTGATCTTTCTAACATTGATACAACGACACCGGGGTTCCACCAAGAAGCAACAGTGCCAAAGAGCAGCGAGACTCACGCGGGTGAAGACATCACTCTGCACGCCACTGGCCCGGGTGCTCAGCTAGTACAAGGTGTGGTTGAACAAAGCGATGTATATCACATCATCAACAAAGCGCTTGGCTTAGATAAATAATCGAGGATATCAAGATGAAATTATTAACGAAAATATCCATTCTTGCGACCTCTGTAGCCTTGGCTGCGTGTAATGGCGATGATGGTCAAAATGGAACCGATGGCAACAATGGTCAAAGTTCATTTGTACTGCAAACAGTTGTGCAACCAGGACATGCTGTATGTGCTAATGGTGGTATTCAAATCGATTCGGGTTTGGATAAAGATGGCAATGGCAAATTAGATACTGGTGAAATTACCTCTACCACTCATCAATGTAAGCCTGCAAAAGCCGCATTAAATCAGAGTGATTTGTTAACCAACACCAATAACACTTGGTATGTGCAAAGTGCGAAAAGTGTAGAAGACGCGAAACAAATGGCACTGAATGCTAATAACGAACGTGGTGGAGCAAAAAATGTCATCTTATTTGTTGGTGATGGCATGGGCGTATCTACGGTGACGGCTGCGCGTATTCGTGATGGTCAAAACAAGGGAATGAAAGGCGAAGAAAATAACCTGAGTTTTGACAAATTCCCATTCGCTGGTTTGGCTAAAACCTACAATGTAGATGCACAAACACCGGATTCCGCGGGCACAATGACGGCTATGGTTTCTGGCGTGAAAACGGATGTGGGTGTGCTTGGGGTAGACGAAGACATTGAGCGTGGAAACTGTTCAACCGTCTCTGGGAACGAGTTAGTGTCTGCAATTGAATTGGCTGAAATTGCAGGTCTTTCTACTGGTGTTATCTCAACGGCACGTATCACTCATGCTACGCCAGCCGCCACTTATGCAAAATCGGCTGACCGTAACTGGGAAGATGTTTCTGATATGCCAGATGCTGCTAAAACAGCTGGCTGTAAAGATATTGCAGATCAGTTAGTTAACTTTGAAGCTAACCTAGAAGCCCGCTATGACGGTTTAGATGTTGATGGTTTAGAAGTGGTTATGGGCGGTGGTCGTCGTCACTTTTTACCGAAGGATGCAGCTGCGAACTCAACTGATGCTCGCAGTGATATTGAGGGTGATCGAACTGATGGTCGTAACCTAGTCAACGAATGGAAAGCCAAATATCCAAACGGTGATTATGTGTTTGAAGAAGATGGCTTCCGCGCTATCAATCCTGAAACTGCGGAGCGTATTTTCGGTTTGTTCAACGAAAGCCACATGCAATATGAAGCCGATCGCTCGAACGATGTTGCTGGTGAGCCTTCATTAACAGATATGACAGAAAAAGCCATCAAGCTGTTAGATAACAATGACAAAGGTTATATGCTGGTGGTTGAATCAGGCCGTATCGACCATGGTCATCACGCAGGTAATGCTTACAATGCATTAGAAGATACCATCGAGTTTTCTGAAGCGATTGAAAAAGCGGTGCGTATGACTAATCCTGAAGAGACGTTGATCATTGTTACCGCAGATCACAGTCATGTATTTACCATCGCTGGTTACCCTAAGCGTGGTAATCCAATTTTAGGAAAAGTGGTTGCTATTGGTAAAACTGAACCTTCAAAAGCATCTGATGACAAGCCATACACTACTTTAGGCTATACCAATGGTCGTGGCTTTATGGACTTAGGCGATGAAACTAATGCTGATGCTGGATATGATCAAGACATAAATGCAGGCCGTGCAGATTTAACGGATATCGATACCACCAAGCCTGGTTTCCACCAAGAGGTGGCTGTACCAAGAAGCAGCGAAACCCATGCTGGTGAAGATGTAGGTATTTATGCACAAGGCCCGTCTGCGCAGTTGGTATCTGGGACTAATGAGCAAAGCAGCATTTTCCATGTGATGGAACATGCTATCGATCTTATCAATAAGGCTGAAACCAAATTGAAACCTTAAATTGATAAGTTGTATTACAGGTAGTATGTTAACGCCCACGATATGTGTAATGCCTCTCGCTTAAACGATTAGCATTAAACTAAAGTGGGCGTTTTTATGGAAGAAAAACAATGAATAAGATACAAGCACTGTTGTTGTTTGGGTGTGTTTCAATGAGTTCTGCTCAAGCTGTGGAGCGATGCGGAAATAAAGAAATCGTCGGAGCCAAATATCAAGTTACGGAAGTTAGAAATGGCAAGTCGATCTCTAAAAAAGTGAATGTATGGCGAAATAACAACGCTGTCTTATACGAATACCCACAAACTCAAATTGCTGAGTATTGGTATAAGACACCCAATGCCTCAAAAGAGTTTTTGCAATTGACGCGCTACTTCGATGGCTTTAAACGTGGTATTGAGTACCAAAGCAAAGAGATAAGAACTAAAAACAAACAGCAACACTGGCAACGCTTGTACCATGTGTTTACCCCAGAGCGATTGGCCAAATATCAAAAGTCGACCTCTAGACAAAACACTTGTATGCGAGTCAGTTATTACCAAATTCCGAACACTGTTAAGCAGGTTGAGTGGTTAGAACACTATCAGTTACCTAAATCATTTACCTTAGGGCAAAAAAGTAATACTTATGAGTGGAAATTGATTAAGTTAATTGCTGATGCTGAGCAAGTAACAAAACGATTTAAGCAACGTGATAAGTTTAAAACCACAGATTATGCTGATGTTGGTGATAATGAATCTGATGAGTTTTTATCAAAGATGATCAATCAAGGGTTTTAGTTTGCCTCTTAATGTAAAAAGTAATGCCTTATACTTTGCCGCTATAGCTTTGTTATTGGCGGCATTAACTCATATTATTGTGATTTTCTGGGGGGCAGATGGCTATCGCTTTCTTGGTGCTGGCGAGCCTATGGCTCAGATGGTGGAGCAAGGTTTATTTTATCCAAACATAGTGACGATAGCGATTGCTTTAGTATTGATGTTTTGGGGGATATATGGGCTCTCGGCGGTTGGGAAACTTAGGCCTCTACCTTTTCAAACTACAGTGCTAACGGGTATTGCCGTCATTCTTATTGCTAGAGGGATAGGTTTTGTTTGGTTAATGCCTTACTTTCCAGATAATAGTTTGTTGTTCTGGTTAACAAGCAGCGGTATCTGTTTATTGATAGGCACCGGTTATGCTATTGGTGCCTATCAAAGGTTAACCTAAAAACATCAGTTGAACGCTAAGCTAGGTATTAACCTGATAAAAGATAAAGAAATTTCTTTTTTTGTTGCTTCACCCATTAGGTGAATCGCTTCACGCCCACAGGCTTGCTAAAATTGCCTCTAACGGCGTTGAGGCTTTTGCAAGTAGCACAATTACTTGCTACAAGTTTCGCCTTGTTATCAACAAACAGAGTACGACAGCTTTGTTTGTCGGTAATTTTATCTAAGCCTGAGAACGTGCCCAACTGATGTTTTTAGGGTTAAGGATGTTATTCCTCTAACCAGACTTCTTCAATCCAGTCCCACAGCGTTTCCCATTGAGCTGTCATTCTTCCATCTTTCCAAAAGTGGACTTGCCCCATTTGGTCGATACAGTGAAAATCGTCCCCTTGCTGACAAATGGCAATCATTTCTCTTGGTAACCCGATAGACCACGCATAGCTGGTGACTTCAGGCAAGTACGTATGAGTAGACGGATCGGCGGCGGTTACTGGCTCTAGATGACCAAATAACACATCACTTCCTTCAAGCAAGTAGGTTTTTAAATCTTGAGGCAGAGGAATTAAAATTTGTTCTTCAATTTCCACTAACTGCTCAAAGGTTGGCAGTTCAAGAGGGAAGGTGGTTTGTTGATTACGTTGTTGCAGCTTTTCTAAAATATCATTCATAAGATCACTAATACTAGGACGTGTTGATCTTCCAAGGTTAAAATAAACACCAAATACCAACAGTCTTTAATACGATTTCGTTTTGAAAAATTGCAGTGAAATTATCATTCTAATGGTGATTTAGCAAAAAAAGCCGCAATATATGCGGCTTTGATACAGAAACCTACCAGATCTTCACGCGTTTATTTGGTGGAAGATACATCTTATCACCCGGCTTCACGTTAAAGGCTTTATAGAAAGCAGGGGAGTTGGATAGTGCTCCTAATGAACGGAATTCTGGTGGAGAATGAGGATCGGTAGCAACACGATTTCGTGCGGCTTTTTCTTTAAACTTGGCTCGCCATATTTGGGTAAATCCAATAAAGAAACGTTGATCTCCAGTAAGTCCATCAATGATAGGCGCAGGCATGCCATTCAACGATTTTTTGTAGGCTTTATAAGCGATGGTAATGCCTGATAAATCTCCGATGTTTTCTCCTAAGGTTAATTTGCCGTTCACATGCAAGTCTTTAAAGACATAGTAGCCATTATATTGATCAACCAGTTCCTTAGTGCGCTTATTAAACTCACTCAAATCGTTCGGTGTCCACCAGTTTTTCAAGTTACCGTCGCCATCGTACTTAGAGCCTTGATCATCAAATCCATGCCCCATTTCATGACCGATAACCGCGCCGATGCCGCCATAATTTACCGCATCGTCAGCGGCCATATTGAAAAAAGGTGGCTGCAGAATCGCGGCAGGGAAGACGATTTCGTTCATGGTGGGATTGTAGTAAGCATTGACGGTTTGTGGTGTCATAAACCACTCACTAGGATCGACGGGCTTGTTTAATTTAGCGAGGGATTTTTGGTGACGGAGCACCGCTGAACGTCGAACATTGCCAACCAAGTCGTCCGGTTTAATAACAAGTTTGCTGTAGTCTTTCCACTTATTCGGATAACCAATTTTAGGGGTGAATTTAGCTAACTTTTCACGAGCGGCGGCCTTGGTGGCAGCACTCATCCAAGTAAGATCATCAATACTGCTACCGTAAGCATCTCGCAGATTTTCAACAAGCTGCTTCATTCTTGCCTTGGCTGCAGGCTTAAAGTGTTGCTTGACGTAGACTTTGCCTACTACCTCTCCTAACAGGCCATTTACCACTGAAACACCACGTTTCCAGCGAGGTTCCTGAGCTTCTTGACCGTTTAAGGTTTTAGAGAAAAAGTTAAAGTTTTCTTTTACAAACGGTTCAGATAACAGGTTGGCTGAATCTGATAGGCTATGCCAAGTTAAATAAGTTTTCCAATCACTGAGGCTTCGAGATTGGATTAATTTTCCAAGGCCTGAAATAAAGCTCGGTTGATTGATAATGATGTCTTTCTGCTTATCAGCGCCCAATGTTTTGAGGTAACGCTTCCATGGAATTTGTGGCGCAAGCTCAGTTAAGTTTTTAGTTTGATACAGGTTGTAGGTTTTGGAGCTGTCACGAGTTTTTACCTTATCCCACTGCAACTTAGCGATGGCTGTTTCTAGCGATAATACCGTTTGAGCACTGTGGCGTGGATTCGGCAGTTTAGCTAGCTCAAACATGGTTTGAATGTGTTTGAGGTAGGCATGACGTAGCTCAACAAAGCGTTGGGTTTTATCGAGATAATAGTCTCTATTTGGAAGGCTCAGACCTGATTGCCAAATGTGCGTGGCGTAACGACTGGAATTTTTGGCATCGACATCAATGTAAAATGCCATAGGACTATTGCCACCATGGATTTGGCTTTGGGCAAAATAGTTCACTAATTGATTTTTACTCTTAATGGCATTAGCGCTATGAAATTCAGGATAAACGGGACTGAGGCCAAGGGCGTTTAGTCGCTGAGTATCCATAAAGGAGCGATATAAGTCTGCCATTTTTTTCTCATCAGAGCCGGGTTTGAGGTTTGGTTGCTCGGCTGTATTTTCTATGATGGCTTTTACATCATCTCTGGCATGTTCTCTTAAATCATAAAAGGCGCCTATGCTGGTTCGGTCACTTGGGATCTTGGCATTGTTAAGCCAAGTTCCATTGACATATTGATAGAAGTTATCTTGAGGACGCACATTACGATCGAAGTTTTTGAAATCAATTCCAGAAGTCAAGGCTTGTTTATTGTTGAGCAAGTTATTAGATGACGGAGACGGTGATTGAGTGTTTATCGTCTTATCATTTGAACAAGCCGTTAGGCCTAATATAATCGAAAGGGTAATGCTGCTTAGAAGGAGATTATTCATTGAGTGATCCCTAAGAGCTGGTTAAAATTGCACTCGCTACGCTAGCGAATTTTTAAACAACATACAATGATCCTAAATTTCTATTTTTTGTAGATAAATCGTGAACTAGTTTAAAGATTTGTTTACCATGACTGAATCGGAGAGCAACGAATGGAAATAGATATAATGCCAAGGGAGCAACTAGGTATTTGTGCTGAAGGAAATCTGCACAGCGTTTATTTGATGTATAACGCTGAAGATAATGTAGAAGCTCAACTTAGACCATGCCTAGCGTCGGTTGCCCAGTATTTATATGAGCTTACTGATCAATATGCCGATAGTGCTTTTAATGGGTTTTTAGCCATAGGTGCAAATTATTGGGATACGCTTTATCCAAATGAAAGACCGGCACTTTTACGTCCTTTCCCTGCTGTTCAACACCATGATCTTTATGCTCCAGCTATTGAGTTCGATTTATTTTTCCATATTCGTTGTGACCGTTATGATGTCTTACATTTGGTGGCCAATGAAATTAATCAAATGCTAGAAGGGTTAGTTGAGCTGGTGGATGAAGAGCGTGGTTTCCGTTATATGGATAGTCGCGACTTAACAGGCTTTGTTGATGGCACCGAGAACCCGAAAGGGCGTCAACGTCAAAAGGTAGCTTTAGTCGATGAAGAAGAGCCATTATTTCAGTCAGGCAGTTATGTGCATGTTCAAAAATACGCCCATAAGCTCAAAACATGGCACGGCTTAGCCCAAAAAGAACAAGAAGACATTATCGGCCGTACTAAACAAGATGATGTTGAATATGCTGCACACGAAAAACTACCGAGCAGTCATGTAAAGCGGGTGAACTTAAAAGATGAGCATGGCAATAGTAAAGAAATCCTGAGACAAAGCATGCCTTATGGTTCATTGGGTCAACAAGGCTTGATGTTCATTTCGGTATGTAAAACACCAACTCACTTCGAAGCCATGCTTCATAGCATGGTTAAAGGTGATGATCATGGTCAAAGTGATAGGCTAATGCAATTTACTCAAGCGCTGACAGGATCATCATTTTTTGCACCATCGTTAGACTTTTTGTTAGGTGCTGCAGGAGAAAGGTAAGCTTGTTGTTCCAGTTCCTCTGATGAAGTATGTTTCGAATTGGAGGAATTTATACTCGTGTCTTCAGGTAGATATCGAAAACTATTCGGAGTGGCTAAGGTATTAACAAAGGCTCTGTTTAATGCCTCCTTGGAAAATTTTGCCAATTTGTGTCTTAGGTGATTCCCCCAATTTGGATCTGTTGTAAATTGTAAAACAGTATGACCGCTCGTCATGACATGGTATTCAAATAAAAGTTTGGCAAATTCAAAGGGTATACCAAGGGTGTCCATATCACCCTTTGAGCACTTAGCAAATATTGTCTGGAAACTAAATTTAAGGCAATTATCATTCAATCCTAAACTAGGGAGAAAAGCCTTTTCTGCTAGCCCAACATTAATGGCTTCCTCAAATTTGTCCGGTTCGAGTGTCGCTGTATAGGCCCGCAATAGCGGCTTCATTGGGATTTTCCACAGATTTATAGCATCGATTAACTCATCTCTAGACACAAGCGCTTTTTGTGCAGCGAAGCAAGTGATGAGAAATTCCCGTATCACTTTGTATTCCGGGGTTATGTTGTGTTTTGAAACAAAGCTCTTATGCTCTTTGTCACCAAATAACAGCCATTTGGCTTCTTCAAAATGTTTTGTTTTAGCGCACAGTCTCAGTAGGTTTAAACAAGTTTCGGTATTCGGTGTGTGGTTTCCATTCTTTAATATCAGGCTATTGTTATTAATTGCTTCCCATACAATTCCCCACTCTTTAGTGGCTACACAAACCAAAATGAAAGTGTTGATATGTTTGATATTGGCAGAAATCCCCCAGCAGGTAAGCCAACTTTCTTTACCGTTTCTTTCAATGAGTATTTGTTTTGCTCTTTCTATATCTTGCGTGAGTGCACATGCTTTGAGAAATAAAGTAATCGTTTTAGGTGAGTATCTAAGGCGAACGTTTGTTTCAGTTATGAATTGTGAGGGCAAGCTCATGATTAAATTAATCACTACCTGTATTTCGGTACGATTGACCTCTTTATCACTTTTGCCTAGTTTAATGCACTTTTTAAGCATTTTCTCGATAAGTAGAACGTTCCAACCTGCTGGTTGTGATATGTTTTTTCCCGCAATAATGATCTCTTTCAATTCTGCTAATGTTTTGCATTTATTAATTAGACCATTTAGTCGCCGCTCTGTTCGCTCATTAACGACTTCTCCTTGATGAATAGGAGCCGTCAGTAAGTGAACAGAGGTTAATGCTTGATGCCTTTCATGATAAGGGTAGGGAGGTGAAACCTCGTATGTAAAGTAATTTTGAGGATAAACATTAGGTGGCTGAACACTATCAAAGTAAAGTACTTGTTGAGCCTGTTGATTGCCTGCCACTGGTGTGTAATTCGGTATAGGTTGTAAGCAGACATTAAAATATAAATGACCATAGTTGAAGTAAGCCGGTGTATTGGCAGGATAAAAAACTGGCGAACTACACATTTCTGAAGGTGGTGAGACAGAACTTGTTTGAGCTGGAATGAAAGCCATAAGTTATTTAGTGAACTCATTTTTAGGTTTATAACAGCGGGCGCGTTTATATGAACTGCTTAAAAGCCCCTGATAGCAAAGCTTTTAACATCATGACGACTGCCAATTTTATTTGTGTGTCAAAGTAACTTGAACATCAGGCATTCGAGCTGAATCAAGAGTAATATCATCAATGCTTGCGCTTTCATTGCCATCAAAGGTCATTTTTAGTTGATAGTCTTCTAGCCCTGGACCGTTATCGCAACTGCCATTTGATATAGTGAGAGAGCGGGTACCAAGATCAATGTTTAAATCAGCAGTACATTGAGAATGCCCCAACATACGGGCTTGCCCGTTGATCCCTATCCCCAAAAAGAAGTTTAAATGACTACTAGCTTTAGCCGCTTGAGCATCGTCGTTGGGGATATTAAAATTGATGCGATAATTGCCACCATTAGAATAATTTTTTATCTTATTCGATGCGCTGGTCATGTATACGTTGGTGCTTTTGTCGAGCCATATTCCCATAGGTGATGCCGTATCATTATCAATAACAATCGAATTCACTGTTTCAATTTTACCCGGTAACGTAATCGGAATGAGCTGCTCAGCAAAGCAGGAGTAGCTTGCAAGTAATGAAATGGATGCAATTAAATATGTAATTGGTGTTTTCATTTGCTTAGATCTCTATAGAAGTTACATCGTTCACAATATAAATAGAGAGTCTGTGCCGCAAATTAAATTGTTGTTCTGTTTAGATTTGAGTCAGGATTGAATATAAAAAAGCAGAGCATTGAGCTCTGCTATAGAGAGGTACTTTTATATTAACCTCAGCTCTGTATAAGCCAACCTCTACAGTACAGCTACTTTCGCGTATTTCTGTGTTAGAACAGCCCGTAATAGACAGGCTATTACGAACTGTTCTGCCTTGAACTACACAAAATTAGCCGCACTGTAGATAAAAATTTAAGGTTTGTATTTTAAATCAAAATGTTATTGATTTCGTTATGCAGAGCTGAGGTTAAATTACTCAGAGTAATTAAACAAAGATTTCACCGTTTCGAGAATAGCGTCCATATCTTCAAGGTTTGCAGGGCAAATGAAGATAGTATCGTCACCTGCAATCGTACCTAAAATACCTTCGGGTTTGCCGATGGAGTCAAGTAAACGAGCGATTAGCTGTGCAGCTCCTGGGCTAGTTCTAACTACGATCATAGCCGCATTATGGTCAACGTCTAGCACTAGATTTTTAAGTGGGCTACCAGCGGTAGGAACGCCTAATTCAGCTGGAAGGCAGTATACCATTTCTTGTTTGGCATTTCGGGTTCTCACAGCTCCAAACTTGCTAAGCATTCTAGATACTTTAGATTGGTTAATATTGGTAAAGCCTTCAGCTTGAAGAGCATTAACAATTTCGCCTTGAGAACCAAAGCGTTCTTCTTTTAATAAATTTTTGAACGCTTTTACTAATTCGTTTTGATTTTTAATAGTCATAATGATGTCTTTATTATCCGTGAAGGTATCGCCAACATCCTGCTATTGATACATTCGAAGTAAACGAATTTTTGCACACTGCCAATTAAAGTGTCAAACAAACTGCATAAGGCTGCATAAAAATGCATTTGTGAGGAGAGGAAACACAAGTTTACAACTTGGCTTAAACCCCTTTAAAAGTAGCGTTTTGAATTGCCAATCGTCGTAAATAAATCTAGCTGACTGTTTCACAGATTTATTGAAATTTGAATCACATTACAGTATGGTTGCCGCAGAAATTTGACTAAGATCACAAATCCTGCGAATCATCGGAGACAATTATGAAAGTTGCTGTACTAGGCGCGGCTGGCGGTATCGGCCAAGCTCTTGCCCTACTATTAAAAACTCAATTACCTTCTGGCTCAAAGCTATCTTTATATGATATCGCGCCAGTAACACCAGGTGTTGCAGTTGATTTAAGCCACATTCCAACGGACGTTGAAGTAAAAGGTTTCGCGGGTGAAGACGCAGCTCCTGCACTAGAAGGTGCTGACGTAGTATTGATTTCAGCGGGTGTAGCACGTAAGCCAGGCATGGATCGCTCTGATCTATTTAACATCAACGCAGGTATTGTTCGTAACCTAATCGAAAAAGTTGCAGCTACTTGCCCTAAGGCACTTATTGGTGTGATTACTAACCCTGTAAATACTACTGTTGCTATTGCTGCTGAAGTACTAAAGAAAGCAGGCGTTTATGATAAAAGCCGTTTGTTCGGTGTTACTACCCTTGATGTTATCCGTTCTGAAACTTTTGTTGCTGAAGCGAAAGGTCTTAAGCCTGAAGATGTGAACATCAATGTGATTGGTGGCCACAGTGGTGTGACTATTCTTCCGTTACTTTCTCAAATTGAAGGTGTAAACTTCTCTGATGAAGAAGTGGCAGCTTTAACTAAGCGTATTCAAAACGCAGGTACTGAAGTTGTGGAAGCAAAAGCAGGCGGCGGTAGCGCGACTCTATCTATGGGGCAAGCGGCATGTCGTTTCGGTCTATCTCTAGTACGTGGTCTTCAAGGTGAAGAAAACGTTATCGAGTGTGCTTATGTTGACGGTGGCAGTGAACATGCAGAGTTCTTCGCTCAACCAGTTCGTTTAGGTAAAAATGGTGTAGAAGAAATACTGCCTTATGGTGAAGTAAGTGCATTTGAAGCGGACGCGCGTGATTCTATGCTTGAAACCCTAAAAGGTGACATTCAAATCGGTGTTGAGTTTGTAAAATAACTTCCGGTTAGGATTCACTAAAGCGAAGCTAAGTGCTTCGCTTTTTTTATGCCTGGAATTCTTTAAAGTAAATTTTGTTTAACGTCATATTAATTGAATAAGGCTGTAAATTTAACGGCTAACAATCTAGAGTCATTGACCTAAGCTAAATTCCAAAACTAACCATGAACAGCTTTTAGAGTTATTGGGATTATTTGAAGTAATGATAAAGATGAAGAGGTTGTATGGGAGCAAATCAATCGATTACCGCTGGTTCACCACAAAAAACATACCAAACTTTAGCAAAAAGCGAGCCGCAAACCTCTTCGCAAAGTCAACTTTTTAGTTGTAATGGAATCACATACTTGTTAACTCCTAGGTGTGAAAAGGAAGGCGTTGCCAAGTGTGCTTGTATCACAGGCGTTATCACTTTTTTGGTATGCACTGTGGCTATAGCCGCTCCAATATGTGCAACACAGTTGCCAAATAGCTACCCTGTTTGTCCTGCTCTTATTGAAGCTATTGCGGAGATTACTGGAGGAGGAGTAGCCGGGGGGGCTGGAGGTATTTTTGCTGGTTATATTGTTAGCATTGTTCCAAACTTTGAAAATGCAAATTCTGAAGGGCAGGCACCTAATTCACAAAAAATGCTTCATGAATAACTTCTTCTGTGGCTTGATTCTTGACGTCGCGCTGTAGTCTAAACATTTTCTTTTAGACGGATAATTTTTAGCTATCGGTTAGCAATAACTGCTTATACAAGATACTGGGATGATTCTCACGCAAAATCTAATCCTGAAAGTTATACTCGCCTCAATAGCTCTGTTTCTGATTATATCTCATCTTTCCAAAATTAAACTTTTGTTAATCAAAACTTAATGGCTTTTAGCAGTTTTTTTACGTCTTAATCACTAACATTATTGTTCTGATTTAATCGATAGTTAAGGTAATAGAATGGCTGGCGGGACTATAAATTCAGTGAATTCAGATAGCCGAGAGTACCGAATTTCGACAGAGCAATCTTTATTACTTCGGAAGCTTGATGCTCAAGGAAATGGCCAAGGACTACTCAGAATCGGTAAACGTGTATATGAAGTGGTGATAAAAGCGGGGCGTTTTTTCATACCTAAATGTGATGAACGCACTGGCTATGCAGCTGCTACGGGAATGGTATGTCTTAGTTTACCGAGCGATGCGGCGGCTACGTTAGCTGTTCTCTCAGGTCATCAGTCAATAGCTGGCTTATGTTTAAGCTGTGGTGGTGGAGTTGGAGGAGGTATCCTTGGAGGAGTGTTGGGGGCATATACTTGTATGATGGTTTACGATAAATGTCGAAGTAGTCGTTGTCGTGGCTATTTTGATTCTCCAACACATCTACAGTTAGCTCGAGATTAATTTTTAAGACTAGGTCATTACTCTTTGTTCTCTAAAGAGAAACTAGCGTTTTTAAAAGTGTCTGCCTACCTTTATCTGTATGATAATTATAGCTTTTATTGTTTTTCGAGGTTGTTTCTTTTAATTCCATTTTTGTAGACGAGATCACGTTTCTCATGTAAAATCTGCGCAATTTGCCAAAATTTCAGTATTTATGGGATTTTTGCAAGGAGTTGATAATTAAAAATTATTAAATTTCAATAGCTTGGCTCTTTCGGAGGTCGTGTTGACACAGTCTGCCTTACTCGTACTCGAAGATGGGACGGTTTTTAAAGGTACCGCAATTGGTGCCAGTGGTTCAGCCGTCGGAGAAGTGGTTTTTAATACTTCGATGACAGGATACCAAGAAATACTAACTGATCCTTCTTATTCTCGTCAAATCGTCACTCTTACTTACCCCCACATTGGAAATACCGGCACTAACTCAGAAGATACAGAATCCGATAGCATTCATGCCACTGGCTTAATCATTCGTGACCTTCCCCTTCTCGCCAGTAACTTCCGTAACCAACAATCTCTCAGTGATTACCTTAAAAGCAACAACGTCGTAGGCATAGCCGATATTGATACACGTATGCTGACACGCATTTTGCGTGAAAAAGGTTCTCAGTCCGGTTGTATTTTAGTTGGTGACGATATTGAAAAAGCCCTAGTGGAAGCGAAAGCATTTCCCGGCTTAAAAGGCATGGACTTAGCCAAAGAAGTTACTACTGATTCAAAGTATCAATGGCGCAGTGGAAGCTGGCGCTTGGTAGGTGGATTACCAAGTGATACACCAGAGTCAGAGCTTAAATATAAAATCGTGGCATACGACTATGGTGTTAAGCGTAACATTTTAAGAATGTTGGTTGACCGCGGTTGTGATGTCACCGTGGTTCCAGCTAAGACTCCGGCTAGCGAAGTGTTAGCCATGAATCCGGATGGTGTGTTCTTATCAAATGGTCCGGGCGATCCTGAGCCATGTGATTATGCGATTGAAGCGATTCAAGAAATCTTAAAAACCGACATTCCAGTATTTGGTATTTGTTTGGGTCACCAATTGTTGGCTCTGGCTTCAGGTGCGAAAACACTGAAGATGAAGTTTGGTCATCACGGTGCTAACCATCCTGTAGGTGATACGGATAAAGGCACGGTAATGATCACCAGCCAAAACCACGGTTTTGCTGCTGATGAAGCCAGTTTGCCAAGTAACATTAAAGTGACACATAAATCGCTATTTGATGGTTCCTTACAAGGGATCCACTTAACGGATAAGCCTGCATTTAGCTTTCAGGGTCACCCTGAAGCCAGTCCAGGACCGCATGATTGCGCACCTTTGTTCGATCACTTTATCGAACTGATTGAAAACCACCTTCAACAAAAGCTGTAACTCTGGGGTAGCCGAGAAATGCCAAAACGTACAGACATAAAAAGCATCTTAATTTTAGGTGCGGGACCGATCGTAATCGGTCAGGCGTGTGAATTTGATTATTCAGGCGCTCAAGCTTGTAAAGCATTACGAGAAGAAGGCTACCGAGTCATTCTGGTGAACTCTAACCCTGCCACCATTATGACCGATCCTGAAATGGCTGATGCGACCTACATCGAGCCAATTCACTGGGAAGTGGTTCGTAATATCATTGCGAAAGAACGTCCAGATGCGGTTCTACCTACTATGGGTGGTCAAACGGCACTTAACTGTGCATTAGAGCTTGAAGCAAAAGGCGTACTTGAAGAGTTTAATGTTGAAATGATCGGCGCGACAGCCGATGCGATTGATAAGGCAGAAGATCGCAGCCGTTTCGACAAAGCTATGAAGAGCATTGGTTTAGAGTGTCCACGTGCTGATATCGCTCATAACATGGATGAAGCCTATCAAGTGCTTGAACAAGTTGGCTTCCCTTGTATTATCCGTCCATCGTTCACCATGGGTGGCACCGGTGGTGGTATTGCCTATAACCGTGAAGAATTTGAAGAGATTTGTTCAAAGGGGTTTGAACTGTCACCAACCAATGAATTATTGATCGACGAATCATTAATTGGTTGGAAAGAGTACGAAATGGAAGTGGTTCGTGACCGCAATGACAACTGTATTATTGTCTGCGCCATTGAAAACTTCGACGCTATGGGCGTTCATACCGGAGACTCAATCACTGTTGCTCCGGCTCAAACACTGACAGACAAAGAGTATCAGTTGATGCGTAATGCATCGCTTGCGGTACTTCGTGAAATTGGTGTTGAAACGGGTGGTTCAAACGTACAGTTCGGTATCAACCCTAAAGATGGACGTATGGTGATCATCGAGATGAACCCGCGTGTATCTCGTTCGTCAGCATTAGCGTCTAAAGCAACAGGCTTCCCGATTGCTAAAATCGCCGCTAAATTAGCGGTTGGTTTCACTTTAGATGAACTTCAGAATGACATTACAGGTGGTCAAACTCCTGCCTCATTCGAACCATCGATTGACTATGTTGTGACTAAGATCCCTCGCTTCAACTTTGAAAAATTTGCAGGAGCGAATGATCGCCTTACCACGCAAATGAAATCTGTTGGTGAGGTCATGGCGATTGGTCGTACTTTCCAAGAATCAGTGCAAAAAGCTTTGCGTGGTCTTGAAGTGGGTAAAAATGGTTTTGACCCCATTACAGACTTAGATGACAAAAACGCGATTTCTAAAATTCGTCACGAGTTACAAGAGCCGGGTTCAGAACGTATTTGGTATGTGGCTGATGCGTTCCGTATTGGTTTATCGGTTGATGCTATCTATAAGCTGACAGGTATTGACCACTGGTTCTTAGTGCAAATTGAAGAGCTGATCAAGCTTGAATCTGAGCTTCAAGAAATGTCGGTGACAGAACTGGATGAAGCTTTCTTGCGTAAATTAAAGCGTAAGGGATTTGCTGATGCTCGTCTCGCCGAATTACTAAGAGTTTCTGATAACGATATTCGCGTTCTTCGTAATCGCTTAGGTGTGCTTCCAGTTTACAAGCGAGTCGATACTTGTGCGGCTGAGTTTGCAACAGATACCGCTTACATGTACTCGACCTATGAAGAAGAGTGTGAAGCCAATCCATCGGATCGTGAAAAAATCATGGTGTTGGGTGGTGGTCCAAACCGTATTGGTCAAGGTATCGAATTCGATTACTGCTGTGTTCATGCGGCATTAGCGATGCGCGAAGACGGTTACGAAACCATTATGGTGAACTGTAACCCTGAAACCGTATCAACCGACTATGATACTTCTGATCGTTTGTACTTCGAGCCAGTAACACTTGAAGACGTATTGGAAATCGTACGTGTTGAAAATCCCAAGGGCGTGATTGTTCAATACGGTGGTCAAACGCCACTTAAGTTAGCCAAAGCACTTGAAGAAGCAGGCGTGCCTATTATTGGTACGAGCCCAGATGCGATTGACCGTGCAGAAGACCGTGAACGTTTCCAAGGCGCGATTAATCAGCTTGGCTTAAAGCAACCAGAAAATGATACCGTCACGACCGTTGAAGCAGCAGTGCATGCGGCTGAACGTATTGGTTATCCATTGGTTGTGCGTCCATCTTATGTATTAGGTGGTCGTGCAATGGAAATCGTATACGACCAAGAAGACTTACTGCGCTACTTTAACGAAGCTGTACGTGTATCGAACGACTCGCCAGTACTATTAGACTACTTCCTAGATAATGCGATTGAAGTGGATATTGATGCCGTATCTGACGGTAAAGATGTCGTTGTCGGTGCTATTATGGAGCACATCGAGCAAGCGGGTGTTCACTCAGGTGACTCAGGTTGTTCGTTACCTCCATACAGCCTAAGTCAAGAAATCCAAGCTCAAATGCGTGAGTACGTTCGCGAGCTTGCTTTAGAGTTGGGCGTGATTGGTTTAATGAACGTACAGTTTGCCGTGAAAGATAACGAAATATATATGATTGAAGTTAACCCACGTGCAGCTCGTACCGTGCCATTTGTGTCTAAAGCGACAGGCGTACCACTTGCGAAAATAGCAGCGCGTGCGATGGCGGGGCAATCTTTGGCTGAGCAAGGTTTCACTAAAGAAGTGATCCCAAGCATGTACTCTGTAAAAGAAGTAGTACTGCCATTTAATAAATTCCCCGGTGTTGACCCTTTACTTGGCCCTGAAATGCGCTCTACGGGTGAAGTAATGGGAACAGGTGATACCTTCGCTGAAGCTTATGCTAAGGCTTGTTTAGGTGCGATGTCTGATATCCCTAAGTCTGGACGTGCACTGTTATCAGTTCGCAACAGTGATAAAAAGCGTGTGGTAGAGCTTGCGGCTCAGCTTATTAAGTTAGGTTATGAGTTGGATGCGACTCATGGCACGGCTGTGATACTGGGTGAAGCTGGAATCAATCCACGTCTTGTGAACAAGGTACACGAAGGTCGTCCGCACATTCTTGACCGCATCAAGAATGGTGAATACAGCTACATGGTAAACACCACTGAAGGTCGTCAAGCGATTGAGGATTCTCGTCAGTTACGTCGTGCAGCGCTTCGTCATAAAGTGAATTACACTACGACATTGAATGCCGCGTTTGCAGCGTGTATGTCACACAATGTGGATGAGCGTAAGACGGTGCGTTCAGTACAAGAAATTCATGAGAATATCTAAGTATCCTCTTGCTTGAAACAGATTGAAATTAAGTTTCAATTGTTAAAAAGGCTGCAATATTGCAGCCTTTTTGTTTATATTTTCGGCAAAAACTCCGATTAGGGATCATACTAGCTACATAGGTCAGCTTATTCATTAATAAGATTGAATTTAACTTAAGTTTGAACCAATTAGCGCTTGAATCAGTCTAAATAACAGGCTAATTCTGCATTGACTTAGCTTAATGTTTGGTTTCTGTAGTGTTGAGTGGGAAAGGTGAGCCAAAATAGGCTCGCTTTTTTAATGAATGTTATATATTTGAATCGCATCAGTGATCATAAATCATTACACATTCTCATTGCTTCCACTTAACCCTTTGGTTTGTCAGAGGAGTTGAACACATGGGGATTGCATTTCCCAATTTTTCTAAAAAATGGTTAGTTATGGCATCGCTAGGTGCCTGTATTCTATTTTTAATTTCACCACTATCCAGTCTTGCTAAGGACAAAAAACAACAGACACCTCAGCCCGTTGCGGTTACGGTCGAGTCTGTAAAGCAAGGTTATTTTTACGATCTCGTTCAGGAGGTTGGCAAGCTGCGAGCTGTAGCTTCCTCAGATTTAAGCTTCACTGCTGCTAATAAAATCACCAAGATTTATTTTAATAACGGCGATAAAGTCCGAAAAGGTGACTTGATTGCACAGCTCGATAACACCGAAGCGAAAGCTGACTTAGACAAATCCAAAAGTAGCTTAGCACTGGCTCAAACTAATGTTGATAGGATTAATGACCTACTGCAACGTGAACCTTACGCGTTATCAAAACAAAATGTTGATGAAGTTAAAGAAAAATTAGATTTAGCTAAAGCGGATTATCAACAAAAACTCGCAGCGATGAAAGACTATCAGATCATTGCGCCTTTCGATGGTCAGTTAACCAGCTTTACCCAATCCGTAGGTAGTCACATTGCGGCAGATACGGCTTTAGTTACTTTATATCAATTAACACCTGTTGAAGTCGATTACGCCGTTAGCCAAAAAGACTTTGGTAAAGCAAACAAAGGTCAACGTGTCAGTGTTACCGTCGATGCGTATAAAGATCGCACCTTTTATGGTCAGGTCAGCTATGTAGCACCAGCCATTGATCCTAATTCGGGTCGAGTAACCATTAGAGCAAAATTGGATAACCCTGACTACGCCTTAGCTCCGGGAATGTTCGCCAAAATTAAGCATTACTTTGGTCATCGTGAAACTCAACTGCTAGTGCCGCAAAATTCGGTGCAAGCAAATAATGAAGAACGATATGTGTGGGTGGTTACAAAAAATCGAGTTAAAAAGCGTGATGTAAAGCTAGGAAAAAATACCAACAACGGTTATGTAGCGGTTACTCAAGGCTTAAAGCAAGATGAGTTGGTAGTGAAAACAGGCATGCAAAACCTTACTTCTAATTCGATAATTCGTATTCTAGAACCTAAGCAAGATAAACCAGACAAGACCTCTTCTGCCACACCTCATACTGATAATGGAGTCTCTCACTGATGCAATTGCCAGAAGTCTGTATTCGTCATCCAATATTTGCTTCAATATTGAGTATTATGGCGGTGCTATTTGGGATCATCGCTTTTCAAAAACTCGAAATTCAATACTTTCCAGAGCATACCAAACATACAGCTTCAGTAAGCGCATCTGTTCCTGGTGCCAGTGCCGATTTTATGTCTAGCAATGTTGCAGATAAATTAATTGCAGCCGTAGGTGGGCTTGATAAAGTCGAAATTATGACGACCAATTGTAATATTGGTAGTTGTACGTTAAATATTAAATTTACCGATGATACGAATGACATCGAATACACTAATTTGATGAATAAACTACGTTCCAGCATCGAAGCGATTGATGACTTCCCCAGTGCTATGGTGAACAAGCCGACGGTGACGGATGACATTTCGGCCGGAGGTTCAAGCAGTAGCAATATCATTACCTTTGTAAATACTGGCGGAATGACTCAACAACAAATGTACGATTATATCGTGCAGCAATTAGTACCCCAGTTTAAACATATTAATGGTGTTGGAGCTGTTTGGGGGCCTTACGGTGGTTCACACCGAGCTGTAAGAGTATGGCTAAACCCTGATCAAATGAAAGAATTAAAAGTCAGTACTGCTGATGTGGTAACAGTGCTTGATGCTTATAATTCAAGCTTTACAGCGGGGTCTATTGTGGGAAAAGCACGAAACTTTTCTTTAAACCCTGTTACTCAAGTTCAGTCTGTCGATGATGTTAAACAATTGGTTATCAGGCAAGATGATAACAATCGCATTATTCGTATGTCGGATGTTGCTGATGTAGAAATGGGAGAAAGAAGCTTAAACCCATCGCAGTTATCCATTGATGAAAAGCCAGGGTTAGCGATTCAAGTGCGACCGCTAAGGAATGCAAATCCGGTTCAAGTATCGGCATTAATCGTCAAAGAAATCGAGCGCATGCAAAAGCGCTTACCACAAAGCATTAAAATGCAGCTGGTGTACAATCAAGCCGACTTTATCAACGCTTCAATTCATGAGGGCTTTTCTGCTTTAATTGAAGCGATTGTGCTCGTCTCTATTGTGGTCCTGATCTTTTTAGGAAGCATACGAGCAGCTTCAGTCCCCATTATCACTATTCCAGTCTGTGTTATTGGTGTGTTTGCTGTGATGTCATACCTTGGCTTTAGCATCAATGTGTTAACCATTTTAGCGATTATTTTAGCCATCGGGTTGGTGGTAGATGATGCCATTGTTGTGGTTGAAAACTGCTATCGACATATTGAGCAAGGGGATGCCCCTTTTGATGCTGCGCTCAAAGGCTGTAAAGAAATTATTTTCCCAGTTATTTCAATGACATTAACTTTGGCTGCCGTATACCTGCCAATAGGGTTAATGTCGGGCTTAACTGTAGATTTATTTAAGCAATTTTCGTTTACTCTAGCCGCTGCAGTTATCATTTCGGGGATGGTTGCATTAACGCTATCGCCCATGATGAGTGCGTATTTATTGAAGCCGGCATCTGATTATGCTGTCTGGTTTAGAAGAGTAAATCGATTTCTACATGAGTTAAATGATGCCTATACTCGTTTATTAAAGCGATCTTTGACTAAAAAAGGGCATTTATTTGGTATCGGTGCGATATTGGTTGTTTTGGCAAGCGTTGCGTACTGGCAATTACCGAAGCTATTACTGCCTCAAGAGGACTCTGGTTTTATTCAATTGATATCGAAAGCGCCTGTTGGAGTAGGGCGTAGCTATCATTTAGAACATATAAACCAAATTAATGACTTATCGAAAGGAGAGCCTGCGGTTCGTACTAATTTGTCATTTATTGAAAGCCAGCTTACAAACTTTATTTTGCTTAAACCGTGGGAAGAACGAAAGCAAGACATCAATGATGTGATCAGTGATTTAATGGAAAAAGCGAAAAAGACCGTTTCGGCTTACGGGGTTTCGTTTAGTATTTATAATGCTGACAACTTAAATATTAGTAAAAATGTTGTGCTCGAAATTACTGCCCTGCGGCGAGGAAAAGAATCCTTAAGCCAATCGGCTAAAAAGGTGACGCAACTTTTGAAAAATTACCCTGGACTGGCAAACGTTAATAACTCGTTGGTGAGGGATCAGCTCAGGTATGATCTCAGTATAGATCCAAATGCCATTACACTTTCTGGTGTCAGTTATTCTGACGTAACCAATGCTCTGTCGGTATTTTTAGGGTCGGTAAAAGCAGCTGACTTACACGCCAAAGATGATCAAACTTATTCGATTCTAGTGCAGGTGAATCAAAAAGATTTGGGTGACTTCAATGTCCTAAATAAACTCTATGTAACTTCTGCTTCTGGGCAATCTTTGCCATTGTCTCAGTTTGTGACCATCAAAGAGGCTACTGCAGAGTCGAGTATTAAAACCTTTGGAGGCATGGACAGCGCACAAATTACCGCTGATATTGCGCCGGGATATTCAACCAGCCAAATCAAAGATTACATCGATGATAATGTGCCAACGCAGCTAACCTCATCTCAAGACTTTGTATACAACGGAGTCATTAAAGAGCTAATGGACTCTCAGCGAGGTACTGCTTCGTTATTTTTCTTGGCATTAGTGTTCATATACTTAATCTTAGCAGCGCAGTTTGAAAGCTTTGTAGATCCCTTAATTATCCTGCTGACGGTGCCTTTATGCTTGGTTGGTGCTTTACTGACTTTGTATATATTCGGCCAAAGCCTCAACATATATTCGCAAATAGGTTTGCTGACGCTAGTTGGATTAGTGACTAAACACGGAATTTTATTAGTTGAGTTTGCCAATAAACAGCAAGATAAAGGTGTTAAAGCAATAGATGCGGCAATTTTGAGTGCGCAGTCAAGATTACGTCCGATTTTGATGACATCATTAACCATGATTTTAAGTGCCATTCCACTGGCATTGGCAACTGGACCTGGCTCATTAGGGCTTGCCAATATTGGATTAGTGCTAGTGGGCGGATTGATTGCTGGTACTTTTTTTTCGCTATTCGTTGTTCCTGTGGCCTATGTGGCTATGGCACAGTTGAGAGCGGAAGATGCGTTAGCCAGCTTACGAAATCACACTCGAAAATAAGATTAGGCTAGTAAGATTATTCCTGCTTGGGGTAAGCTTAGGCTATAATATAAATCATCATGTGGAGTATGGTTACTCCACGAAAGAACGAAAGAGCAGGATTGTTACATCTCACTTAATAGGATGATAAGGCTTAAGTCTATTGTCTACCGCTTTTTCTAGGATATTAACTTTCCCCTGTGTTAACTGAGATTAGCACGGGCTTCTTTTGCTTTAAGGAGAGAGAATCATTATGAATAAGGTTCCAATGACGGTTGTCGGAGCAGATCAGCTTCGTAAGGAATTAGACCACCTAAAATTTGAGCGTCGTCCACAAATTACAGAAGCCATTGCTGAAGCAAGAGAGTTGGGTGATCTTAAGGAAAACGCTGAATATCATGCAGCGCGTGAAGAACAAGGGATTTGTGAAGCACGAGTTCGTGATATTGAAGGTAAGCTTTCGAACGCTCAAATCATTGATGTGACTAAAATGGAAAACACCGGAAAAATCATCTTTGGTACTACAGTGACCATTTTAAACCTTGATACCGATGAAGAAGTCACATATCGAATCGTCGGTGATGATGAAGCTAACATTAAAGAGAACCTGATTTCGGTAAACTCACCTATTGCTCGTGGTTTAATCGGCAAAATGGAAGGCGATGAAGTGGGCATTAATACCCCAGGTGGTCTTACTGATTTCGAAGTTGTAGAAGTACAATATATCTAAATTTATTAGATATATTTGCATTTTAGGCTAGAAATCGATTAAATTACGAGCTCCTAAGGGGGCATGTTTGAAATTGACTCAATCTATAAAATCCACTGTATTTGTTTGTCTAATGACACTTTTTGTTGTTATTGGAGCAGTGCAGTTGAGTCAGATGTCTAGCCATGGAATGGGAGAAAGTACTTCTGTAGTTTCTCCTTCTTCACATGAGGTTAGCCGATTTCAGCCGATAAAAGCTAGCGTTCAATCTCATCTTCCTATTTCAATGGTGAAAGTTCATCAGATTGAGTTGGCACAACTGCTTCATGACAGTAACCCAACGCAATTTATACATGCAAACTCGCTTCGTTATCTTTCATTAGTTCAATTTAGTCACGATGATATTCACCCTGAATACCAATTGTTATCTGAAGTGGATTTGCCACCAGTGCCTCTTCTTAGTAAAGGCTATCAATATCAATTCAATCAGCAACTTGACTGGCTGTTAACACATCAAGCTCACCCAACACGCTTAAACAGTTGGAAAGAGTCCAATCTTATTTACCGTTTTATTCAGCAAGCCTGACTCTATCTCTTTCTATTTTTAATATTTAACTATTATTAATTGAGCGGTCACCTCAATGAGTCGGTGATCGACATATAGAATTGAAAGAGAGTAAACATGAGAAATGCTCGAACAGGTAAGACGCTGAATTATACAGCGCGCTGGAAGTATATCGTTTTTATTGCATCAGTATTGGTGATGCTATTAAGTTCAATTCCGTCATGGTATGGCGAAGATGGTGCGGTGCAATTGGGTAAAAAAGCGGTTGATGAAATGTCATTACAGCAAACCCAGCAAATTTTAAAAGGCGCAGGCATTATCCCTAAACGTATAGACGATAATGCCAAAGGACGTGTCGTTGTATTAAAAAGCCAACAGCAGCAAACCGATGCTAAAGATTTATTGGCCAAACAATTAAAACACCCTGAAGCCGTTACCTTGGCATTATCACCAGCCGCACCTAACTGGTTGCTGGAAGCCGGATTTTCACCGATAAAGCTAGGCTTAGACCTGCGTGGCGGGGTGCAATTCTTACTTGATGTCGATGTGGACGTTGTGTATCACGCTCACGGTGCGCAAATTATCGATGAGCTGCGCCAAGCTTTGAGAGAAAAGCATGTTCGTGGGGTTAGTTTTCATCAAGGTCAGGGTGAGCAAGTCAAAGCTCTGAGTTCATCAGATGAGGCGCTTACGGCTATACGTAAATTTATCTCAACAACAGAACCTACATGGCAGGTGGCAAGTACCGATGGTGGGATTCGTTTATTTTTGAAAGATAAAGAGAAAGTTAATTTACGTAATATGACGGTGCAGCAAAACCTACAAATTATGCGAAGCCGTATTGAGCAGTTAGGGATCACCGAGGCGCTTGTGCAGCGTCAGGGTGATCACCGCATTCGTATTGAGTTACCTGGTGTGCAAGATCCTGCATCGGCTAAAAAAGTCATCGGCGCGACAGCAAGTTTGGCTTTCTATGGCGTGAAAGAGCAAGGTGATGTTAATGCGCAGATGATCCCAAATCAGAATGGTCGTCCTGTTTATGTCGCGCGTCGACCAGTTCTTGGTGGTGACCATATTGTTGATGCGCGAGCTGCGGTTAGCAAAATAGGGTTGGCAAAAGTGAATATCACCTTAGATGGTGCGGGTGGCACGTTAATGTCACATTTTTCTCGTGACAATATTGGTAAGCCAATGGCGACGTCTTTTAGTGAATATAGTCGTGGTGATAATGGTAAAGCTAAAAAGAATACTCATATTATCAGTATTGCTACCATCCAAAGCCAGCTTGGTTCTCGCTTTGAAATCACTGGGGTAGGCACAATGCAAGAAGCCCAACAGTTAGCTTTGTTATTGAGAGCAGGTTCTATGACTGCTCCAGTCACCATAGTGGAAGAGCGAACTATTGGTCCAAGCTTAGGTGCAGAAAATATCGATAATGGTATTAAGGCCTTAGCACTTGGTCTTGGTGTTACCTTGGTATTCATGGCTCTCTGGTATCGTCGTCTGGGCTGGGTGGCAAATATTGCACTTATCTGCAATATGATCATCTTATTTGGCTTGATCTCGCTATTGCCTGGGGCTGTATTAACACTCCCTGGTATCGCTGGGTTAGTGCTTACTGTCGGTATGGCTGTTGACACTAACGTGCTTATCTTTGAACGGATCAGGGATAAAATGAAGGAAGGGCGCAGCTTTGCAGGTGCTATCGACACAGGCTTTGACAGTGCATTTTCGACTATTTTTGATGCCAACTTCACAACTTTAATCACTGCAGTGGTGCTATACGCTATAGGTAATGGGCCAATACAAGGGTTTGCATTGACCTTAGGTTTGGGTTTGATCACCAGTATGTATACCGGCATTTTTGCCTCAAGAGCCATAATCAATTTGGTATATGGACGTGATACTAGTCGCGAAGTGAGGGTGTAAAGATGAGAGAATTTATTAAAAAACACGCGACACGTTTACGTTACATGACCAGCGTGATTTCCGTAGTTGCAATGATAGCTTCGATAACCGTTATTGCAATGAATGGCCTTAACTGGGGCTTAGACTTCACTGGTGGCGTCGTGTCTGAAGTTCAAATTGACAAGAATGTTACCCCTGATCAAATGCACCCAGTGTTGAATAATGCGTACCATCAAAAGGTAGAAGTCATCTCTGCGAGTGAACCGGGGCGCTGGGTACTGCGATACAGTGAGGTACCTGCCAATGCTAAAGACCATCCAGATTTAAAGCAGGTCTTAACACCTATCAGCAAAGAGGTCGATGTACTTAATACCAGTATTGTTGGTCCACAAGTTGGTGCTGAATTAGCTAACCAAGGAGGCTTAGCATTACTTATTTCTGTATTGTGCATCCTTGGTTATTTAAGTTTCCGGTTTGAATGGCGATTAGCTTCAGGAGCCTTGTTTGCTTTAGCTCATGACGTTGTATTCGTGTTGGCATTTTTTGCTCTTAGCCAAATGGAGTTTAATCTGACTGTATTAGCGGCAATTTTGGCGATATTGGGTTATTCATTAAATGACTCCATCATTATTGCTGATAGGATCAGAGAACTCTTAGTTGCCAAACCCAAGGGCAATATCACGCAGCTAAACAATGACGCTGTTGGAGCAACATTCTCAAGAACCATGGTGACATCTGGTACCACATTGATGACGATTGTAGCATTGTGGATCATGGGAGGCGATGCGCTTAGAGGGTTTTCGATAGCTATGTTTATCGGAGTACTAACAGGTACTTGGTCTTCAATTTCGGTAGGTACGTCCTTACCAGAGTATTTAGGATTAAAGCCAGAGCATTACAAACCAAAAGTTATTTCTGATCATCCATAATCGATGTATTTTTGCCATAAAAAAAGCCGCTAAATATCGAGCGGCTTTTTTATAAATGATTAAAGCGATAAATTAACGCGCTTTAGGTATTGCGACTTTCTTTTCTTCTGATTGACGGAAAAGCACTACGATGTGACCAATTTGTTGTAGTTTTACAGCCTTTGTTTCACGAACGATTGCGTCAATCACGGCCGCTTTCATTTCACGGTCCGTTGATGGTACTTTTACCTTAATCAATTCGTGATGCTCAAGCGCATTGTCGATTTCGGCTAAAACACCTTCAGTTAAACCATTAGCACCAAGAAGTACAACAGGCTTCAAGTCATGAGCTAAGCCTTTAAGGTACTGTTTTTGTTTGGTAGTTAAGTTCATATAACCTACTTCTTTTTTGGTTAGACAACCAAAGTTACAAAATTTCTATTGAAAACCCGTTATTCTACCCTTATATACCATTCATATTATACCTATTTGTTGTGGTTTATTGATGACAGCGAAAAAAAGAAGCGCAAGTTCCACAAGGTGGATGCAAGAACACTTTGATGATCATTATGTCAAAGAGGCGCAAAAAAGAGGCTTGCGCTCACGAGCAGCATTCAAATTAGAAGAGTTGCAGAACAAAGACAATTTGATCAAAAAAGGCATGACTGTCGTAGATTTAGGTGCAGCACCCGGAGGTTGGTCTCAAGTCGCGGTGAAATTGACAGGTGAATCAGGAAAAGTGATTGCTTGTGATATTTTACCAATGGATCCCATCGTTGGAGTAGATTTTCTGCAAGGTGATTTCCGTGAGGATGCAGTATTAGATGCACTATTAAATCGTGTTGGCAGTGATAAAGTGGATGTTGTACTCTCCGATATGGCGCCAAACATGAGTGGTGCTGGAGTGGTAGATCAACCTCGTGCAATGTACTTAGTTGAGCTAGCATTAGATATGTGCCATCAAGTTTTAGCCCCGAATGGTAGCTTTGCTGTTAAAGTATTCCAAGGGGAAGGCTTTGATGAATATATGAAAGCTGTTAGACAAGCATTTAAAGTGGTTAAAACCCGCAAACCTGATTCATCACGAGCACGATCTCGTGAGGTCTATATAGTGGCGACGGGTTACAAGTTGTAGTAACCTAATCGTTAAATTTTAAAAAATCACCTTTGAGGTCGAATAACTTGAGTGATATGGCTAAAAATTTAATTCTCTGGGTCGTCATTGCCGTGGTGCTGATGACCATATTTCAGGGATATTCTCCTTCTTCTTCTTCGAGTCAGAAGATGGACTATACGACATTTGTACAAAATGTTGAGAAACGCAACGTTCCAGAAGTTGAAATTAAAAGTGATCAGAGAACCATTACCGGTCAGACTCGCTCAGGTGAGAAATTCACCACAATTATGCCAATGTATGACAAAGATCTTATCAATGATCTGATTGCAAAAGGCGTAAAAATTAAGGGTGAACAAGCCGAACAAACCAGTTTCCTCACTCAAATCTTTATTTCTTGGTTCCCAATGATCCTGCTGATTGGTGTTTGGATCTTCTTCATGCGTCAAATGCAAGGCGGTGGCGGTAAAGGTGCTATGTCATTTGGTAAGAGCAAAGCTAAGCTCATGAGTGAAGACCAAATCAACACTACGTTTGCTGACGTAGCAGGTTGTGACGAAGCCAAAGAAGAAGTGACTGAATTGGTAGATTACCTAAAAGACCCAACCAAGTTCCAAAAGTTAGGTGGCCGTATTCCTACTGGCGTATTGATGGTAGGCCCTCCTGGTACTGGTAAAACCCTCTTAGCTAAAGCCATTGCGGGTGAATCAAAAGTACCATTTTTCACAATTTCTGGTTCTGATTTTGTTGAAATGTTCGTGGGGGTGGGTGCTTCGCGTGTTCGTGATATGTTCGAGCAAGCTAAAAAATCAGCACCATGCATTATCTTTATCGACGAAATCGATGCTGTAGGTCGCCAACGTGGTGCAGGTCTTGGTGGTGGTCATGATGAGCGTGAGCAAACTTTGAACCAAATGCTGGTTGAGATGGATGGCTTTGAGGGTAACGAAGGTATTATCGTTATCGCTGCAACTAACCGCCCTGACGTATTGGACCAAGCATTACTTCGTCCAGGTCGTTTTGACCGTCAAGTGGTTGTAGGCTTGCCTGATGTGAAAGGTCGTGAACAAATTCTTAAAGTTCACATGCGTAAAGTTCCACTTGCTGACAATATTAAAGCCAGCATTATCGCGCGTGGTACGCCTGGTTTCTCAGGTGCAGATCTTGCCAACCTTGTTAACGAAGCCGCACTATTTGCAGCCCGTTCAAACAAGCGAAGCGTTGGTATGGATGAGTTTGAGAAAGCGAAAGACAAGATCATGATGGGCGCAGAACGTCGCTCTATGGTGATGTCTGAAGAAGAAAAAGAAATGACGGCTTATCATGAAGCGGGTCACGCGATTGTTGGCTGTTTAGTGCCTGATCATGATCCTGTTCACAAGGTAACTATCATTCCTCGCGGTCGTGCTTTAGGTGTCACGTTCTTCTTACCAGAAGCCGATGCTATTAGCCAAAGCCGCCAAAAGCTTGAGAGCCAAATTTCTGTAGCTTACGGTGGCCGTCTAGCGGAAGAAATGATTTACGGTGCTGAAAAAGTATCGACGGGTGCTTCACAAGACATCAAATATGCGACTCAAATTGCTCGTAACATGGTGACTCAATGGGGCTTCTCTGAAAAACTTGGCCCGCTTCTATACGCAGAAGAAGAAGGCGAAGTATTCTTAGGTCGTAGCATGGCGAAATCAAGCCATATGTCTGATGAGACTCAATCTATCATTGACTCAGAAGTGAAAGTTATCATTGATGGTAACTATGTTCGTGCAGAGCAGTTACTTAAAGAAAATGAAGACATTCTTCATTCAATGAAAGATGCATTGATGAAGTACGAAACCATTGGTGCAGATCAAATTGATGATCTGATGAACCGCCGTGAAGTACGTGCTCCTGAAGATTGGCAAGAAGACAGCTCAGATACTGATAAAGGCGACGACACTGGTTCAAAAGTAGAAACCGAAGCTAAAGAAGAAAAAGTGGACGTAGATACTGAAACCAAACCTGAACCTAAAGTTGATGATGCTGAAGGCAATCCAGCTAAGTAAACGCATTAATCTTGAAAAAGCCCCTAATTAGGGGCTTTTTGCTTTATAGGAACCAAGTATGAATTACACACTAAAGAGCAAAAATAAAACCCTCGATTTAGCTAGGCCTGTGATCATGGGTATTCTCAATGCCACACCAGATTCGTTTTCAGACGGTGGTCAATTCAATACATATGAAACGGCCTGTCAGCATGCGGATGAAATGATCGAGCAAGGTGCCAAAATTATTGATATTGGTGGTGAGTCGACTCGTCCCGGTGCCCCAGAGGTTTCTTTAGAAGAAGAACTTGCGCGAGTGATCCCAGTGATAGAGCATGTCAGTAAAAAAGATGCATGGATATCAATCGATACTAGCAAGCCTGAAGTGATGAAAAAGGCCGTCGAGGCAGGCGCACATTTGATTAATGATGTTCGAGCACTGCAAGCGCCGGGCGCATTAGAAGTTGCGGCTAGTCTTGATGTACCCGTTTGCTTAATGCATATGCAAGGTACGCCAAGAACCATGCAAGCAGCTCCAGAATATCAAGATGTGATTGAAGATATAGCAGCGTTTTTTGAGGAAAGGATAAAGGCTTGTATTAATGCTGGAATAAAGCGTGAGCACATTATACTCGATCCAGGATTTGGCTTTGGAAAAACACTGGATCACAATCTCACAATTCTAAAACGCCAAAAAGCGTTTCATCGTTTTGACTTACCAGTATTGATTGGTTTATCAAGAAAAAGCATGTTTAAGCATTTACTTGATAGAGAGGTTGAAGAGCGTTTAGCTGGTAGCTTAGCGGGAGCAATGATTTCAGCGCAGCAAGGTGCTCATATTATTCGTGTGCATGATGTGGCAGAAACGGCTGATGTATTGAATGTTATCGAAGCAATTGCCTAGAAAAATAAGGGGAGTGAAAGCTTACTCCCCTTATTAGGCAAGAATTATTTAGCCTTTTCAATACCTAATTTTTTCAACGTATTTGCAATATCTTGGGCCGCTGTTGCAGGCTTTACTTTTTCATTGATGTATAAAATTTTGCCATCTTTGCCAATCACAAACGTCACACGACTAGCTACGCCCATCCAATTGAGTACATCATAAGCCTTAGCTGCTTTTTTAGTTGGATCGCTAAGCATTGGGAAATCGGCTTTTTGTTCTTCAGCAAATTTTTTGTTATCCAATAATTCATCAACGCTTGCCATCATATAACTGACGTTAAACTCACGGATCAAATGTCCATCTTCAGTTAAAGATTTACACTCAATAGTACAACCATGAGTGTTGGCTTTTGGATACCAAGCTAAAACGACCGCTTGTTTGCCTTTATAGTCACTTAATTGATAGTACTTTCCGTTGGTGGCTTGAAGATTAAAGTTAGGTGCCATATCGCCAACTTTTAAGTCAGTGGCTTGGCTAGAAAAACTCATTAATGCGAGAGATAAAGCTGGCAGAATTGCCATCAGTTTTGAGTGAAGTTTGAGCATGATTATTCCTGTTGTGATCCAACCAGTAAGGTAACGTATTACGGGCTAAAGGATAATAAAGTTTAATAACTTATCTTAGTTTTGGCTTAAAAACTATGCAATCCCACTACGATGGATAAAAAATCCATAAGCGGGTATTGTAAGTTATTCATGTGTTCGTTATTATTCAGCCCGCTTTAAAGGAGACGATAATGGCACTGAGACGTCCTATGATCGCCGGAAACTGGAAGATGAATGGTAGCGCTGAGCTAGCCAAGGAACTCTTCAAAAAGTTTACCGCGAAGCTAGAAAATGATTCCGCAGAAGTGGTGTTATGTCCACCAAGCATTTACATTGAAAGTGTAAGGCAGCAACTTGAAGCTAACAAGGCGCAGCTAAACGGTGCGTTGGTTAGAATGGGCGCTCAAAACGTCAGTCAGCATGATTTTGGTGCTTACACGGGTGAAGTGTCGGCTAAAATGTTGAATGATGCTGGTTGTCAGTATGTGATTGTTGGTCACTCTGAACGTCGTCGCATGTATGGTGAAACCAGTACGATTGTGGCAGATAAATTTGCGGCAGCTCAAAAAGCTGGATTGACTCCAATCTTGTGTGTTGGGGAATCAGGCCCAGCACGTGAAGCAAGACGTACCTTTGAAGTGATTGCAGAAGAGCTTGATGTAGTTATCGAGAAAAACGGAACATTAGCTTTTGATAATGCGATTATTGCCTATGAGCCTTTATGGGCGGTAGGAACTGGCAAAAGTGCAACGCCAGAGCAGGCGCAAGAAGTACATGCGTTTATCCGCAGTCGTCTGTCAGAAGTTTCACCATTTATTGGTGAAAAGATAAGAATATTATATGGTGGTAGTGTTACCCCAAGTAACGCCGCAGATTTATTTTCTCAGCCAGATGTAGATGGTGGGTTAATTGGCGGGGCAAGTTTGAACTCTACCGAATTTTTGAGCCTGTGTAGCATAGCGATGAGTTCATAATGTACGAAGTATTATTAGTAGTTTATTTATTAGTGGCCATAGCCTTAATTGGATTGATTTTAATTCAACAAGGTAAAGGTGCCGATATGGGGGCATCTTTTGGCGCTGGCGCATCAGGAACCTTATTTGGTTCAAGTGGTGCAGGTAATGCCTTAACTCGTGGAACCGCGATTTTGGCAATTGGCTTTTTCATCTTAAGCTTAACGATTGGCCGCATGAGTGCTAATCACACTAAGCAAGATGAGTCTTGGAACAACCTTTCTGCTCCAGCGACTGCAACTGAACAACCAGCTGCACCAGCAAAGACTGATGCCAAAAAAGAAGAAAAGTCTGAAAGTAAAATTCCAGACTAAGAAAGAATTTGCCGAAGTGGTGGAATTGGTAGACACGCCATCTTGAGGGGGTGGTGTCCTATGGACGTGCGGGTTCAAGTCCCGCCTTCGGCACCAAATTCAGTAAAATTAAACTAAGATTAATTTTACTGATAAATAACTAAGCGGAATCATGAACAAATTCAACTTAGTTATTGCAAGTAAAGGTGATAATCACTATACTTGCCGCAGTTGACGCGGGGTGGAGCAGCTTGGTAGCTCGTCGGGCTCATAACCCGAAGGTCGTCGGTTCAAATCCGGCCCCCGCAACCAGCTCCCTATTTTGAATGACGTAAGCATTCATAATAGTGTCACAGGTTCATTGTATTAGACCTCGTATCTTACGGGGTTTTTTGTTATATGGACTCTGCAAAATACTTTACTCAGAGTAAAGGTGCAATGGGGCTGTTCAGCCCTTTTTTTGTTTTTCTGGGGGTCGTTTTGGCGAGATTAGAATCCAAACTGGCAGACATGCTCACTGCTCCGGTTGAAGCGTTGGGATACCGCTTGTGGGGCATCGATCATGTTCAGGCAGGTAAACATTCCACCGTTCGTGTTTATATCGACAGTGACAATGGTGTATCAATTGATGACTGCGTGGAAGCCAGCCGTCAGATAAGTGCTGTAATGGATGTAGAAGATCCCATTAGCAACGAATATACCTTAGAGGTATCTTCACCAGGTGTAGATAGACCTTTGTTTAGCGCAGAGCAATACGCTGCGTACCTTGGTGAAGAAGTAAAATTATTACTGAACATGCCAGTTAATGGCAGTCGTAAATTGAAAGGCGCCGTAACAAAAGTAGAAGGACAAATGCTTTCGCTTGATGTTGATGGCAATGACACGCTAATTGCTTTGGATAATATCCGTAAAGGCAATTTAATAGCGAAGTTTTGATGGTTTCAAGGTGAACGAGGCAAGACTATGAATAAAGAGATTCTACTTGTTGCGGAGGCGGTTTCGAATGAGAAAGCGGTTCCTCGTGAGAAGATTTTTGAAGCGCTAGAGTTTGCACTAGCAACAGCAACCAAGAAAAAATACGAAGGTGATATCGACGTTCGTGTTGCGATTGATCGCAAAACAGGTGAATACGATACTTTCCGTCGTTGGATGGTCGTTCAACCTGAAGATGGTGAATTACTGGAAAATCCATTCCGCGAAATCACTTTGGAAGCAGCACAGTATGATGATGCTGAACTTCAAGTAGGTGACTACATTGAAGATCAAATCGACTCGATTAAATTCGACCGTATCACCACACAAACTGCAAAACAGGTCATTGTACAAAAAGTACGTGAAGCTGAACGCGCACAAGTGGTTGAGCAATTTGCTGATAAAGAAGGCGAGCTAATCACTGGTTTGGTTAAAAAGAGCAACCGTGACACAGTAGTGATTGATTTAGGCAACAACGCTGACGGCGTATTGTTTAAAGACGACATCATTGGCCGTGAAACCTTCCGCCCTGGTGATCGTGTTCGTTCATTACTTTACTCAGTTCGCCCTGAAGCGCGCGGCGCACAGTTATTCTTGACTCGTACCAAGCCGGACATGCTGATTGAGCTATTCCGTGTTGAAGTACCAGAAATTCAAGATGAAATGATTGAAATCATGGGTGCAGCTCGTGATCCAGGCTCTCGCGCTAAAATCGCTGTTAAATCAAATGACAGACGTATCGACCCAATCGGTGCTTGTGTGGGTATGCGTGGTGCGCGTGTATCAGCCGTGACTGATGAGCTAAATGGTGAGCGTATTGACGTGGTGTTATGGGATGATAATCCTGCACAATACGTGATCAATGCGATGGCGCCAGCTGACGTAGCTTCTATCATTGTTGACGAAGATAACCACTCAATGGATATCGCGGTAGAAGAAAGCAGCCTAGCGCAAGCGATTGGCCGCAACGGACAAAACGTACGTTTAGCAACTCAACTTACCGGTTGGGAACTGAACGTAATGACAGTAGCTGACATGACAGAGAAGCATCAAGCAGAAAGCGCTAAGATTGTTGATCTGTTTGTAAACTCTTTGGATCTTGACGAAGATTTTGCTCAGTTACTTGCGGAAGAAGGCTTTACCTCACTGGAAGAAGTAGCCTACGTTCCAGTTTCAGAGTTACTTGAAATTGACGGATTAGACGAAGACATCGTCGAGGCACTGCGTGAGCGCGCTAAATCAGCGATTGCCACATTAGCATTAGCCTCAGAAGAAGCCTTAGATGGTGCAGAACCAAGTGAAGACTTGTTAGCACTAGAAGGATTAGAAAGACACCTAGCCTTTGTTCTAGCAAGTAAAGGTGTCGTGACGTTAGAAGATTTAGCCGAACAAGGCGTAGATGATTTGATCGAAATTGAAGAATTAACAGAAGAACGTGCTGGTGAGCTAATCATGGCTGCCCGTAACATCTGTTGGTTTGGCGATGAAGAAGCATAAGTCGATCAACAGGGGGAGTATAACTGATGGCAGAAACTACAGTAGAAAAACTAGCCGCAGAAGTGCGTAGTGATAACAATGTTGATCGTCTGATCGAACAATTCGCACAAGCTGGTATGAAAAAATCGAAAAATGACAAAGTAACTGAAGACGAAAAAGCTCAGTTATTGGAGCATTTGAAGAAGCAACATGGTGGTGATGAAAAACCACAAACCATGACGCTACAACGT
Source organism: Parashewanella sp. 2210YD4-3 (assembly GCF_056591735.1). Taxonomy (NCBI): domain Bacteria; kingdom Pseudomonadati; phylum Pseudomonadota; class Gammaproteobacteria; order Alteromonadales; family Shewanellaceae; genus Parashewanella; species Parashewanella sp. 2210YD4-3. Next base: position 144,957 of record NZ_JBWQOG010000002.1, on the reverse strand, counting down.
AAGCAGAAATCAACGCTAAGCGTATCAGGCAGCACGGGTAAGTCAAAAGACGTCCAAGTTGAAGTTCGCAAAAAGCGTACTTTTGTTAAGCGAGATCCTGCTGAAATGGCTAAATTAGCTGAAGAAGAAGCGAAAGCTAAAGCGGAAGCAGAAGCGCAAGCTAAGGCAGAAGCTGAAGCGAAGGCGAAAGCTGACGCAGAAGCCAAAGTTAAAGCAGACGAAGCAGCTAAGGCCAAAGCCGAAGCTGACGCCAAAGCGAAAGCAGAGAAAGAAGCGAAAGCTAAAGCGGCAGCAGAAGCAAAAGGCGCTGAGGAACCTAAGATCGATTCTAAAGAAGCTGAAGAAGCTAGAAAAGAAGAAGAGCGTCTAAAAACGGCTCAAGAAGAAGCTGCACGTAAGAAGCAACTTGAAGAAGAAGCTCAAGCGGCTGAAAAAGCACGTAAACTTGCTGAAGAAAATGCTAAGCGTTGGGAAGAAGAAGAGCGCAAACGTAAAGAAGCGGAAAGTAAATCAGATCACCATATTACGACTTCTCAAGTAGCCCGTGCTGCTGAAGATAAGTCTGATATGGAAGAAGAACGTCGTGGTCGTCGTCGCAACAAGAAAGCGAAAGGCGGCAACAAGCGTGATAACCGTAACGACAGACGCAATAACAAGCGCGGAGCAGCGGCAGCACCAGAATCTATGGCGCATGGCTTTAACAAGCCAGCAGCAGCGGTAAACCGCGACGTTAAAATCGGTGAAACCATTTCTGTAGCAGAGCTTGCACAGAAGATGGCAATTAAAGCTACTGAAATCATCAAGCAAATGATGAAAATGGGCTCAATGGTTACCATCAACCAAGTGCTTGACCAAGAAACAGCGCAAATGGTAGCTGAAGAAATGGGTCACAAAGTAATTCTAACTCGTGAAAACGAGCTAGAACATCAAGTACTTGCCGATCGTGGTGAAGATGAAACGGTAGAGCCTCGTGCGCCAGTTGTTACTATCATGGGCCACGTTGACCATGGTAAAACCTCGCTACTTGACTACATTCGTCGCGCGAAAGTGGCATCAGGTGAAGCGGGTGGTATTACCCAGCACATTGGTGCATACCACGTTGAAACCGACAACGGTATGATCACTTTCCTAGATACTCCAGGTCACGCCGCGTTTACTTCAATGCGTGCTCGCGGTGCGAAAGCAACCGATATCGTAGTGCTAGTTGTTGCTGCTGATGACGGTGTTATGCCGCAAACCATCGAAGCAATTCAACATGCGAAAGCAGCGGGCGTACCGTTAATTATCGCTGTAAACAAGATTGATAAGCCAGAAGCGGATCCAGATCGTGTTAAGAACGAACTGTCGCAACATAGCGTAGTGCCAGAAGATTGGGGCGGAGAGCACATGTTTGTTCACGTTTCAGCTAAAGCGGGTACAGGCATCGATGAGCTTCTTGAAGGTATCCTGCTTCAATCAGAAGTACTTGAGCTTACTGCTGTTCGTGAAGGTATGGCTGCTGGTGTGGTTATTGAATCTAAGCTTGATAAAGGCCGTGGTCCAGTTGCAACTGTTCTAGTACAAGAAGGTACCTTGAAGCAAGGCGATATCGTTCTATGTGGTCTTGAGTACGGTAAAATCCGTGCGATGAAGGACGAGAATGGTAAGGCGATTACTGAAGCAGGTCCATCTATTCCAGTAGAGATTTTAGGTCTTTCTGGTGTACCAAAAGCAGGTGATGAAGCGACTGTTGTTAAAGATGAGCGTAAAGCTCGTGAAGTAGCACTTTACCGTCAAGGTAAGTTCCGTGACGTTAAGCTTGCTCGTCAGCAAAAAGCGAAACTTGAAAACATGTTTGCTAACATGACGGAAGGTGAAGTCTCTGAACTTAACATCATCCTAAAAGCGGACGTTCAAGGTTCTCTAGAAGCGATTGCAGACTCACTAACGAAGCTGTCTACTGATGAAGTTAAAGTGAACATCATCGGTCGTGGTGTTGGTGCATTAACTGAGACTGATGCGACTCTAGCTGCAGCGTCTAACGCAATTATGGTTGGCTTTAACGTTCGTGCTGATGCACAAGCTCGTAAGACAATCGAAGCGGAAAGCGTTGACCTACGTTACTACAGCGTTATCTATAACTTGATTGATGAAGTGAAAGCAGCGATGAGCGGTATGCTTGCGCCTGAATTCAAACAAGAAATCATCGGTCTTGCAGAAGTACGTGATGTATTTAAGTCACCTAAACTTGGCGCAATTGCCGGTTGTATGGTTACCGAAGGTACTATTAAGCGTAGCGCTCCAATCCGTGTACTTCGTGAAAACGTAGTTATCTACGAAGGTGAACTTGAATCACTACGTCGCTTTAAAGACGACGTACAAGACGTTCGTAACGGCATGGAATGTGGTATCGGCGTTAAGAACTACAACGACGTTAAAGTGGGCGATCAAATCGAGGTTTTCGAAACCGTCGAAGTGAAAAGAACACTTTAATATCGAATCACAAGGGCGGCATTAGCCGCCCTTTTAGTTAAGAGCTTTGAAAGCAAACTGTCCTTCCTGAATCGATAGGAATAAAAAGGCTTTAATTCCAAGTGAACCATTAAAGCTGCGTATTCGTGCTAACAAATCTCAATGAAGGTAAAGATAAACAAACGCTGAAACGCTGCAAGCCCATCCATGGGAGCTTGGCCTCGGCATCCATGCCTCGGACATTCAGCTAATTGCTCATCTTCACCCTTGCAAGTTCAACAGTTTGAATGATAGAGAAGCCTTTTTGCAGTTATGTAAAAATAACGACCATGGTTGTTATAGGTTTCTAAGTTCGGTAGGAAATAATCATGGCTAAAGAATTCAGTCGTACTCGCCGTATTGGGCAACAGCTCCAACAAGAATTGGCGATGGTACTGCAACGTGAGATGAAAGATCCACGTATCGGTTTTGTCACCGTAAATGACGTAGAAGTTTCAAGAGATTTAAGCTTTGCACGTGTTTTTGTCACCTTCTTTGATGAAGACCAAGAGCAAATTAAGCAAAAGCTAGAAGCACTACAAGGTGCTGCGCCTTACGTTCGTACCTTAATTGCAGGTCGTATGAAGCTTCGAGTAATGCCTGAGCTTAAATTTGAATACGATAGCTCTCTAGTAGAGGGGATGCGTATGTCGAATCTAGTTACCGAGGTGGTAATTAAAGACAAGAAAAAAGCCGAAGAGTCAGACAGAACTGAGGACGAGCAGTAATGGCTCGTCGTTCAAAAGGTCGTGCAGTTAACGGCATTGTATTACTAGATAAAGCCACGGGCATGAGTTCTAATCATGCTCTGCAACGAGTAAAGCGTTTGTTCAATGCCCAAAAAGCTGGGCATACAGGTGCGCTAGATCCACTAGCAACAGGCATGTTGCCGGTCTGTTTAGGCGAAGCCACTAAGTTCTCTCAACACTTATTGGATTCAGATAAGCGTTACTTAGTGACGGCTAAATTGGGTGTTCGAACAGATACCAGTGATTCAGACGGTGAGGTTGTTCAAACTCGTCCGGTCGATTTCACTGAGCAACAATTACTGGATGCGTTGGACACCTTCCGTGGTGACATCGAGCAAGTTCCGTCGATGTTCTCTGCGCTTAAGTATCAAGGTCAGCCGTTATACAAGTACGCTCGTGAAGGTAAGACTGTGCCGCGTGAAGCACGACCAATTACCGTTTACGACCTCAAATTTATCTCGCTAGAAGGTGACGAACTGACCTTAGACATTCATTGCTCTAAAGGCACTTACATTCGTACCATCACCGATGATTTAGGTGAACTGTTAGGTTGCGGTGCTCATGTGATCATGCTGCGTCGTACTCATGTCGCGGATTACCCTTATGAGCGCATTGTTACCGTAGAAGAAATTCAAGCCATTGCAGATAAAGCGGAAGAAGAGGGTGCAGATAAATTCGAAGCCCTAGATAAGCTTTTACTGCCAATGGATACTGCGGTTATGCGTTATCCAGAGGTCAACGTGCCACTGGAAATGCTTGAATATGTAATGCGTGGTCAAGCAGTGCAAGTCGCTGGCTTAACACCCGATCAGCTGTTCCGTATCAATATTGGTGAAGACGAAAACAAGTTCTTTGTTGGTATTGGTGAAATGGACAAAGACGGGAAGCTACAGCCAAAACGCTTGGTAGTGCTGTCATCGTAAATTAAGTTGTGGATTTTGATAAAAATATAAACAGCCTGTAAATCTGTAAGTTATTGATTGCAGGCTGTTTTGTTTTGACGAAAATGATGTGAGAATAAGTAATCTCACTATCTGAAGCAGCTGCTCTACATTTGCGGAACATCAAGTTCTTTAAGTGCGGAAAGAGCCATACCTTTTGACTCTTGATGAAACTCAGTTTGTTTAATGGCGTTTTCTAAATCAGATAACGTGAGTGTTGGATACCCGTCTCGAATGAGCGAACCAAGCTCTATAGCCTGTCTTTGGACGTCTCTATACTGATTGGAAATCACTTCAAGTTTATGATGAGAAATTTTTAGATAAGTCCCTATTGTTAACCAGTGCATTCCACAAGGGTTGAAAACGGTCAGTAGCTCATCTGCTCCGTATCTGTTTAAGAGGTTACCTCCATAGGTTAAATGACTGGGTTGCAAGTAGACTGCGTTGGTTGGGCTTTGTTCCAGTACTGTGTTTGTGGTAACGGTTGCGGCAGGTTTTTCATTTGAAGTTGCATGCTCTTGAGCGAATTGAGCTAATCTGATTTTGGCTTGAGTAAGCTCAAATTGAGATTGTCTGAGTTCACTTTTTAAGCTGTTAATCTCTTCATTCCTTTGATTCAGAAGTTGGCTTAACTGACTTATTTGCAGTTCTTTGGGTTGTAATTGACTTCTTAATGTTGCAACTTCACTTCCTTGATTGCTATAACGCCCTTGTAAATCGGCTAATTGTAATTGAAGACTATGTATAGTTACCCCAGCGGGTTCTGCTGATGGCGCTGGTCCCGTTGCAAATTGTTGATGTTCAATGATGGTTTTATTAAGATTTTTTACTAAGTTTGCAGCAAGGGTTTGCTTGGAGTCTTTTTTTAAGGCTGAAAGTAGCTGAGGTACACTCGCATCTGCTTTCGCTAAAAAAATATCACAGACTCTTGCTCTTTTTCTGTCGTCTGACCCGATACCAGAATCCTCGTTACCTATACTGCGAAGTTGATCCATGGGAATTTTTAAATGATGACCCAGCATGAACCAGTTTACACTCGATAGTTCTTGAGTCAAAATAGCTGGATATTGCTGTAAATATTCAATGAGTTCGGCTCCCTGAAGCTCCAAGTTGTGTGCAATTGTACGTTGGGGCTGATGTGAAGGAGTCGCTACAGGAGGTAAATAGGGAGCCATAATCGTTAACTACAGTAATTCAAAGATAAGCCTAATCATAAATTTGTTTGATTAAAAATCACGTTAAATCATATGGTTATTAATGATGTTTAATTCTTGGTTAAGGTTACTGTTACCATTAAATTTCAATTGCTCTTATCTATTGTTTTGTAATTTTTCAATTGCTAATCAAAAGTAACCCTTGTAGAATACGCATCCCTTGAACTGGATTAGTGATCGGTTCAAGTTCATTTAATTTATTATTTTTGGAGAAGTTTCATGTCACTAAGTGCAGAAGCAAAAGCAAAAATCGTAGCTGAATTCGGCCGCGGTGAAAACGACACTGGTTCTACTGAAGTTCAAGTAGCACTACTTACTGCTCAAATTAACCACCTACAAGGTCACTTCAAGCAGCACATCCACGATCACCACTCTCGTCGTGGTCTACTACGTATGGTTGCTACTCGTCGTAAGCTTACTGCTTACCTGAAGAAGACAGACGTTGAGCGTTATACTGCTCTAATCCAAAAGCTAGGTCTACGTCGTTAATCGATGTCCTAACTTGGATTAAGAAAAAGAGGCTTTGATAGCCTCTTTTTTTATGTCCGAAATTTACATAGAGTTTCGTAGAAACTCTCACTTAAAATCTCATCTACAAACTAACTTTTCATAATTTATGAGAAATTTAAGGCTTTTTACTCCACATAAATCATGTAAAATTTATCGTCGATTTGTATATTAAGGATGTTAGCTGTTGATTTCTGTTGCAGGAGGCTTAAAGCCGGGTGGAATTACTGATATTGAACAAGAGTTCTATCGTTTGTTGGTTGTGGGTAAGCAAACCAAAGTAGTGATTGATGATAATGAACAAGACGCAACAGTTGTTCATGCTCAAAAACTTGAAATCGAGCAACAGGCGATACGAGATAGACTGTCAAAACAGCAACAACAGAAAGAAGTATTTCAAGCTATTTCTGAGCAACTGAAAGATACCATTACCGATGCAATGGCTCATCAGTTTTCAGATATTAATGCCTTGCTCAAGCAAACTTATATCACCCAATCTCAATGGCAGCTGCTCGATAAGTTGCAGAATAGCAAATTGAATTTAAATCAATTACGAGGCTTAATCGAAAAAATTGCATGGCTCAAGAATGATTTAATTAACTTAGTTAACAGTCCGTCGTTTCGACATTTTCGCGGTCAGGGTTCAGATGTGAAAGTCAGTGATTTAAAGCTAGTGTTAAACTACATCGGCTTAGAGCAAGTGCGATTATTGATCCCTTATTATTGTATGCGTTCGTGGTTGCCTAGAAAGCACAGCACTAGCTCGATAATCACTCGTAGAATTTGGCGTTTCGCGAATGTGGCTTCCATTGCCGCAAGGGCGCTGGCGAAACATCATAATCAAGACCCGTGTGTGATTTTTAGTGTTTGCTTAGGTCATTTCATGGGAGCGGCCACAGTCATTGAAAGATGCTCTCAGGTGTTTGAGTCAATTCGTGGTGATTGGTTAAGGCAGGCGCAAGAAGACAGAGATAAACTCGTATACGATGCGATATTAGCGACGCCTTTTCCTAAAGAGAGTGTTTGCTTAAACGTGATTAAATACGGTTCTCAACTGAACTGGAAAATACTGAAAGAGCTTGAAATTGAAAGTAGCTCTTTGTTCCAATACCTAAGCGAAATGGATCAAGAGCTCAGCTATCGAGGCATGAGCTTACCTGCAGCCATTGCTACTAAATCAATTATTTTTGCAAAGCTACTTTTGCTGCAAGAGCAAAATATGCTGAAGCCTAAAGAGAAACGTCTCATGTTTGATTATTATGAGATATCCAAAGAAGAATTGTCGACATTACGAAATCAAAACTATCGTAAACAAGAGCTATTTTAGCAGTGATATACTCGTGATACTTGAAGATGCACCTTCAGGTATCACGAGTATAAAACAGGTTCTAATTGATTAAATTTTCTTAAGTTTTCTTTTCTGTATTATTAATCGCCCTTTTTTTCTAATACAATCGTCTAAATATCATTGTTCACTTCTAGTTCAAAAGGGGCGGTTATGTCTAGTTGGCAAGCATCAGTTTTAAATATGATCTTATCGTATGTGGCGAAGCCTTCTTTCAGCCGTGGAAGAAGTAAGTTACCTATTGCTGAGATCCGAAACCGAATGCTACGTCTTGATCAGCGATGGCAGCCTTGGCCAGAAGATGTAAACAGTGATCGCATTGATTTAAGTGAGTGCTATCTTCTTAAATATCACATGAAACACGACAAACAGCCTAGTCACAGTCATGCTAAGTTATTTTATGTCCGCGGTGGTGGCTTTTGTTTCAAAACGCCAAATTCTCACGCCAAGTTTGTTGGTGATATCATGCGTAATTGTCATATTGATGCCTATATTCCTGATTATCGTTTAGCACCAGAGCATCCTTTTCCTGCTGCAATCAATGATGTGCTCGAAGCCTATCAAAAGGTGGTTGAGCTTCATCCTGATAGTCCAATCATTTTAATGGGAGATTCAGCTGGGGGGAATTTAGCGGCGGCGCTTTTACAGGATATTAAGCGATTGCAACTCCCAATGCCAAAAGGTTGCGTGTTGTTTTCCCCTGCTCTCGATGTTGCTTTATTAGGCGATGCAGAAAAGACCTTAAAAGTGGATGATCCACTATTTACTATCGAATCTCTTTTGAGATTACGTGGGGCCTATTTAAACGGTCAAAACCCTATGACACCCAGAATCTCACCTTTACAAGGAGACTGGGCTAATATGCCACCCATGCTTGTGTTTGCAGGTACACGGGAACTTATGTTGCAAGACTCAGAAACCTTAACCGATAAAATTGAACAAGCGGGAGGCAAAGTCGAAGCGTGGTTTGGTAAAGACATGCCTCATGTTTATCCACTCTTTGAAATGCTGCCTGAAGCCAAGCAAGCCAAAAAAGAAATTTATTACTTTGTTCACTCCCTGTTAATGGAATTTTAGTCACTGTTATTGACTATTTATTGTTATCACAGCAATCCTTATTCCAATATTAATTTTTTAGAATACTTATTCATTAAATATTCAGTTTTAAGTGGTTAATTGTCACTCTTACGTGTTTTTTATTCATATCGTGAATAAATCCTGAATAAATAAGTTTTCAAAACTGGTATTTAGATCACAAAATAACGCATAATAAGACTATAAAAAGTCCGATAAACAACATCGGCTCAATTCCAGTGGCATTGTAACGGCCACTTTTTCCAATAAAGGATGGACTGTATGAGCAGTAACTTTAACCTTACTCGTGAGCAATTTGATAATGTAATGGTGCCTAACTATGCACCTTCAAAAGTGATCCCTGTGCGTGGCGAAGGTAGCCGAGTATGGGACCAACAAGGTAAAGAATTTATCGACTTTGCAGGCGGTATTGCGGTGAACTGTCTAGGTCACGCTCACCCAGCTCTAGTAAATGCTTTAAAAACTCAAGGTGAAAAACTGTGGCACCTTGCGAACGTAATGACTAACGAGCCAGCGCTTGAGCTTGCGACTCGTCTAACCGATTCTACATTTGCAGAGAAAGTTTACTTTGCAAACTCTGGTGCAGAAGCTAACGAAGCAGCATTAAAACTGGCTCGTCGTTTTGCTCTAGAAAAGCACGGCGAAGATAAAGATCAAATCATTGCTTTTGAGCGTGCTTTCCACGGTCGTACTTTTTTCACAGTAAGCGTTGGTGGTCAAGCTGCGTATTCAGATGGTTTTGGTCCTAAGCCACAAGCCATTACTCACCTACCATTTAACGATATCGAAGCACTTGAGAAAGAAATTTCTGATAAAACTTGTGCCATCATGCTTGAGCCTCTTCAAGGTGAAGGCGGTATTATTGATGCAGACCCAGCATTCTTAGCTGCTGTTCGTCGTTTAGCTGATAAGCACAACGCACTTGTGATTTTCGATGAAGTGCAAACTGGTGTTGGTCGTACTGGTGAGCTATTTGCTTACATGAGCACAGAAATAGTGCCTGATATTCTTACTTCGGCTAAAGCACTTGGCGGTGGTTTCCCTATCGCTGCAATGCTTACAACTACCGAAATCGCTAAGCATTTAAAAATTGGTACTCACGGTTCTACCTATGGTGGTAACCCATTAGCTTGCGCTATCGGTAACGCAGTTTTAGAAACGGTAAACAACAAAGAAACGCTAGAAGGCGTTAAACATCGTGAGCAAATGTTCCGCGATGGCCTTGAGAAAATCAACGACAAGTACGATGTATTCAGCGAAGTACGTGGTAAAGGTTTGTTGATTGGTGGTGTTCTTAATAGCAAATATGAAGGTCGTGCTAAAGAATTTTTAGTCGCGGCAATGGAAGAGGGCGTAATGAGCTTGGTAGCGGGCGCGAGCGTGGTTCGTTTCACTCCATCTCTAGTTATCCCTGAGGCCGACATTGTTGAAGGTCTAGCGCGTTACGAGCGTGCAATAGCGAAAGTCGTTGCTGGCTAAGGTTAAGCAGCTCTAATCAGGCACCCATTGGTGCCTGTTTCGTTATGTTAAGGAATTTGAAACCATGTTAGTCATTCGTCCTATCCGTAGCAGTGATCTTGATGCGTTAATGCAAATCGCGATTGAGTCTGGTCACGGATTCACTTCTCTTCCCGTTAACGAAGAATTACTGAGGCAAAAAATTGCCCGTGCAGAAGCTTCATTTAAAAAGCCTGCTGGTAAACCACATGATGAAGTATATTTTCTGGTATTAGAAGATACTGAAACGGGTGAGATTGTTGGTACGACAGCCATTGAAGCCGCTGTAGGTCTAGTGGATGCTTTTTATCATTACCGTTTAGGTACAGAGGTTTATCATTCTGAGCAGATTGGTGTTCGCAATGAAGTTGAAACTTTAACCTTATGCCACGATTACACAGGTGCCGCTGAGTTATGTAGCCTTTTCTTGCGAGAGAATTATCGTAAAGATAACAATGGGCGCTTACTGTCTCGTTGCCGATTTTTGTTTTTAGCTGAAAATAAAGATCGTTTTGGAAGTCCTGTAATTGCTGAAATGCGTGGTGTTTCAGATGCAAACGGTGAATCGCCATTCTATGCTTGGCTCCAAAAGTTCTTCATTGGTATCGACTTTATTAAAGCGGATTACCTGTCGGGTCTAGGCCAAAAAGGCTTTATGGCTGAAATGATGCCAAGAAACCCAATTTATACTTGTTTGTTATCAGAAGAAGCAAGATCGGTAATTAAAGAAGTCCACGCCAGCACGCTTCCTGCACTCAAATTGCTTGAAAGCGAAGGTTTTACTTGTCGTGGTTATGTCGATATTTTCGATGGTGGCCCAACGGTTGAGTGCGACATAGAAAACATTCGCGGTGTTCGTGATAGTCAAGCCTATACGGTAAAAATCAGCCAAGCGTTACCAGAAAACGGAAACAAAATGATTGTTGCCAATACTCGCCTTGCTGACTTTAGAGCCATTCAAGCGAGCCTAGTCATTACTGATGGCAGTGATGAAATAACGGTAACTCCAGAAATAGCCGATGCCTTGATGGTAGCAGAGGGCGAGAAAGTTCGTCTTCTGGCAATGTAGAGATTAAAAAATGACACAGTTTATTAATGGCCAGTGGGTTGCTGGCGCCGGTCATACTATGACCTCAACCAACCCTGCCAACCAAGAAAGCATTTGGAATGGTATCAGTGCGACGCCAGAGCAAGTTGATACTGCGGTAATGGCAGCACGTAAAGTACAGTTTGATTGGTTCATGTTAGGTTTTGATAAGCGCATTGAAATTATCGAAGCTTATAAAGCCCAGCTTGAAGCAAATAAAGACCTAATGGCGGAAACCATCGCTCAAGAAACCGGTAAGCCACAATGGGAAACTGCGACTGAAGCAGGTGCCATGATTGGTAAAATTGGGCTATCTGTTAGCGCTTATCATAAGCGTACCGGTACTTCTGAAAACGAAATGCCTGCGGGTCGTGCTGTGCTACGTCACAAGCCTCACGGTGTTGTTGGGGTATTTGGTCCATATAACTTCCCTGGTCACTTGCCTAATGGCCACATTGTTCCAGCATTGATTGCTGGTAACACCGTTATATTTAAGCCATCTGAGCTAACGCCTAAAGTTGCAGAGCTTATGCTTCAGCTATGGGAAAAAGCCGGTTTACCAGCAGGCGTAATTAACCTAGTTCAAGGTGAAGTTGAAACAGGTAAAGCTCTGGCTTCTCACCCGCAGCTTGATGGTTTGTTCTTCACTGGTTCATCTCGCACAGGTCACATTCTGCATGAGCAGTTTGCTGGCGATCCGGGCAAGATCTTAGCGTTAGAAATGGGCGGAAATAACCCACTTATCGTTAAAGATGTTGAAGATACCAAAGCGGCAATTCACGAAATTCTACAGTCGGCTTATATCTCAGCTGGTCAACGTTGTACTTGTGCGCGTCGCTTATACGTTCAAAAAGGCGCTGCTGGTGACAAGCTTATTGAAGGTCTTGTTGGCGCTGTTAACGAGATCCACGTTGCTCCTTGGAATGCACAGCCTCAGCCGTTCATGGCATCTATGATTTCTGAAACCGCTGCTAAAGGCATGGTAAAAGCACAAGCTGATTTAATTGCTTTAGGTGGCAAGTCATTGGTTGAGCTAACTCATATGGAAGCCGGAACTGGTTTGGTATCTCCTGGTTTAATTGATGTAACCAACATTCCTCAGTTACCAGATGAAGAATACTTTGGTCCATTACTGCAAGTAGTTCGTTATCAAGATTTTGATCAAGCGATAGAATTGGCTAACAATACTCGTTATGGCTTATCAGCAGGCTTATTAGCCGATAGTCGCGAAGATTACGATTATTTCCTTGCTCGTATTCGAGCGGGTATTGTGAACTGGAATAAACAAATTACAGGTGCTTCAGGCGCTGCGCCATTTGGTGGTGTTGGTGCTTCAGGCAACCACAGAGCAAGCGCATTTTATGCGGCTGATTACTGTGCATATCCTGTAGCTTCTGTTGAAGCAGACGCGGTTAGCTTACCGGCAGCGTTAAGTCCGGGTCTAAAACTTTAAATTGGATTAAGCGAGCGATTGGCTCGCTTTTTTATAAGGAATATACAGATGCATACTGACGTAAATGCACTATTTGATGCTCTATGGCAAGACTATATCGAAATGACTCCTTCTGCTGCACAAGTTCAGCAATTACTGGGTAAAGGTGAAGTGATTATTAACGATCACGTTGCATTTCGTACGTTCAACATTGCCAAAGTAAACTTAGACGTATTGGCTAAGCACTTACTTGAGCTAGGTTATGTTGTATGTGGTGATTATGCTTTTGAGAAAAAGAAGCTGAAAGCAAAGCATTTTGAACACCCTGATTCAACTCAACCTAAGGTGTTCATTTCAGAGCTTTTAGTTGAAGAATTTAGCCAAGACGTTCAAGACATCATCCATGGCCTTGTAGAGCAAGTTGATGAAGCGGCAACGACTGCTGAAAACTTCTTATACTCAGGTACTCACTGGAAAGTTGATTTTGCTACTTACTCTCGTCTATTAGAAGAAAGTGAATATGCGGCATGGGTATCAGCGTTTGGTTATCGTGCAAACCACTTTACAGTTTCTATTAATCACTTACCTGATTTTGAAACCATTGTTGAGGTTAACCAAGCCCTTAAAAACAATGGCTTTACCTTGAACAGCGTGGGTGGCGAAGTTAAAGGCTCTCCAGAAGTATTACTAGAGCAGTCTTCAACTATGGCCGATAAAATTCAGCTTGAGTTTGCAGATAAAACCGTTGAAATTCCAAGCTGTTTTTACGAATTTGCGATTCGTTACCCTAAGGCTGATGGTGAGCTTTATACCGGTTTTGTAGCAGCCTCAGCCGATAAGATTTTTGAAAGCACCAATGTGAACGATTAAAGCGTTTGTTTACTGAAGGTGCTAACTGACGTGGTGCCTTCAGGTTTTAGAATATTTGATATAGCTTTAGATGCTTTGGTGTGTTTAGTACAAAAATCCACAGCTGTCTTTCCTTGGCTATTTTTTACGTTTTTATCAGCACCTTTTCGCAATAGGAATTTCAACATATTCGTGTCATCTTTCCTGACGGCAACCATTAGAAGGGTTTCATCATATTTTGAGTAACACGTATCAATTTTACGACCCCAACGAAGGTGTTGGTTCACCGAAAATGTGTCACCACTTTCTGCTGCACGATGAGGGCTGAGAGTACCCAGGTTCCACACATAAAAATTAGCGTAGTCTTGTATCTGACATAGAAAACTCATGTTGTCCTCTTAAAGCAATTTTTTCTTAATAGCATCATACTCATTTAAAGCTAAGAATGACGAAAAATTCATCTAGTATTCAGCGTTAGTTAAACAACATTTGTCTAAAATATATTAACAATTCATCAACGATTTATAGCCATGTCATCACAGCTAAAAAGTATGCTTGCCGCAATTGCCTGTGTGAGTCTTTGGGGCTTTATTGCTGTGGTATCACGTATTGGTCAAAGTCACCTCAATCGCTTTCAATTTTTATTTTGGGTGAGCCTCGTGTCGACTATAGGCATGGCTGTTTATTGTTACTTTAAAGGCACGTTATATCACCTAAGGGGTTATAGCCGTAAAGAATGGTTTCAAGTGACTGGGTTAAGCTTTCTTGGTGGCTACCTCTATTATTTACTTATCTTTAATGGCTATGCACATGCTAATAGTATGCAAGTGATGATCATTCAATATACTTGGCCGATGATTATGTCTTTGTTTTCTATTGCGCTATTCAAAGAGTCTTTGCATTGGCGAAAAGGGTTGTCAACTGTACTCGGGGCAATTGCTGTGTTTGTGGTGATCTCTAAAGGCTCATTGTCAGGCTTTACGATTGACCAGCCTTGGGTATTGCTTTCTGTTGTTATTGCTGCGATAAGTTTTGCATTGTTTAACACCTTTATGAAACAGATGAAGGTGGAACCTAGCAGTATGTTTGTGGTTTTCTTTGGAATTGCGACCGTTTGTGCTTTCATCTCTATGATGATGAGTGGAGGTGTCGTTTATCCTTCAGAAAAAGATTGGTCAGTGGTCATTTTCACTGGATTGATACTGAATGGTTTTTCCGATCTTTTATGGTTATGGGCATTAAGACAGACTGAGGCTTCTTTTTTAGCGCCGTTTATTTTTTTCACGCCAGTGTTGTCTGCGCTCTATTTATACTTGATCTTTAACGATCCATTTTTGCCTGCCTATGGATTAGGATTACTGCTGGTTGTTATTGCAGGGCTATTAAACTCACGTGATGTGTGGTTAAAAAAGGCCAGATAAACTGGCCTTTTATTGAACGCTATTGCAAGGGGGTTAGCGAGTACCATACACCACGATAGTTTTACCATGAGCTTGAATAAGATTTTGCTCTTCAAGCATTTTTAAAATACGACCAACGGTTTCGCGTGAGCAACCTACAATCTGGCCGATTTCCTGACGAGTGATCTTAATTTGCATCCCGTCAGGGTGGGTCATAGCATCAGGTTGTTTAGCTAAATGTAATAGCGTTTGTGCAATGCGACCAGCAACATCCAAGAAAGCTAAGTCACCCACTTTTTGGCTAGTACTTTGTAAGCGATAAGCCATTTGCTGAGCCAGCTTCATTAAGATTTCAGGGTTAACTTGAATTAGCTGCTTGAATTTTTTATATGAAATCTCAGCAATTTCACACGCTTGTTTAGCGCGAACCCAAGCGGTACGTTCAGCTTGTTCTTCAAATAGCCCTAACTCACCGATAAAGTCACCTTGATTAAGATAAGATAAGATCATTTCCTTACCTTCTTCATCTTTGATAAGCACAGCCACACTACCTTTAACGATGTAGTATAAAGTGTCTGAAGTTTCACCTGCGTGGATCAGAGTACTCTTGGCTGGGTATTTGTGAATATGACAATGAGACAAGAACCATTCTAAAGTTGGATCTGGTTTTGGTTTACCAATTAGAGCCATGCTAACTTCCTCTATCGGATGAAAATTAAAGTTTTGTAAAATAATTACATACTAATGTAAACGATCAATTTGAACAAAACTTTGATAAAGATCATTAATCTTGAGCCGTTTGTAGAAAGGTATTCTGTAAAGTGCTTGTTTTAAAAAATGATCTGCTTTATTCAGCTTGATTCTTTAAGTTAATGAATGATTTTCTGTAAGTTACATTACAGTTACTTTCAGTTGAGATGAAATTAATTGTCATGCAATTGATTTTGAATGTGAGTGTCAATATAACATTAATCGCTGCTTTTCAGAAGTCGTGAGCGTTTTCTAGAATGGCCTCTAGCCAAATGTGTTTTAATCGGTTTATTATTCCTGTTGGCCTATTTGCTTTATTACCTAAAATATAAGGATTTTCTTTGTGCGCGTTATTGCTCTTTTGATAATAGCTGTGTTTTCAACCGCAAGTTTTGCTTTTCCTATACCTCAGCCTGAGCAAGAGCGAGTCTTAACTCGTGTCGCCATGATTCAATTAAATGCTGAGCAAGGTAATAAAGATGCAGAATATGCTTACGGTTTGCTACTCCTTTCCGGCAAGTATTTGCCAAAAGATGTGGAGCGTGGTTTCAAATGGCTGAAAAAAGCCGCAGAACATGGGCATGAAAAAGCACAAAAAACAGTGGCGGACTTGGCTTTTGATGGCAAGCTTGTAAAGCGTGATTTAAGCTTAGCTCAAAAATGGTATTCAAAGCATCTAAACCCATATACTCACTTCCGTTTAGGGTTTATTTACGCCGTTGGCGGAGACGGCGTTCAGCGAAACTGCTCAAAAGCCGCCGATGAATTCTTATCTGCAGGCGACAAAAATGCCAAATCAAATGCCGTATGGGTATGGTCAACTTGTCCGGATAAAGGTGCCCGTAATGCCAAACAAGCCATAAAGCTTGGATTAGAACTAAATAAGCGTTACCCCAATGACTTCGTGGTGTTAGATAACCTTGCAGCAGCCTATGCCGAAGCAGGGGAGTTTGATAAAGCCGTGACTTACCAAAGGCAAGCGATAGCCAGTTTACAAAAAACGAAAGAAAAAACGGACTTAGACGGTTTAATCAAGCGATTATCTTTGTATAAAAACAAGCAACCTTATCGTGAGGTGCTTGAACTTCCATAACGTGAATGAGAGGCGGGAGATACTATGAAAAAATGGCTAGGATTATTGCTGTTAAGTGCTTCAATGAGCTTGACCTCTGTAGCCAATGCGGCTCCTCATAACGGTAAAGTTAGAGAGCTTTCCAATGGTACGATGCAGATGTGGGATGCAAGTAGCCAAAAGTGGTTAGGCGTGGAATCTTTTTGGCTGAAATATGCAAAAGAAAATGGCGGCCTGACTTGGGGGATGACGGATACTTATCCAGAATATAGTAAAGTAAAAGAGTTTGATAAGATCCTTATTAAAACGGACAAAGGCAACTGTTTAATGGAGTTTTTTCATCGTCGTTGGCGACGTGCTCAAGATGTGCGCCGTTGGGATGAAAAAGTGAATCAATTTGGTGGCTGCCCTTATGTGTTTGATTAGAGCACGCTCTAGACCTATTCTTGTTCACCTTTAATCAGCTTATTTCTCTTTTCTAGCAATTTTTGAATTAGCGGTGTGAGAATGATCTCCATCGCTAATAACATTTTTCCGCCTGGTACCACTATGGTATCCGCTCGTGACATAAATGAGCCTTGCAGCATTTGCAAATAATAAGGGAAATTCGTATTTTCCATTCCGTAGAAGTGTATCACTACAAAGCTTTCATCAAGACTTGGAATGTTTTTAGCAATGAAAGGATTTGAGGTGTCTACGGTTGGAACTCGCTGAAAGTTTATATGAGTACGAGAAAATTGTGGGGTGATGTGATTGACGTAATCATCCATACTGCGAGTGATGGAGTCCATCACTTTCTCTCGACTATGGCCTCTGTCATTGGTATCACGAACGATTTTTTGTATCCACTCAAGGTTAACGATGGGCACCATACCTATCAATAAATCTACATGCTTAACTACATTGACGTCTTTGGTTATCACCCCACCGTGTAGCCCCTCATAATAAAGCATATCGGTATTGTCAGGCAGAGAACGCCATGGAGTGAAAGTGCCGGGCATTTGGTTAAAGGGTACGGCTTCATCAAAAGTATGCAGATAGTCTCGAGTTTCTCCTTGACCGCTGGAGCTATATTGAGCAAAACATTGTTCTAAGCGAGCAAAATCATTAGCTTCGGGGCCAAAGTAGCTGATGTTTTTATTTTCTTCTTGTGCTTTACGGATCATGACTTCCATTTCTGCACGTGTGTAGCGATGGAAGCTGTCGCCTTCAATAAAGGCTGCATTGATATTGAGTTGACGAAAGATCTGGGTAAAAGCTTCTGTACTGGTAGTGGTTCCGGCACCTGAAGAGCCTGTTACCGCAATAATAGGATGTTTAGCAGACATAGTATTACCCGACTGTTCATTTAACGTTTACTTATTATCTTAGTCATAAGCACACGTTAAGGTTTAATTGTTATTTGATCCTTATGACGAATAGCAAAACTTTCGTCATCCTCACTGTATTCCACCATGAGTATTCCTTGCTGTAATTGTTGGCGGCACAGGTTTATTGCTTCATTAAGGTGGCTCTCGCTTGTGTTATCAAACCCCCCGTCCTCAATTTGGCTGAAAAGATGCTCTTTGATTAAATTATCGAGCGTTTCTTTTGGCAGACTGAGTAGTGAGGTAAAGGGGATTAACATGGCATAAATTGTTGTAATTTGATTAATTTTATAAGAGTAACATAACCAGAAATAAAAAGGGTGTGTAGGCCAGATTAGTGTATAGCATGATTCTCTAATGCTATTGATTTATCTATATCAATAGAGAACCATGCTATTTTTATATCCTGTGCGGATTTAGAAATGATAATGAAAGCCTAAAGTTAATTGGCGATAATCATCAAACCATTCATAGGAAACATCAGCTGATATGTTATCAGAAATTTGATAGCCAGCACCGGCTCCCCAACCAAACTCCCACTCGCTATCAGAGTATATTTTTACTCGGCTTGGTTCTACTTTGGCATCACCATCAATATTGACGTAATTGGGCTGTAAAAATAATTGAAAGCCATTTTCAAAATGATAAGTCCCACGAAGAGTGGCCATAAAGTAACGGTCTAAGTCAAGATCGTATCTTACACCTTGATAATTGATTTTATCACCGCTGATCCCAGTACCTAAACGAATATTTGGTGTTAAAGAAAAGCGTTGGTTTAACATGAATTGATAGCCTAGTTCGGCTTCAATACCATTAATCGAAAAATCACTATCTGCATCATCATTCATTACGTTTACGTAGTGAATACCTGTTTCCCACTTAGCAAACGAAACAAAAGGAGTTGCTATTAATACTGTGGCCAACATGAATTTCTTGAACATATTGCATCCTTTCTTTATGACAGAAAAATCCTACATCAGTATAGTTAAAATTTGATACTTTACATTCAGTGGTTCTACCCAATGCGTTGGTTGATAAAATTACAGTATTGGGCGATGAATAGTCTGCTCTTATTTGGAAAGAAGAAAGCCCAAAATCCGAGGCTCAAGATAATACTCAGGCTTTCGCAGTGTTCCGCCATTGATAAACCCAACATGCCCACCTCGTAAGGTAAGCTCATATTGAACAGAGTCAGATAGATGTTCGGCTTTAGGGATCACTTGATCTGTCATAAACGGATCATCTTTGGCATGAAGGATCAAAGTAGGAACGCTGATGGTGGCTAAATAAGGCAATCCACTTGCTCTAAGGTAGTAATCATCGACACCTTTAAACCCATGAAGTGGTGCGGTGACTTTGTCATCAAATTCGTAAAAGCTGTTAAGAGATGGAACTCGCTCTTTGGTCACCGGCATTTTATCTTTGAATGCAGGTGTTTCAATCTTTTTGATAAGCTTGCCTTTGAGCTGTTTGATTAAATGGCTTTGGTAAATTCTTGAAAACCCTTTTTCTAATCGTTTTGCACAAGCACTGAGTTGTAAGGGAGCTGAAACAACAACCGCACGGTCAATCAAGCTTTGTTGCTGCTGTTCCCCTAAGTATTTCGCTAGCATGTTACCACCCAAGCTATAGCCAACCGCAAATAAGGGCGAGTCCGGGAACTGCGCTTTTAACTTGGTGAACATGTGGGCAATATCAACAGTATCACCGCTGTGATAGCTTCTTGGTAAGACGTTTTGTTCTCCAGAGCAGCTTCGGTGATGATGGACTACGGCCGCTAATCCAGATTGCTGGCAGCTATTGAGTAAACGTCTAACATAATGTGAGTCACTGCTGCCCTCCAAACCATGTAATATCACTACAATCGGCTGATCTTTTTGTGGCGTGCCAAGCCAATCTAAATCTATAAAATCACCATCATTAAGTGTGAGGCGTTCCCGTTGTAGTGGCGGTAGTTTCACCTTGGTCAAAACTGGTAATATGGTTTGAACATGAGGGCTTCTTGCCCAACGAGGAGGGCGAAATTTAGACATTGTGATTGGCAACTGAAGTCTTCCTTTGGGCGTTAATTCCAGTGTATATCAGAAGTAGACAGAGAATAGATTTGCAAAAAATTAGCGAGGTTAGAACCTGTTCCACTGCCTTGAATAGTGCGCATCGTGTTTGAGATGAGTCGTTGAGTTTTACGTTCCATGGTGAGTTCTAAATCGAGCATTTTGTGGTATTCAGCTTCATCAACCATTGATTTGGCAAGCTTTCTTAATTTTCTGTAAGGGATAACGATTTTGCGTTCCCATGCTGAAATGCTATCGATGAGGGTTTGGAAATCTTGCTTACTCAAACAATACCCAGTATTAGAATCTAAATACTGAGCTAAAAGTAGGAGATTAATGTTTAATCCAGCGGTATCTTGCAGCTCTAAGCAAACAGATTGCTGCTTGAAGTAGAATTGATCGCACCATGACCATGCTTCGTCGTGCTTCCATACCATCGTTTTATTCCTTAACTCTTTATCCATTAATGGCTAGCTTCAACTTCTTCGATTTGCTCTTGAAGTTCAAGCCACTCCATTTCGCTATTTTCTAACGTTTGGGTGAGTTCGGTTCGCTCATTGAGTATAGAAGTAAGTTTATCTTTATTATCATCCTCGTAAAGACTCATATCACCAAGAATTTCTTCAATTTCTGCTAAACGTGAACTGGCTCTCTCTTGTTGCTTTTCCAGTTTCGTTTGTTGCTTCTTTAATGGCGATAAGCGGTTTCTAAGCTCCGCTTGACGACGCTTACGCTCTTTTTTATCTTCTGTTGCGGCATTACTGGAAGCTGACGTGTTGGCTTTTTGTGAGGTTAATAACCATTGGTGATAATCCGCTAAGTCGCCACTGAATGATTGTACTTGTTGGTTATCCACTAAATAATAATCATCACAGGTTAAGCGTAATAAGTGCCTATCGTGCGATACGATCACCATCGCGCCTTCAAAACCTTGTAAAGCAACCGTTAGTGCATGACGCATTTCTAAATCAAGGTGGTTGGTGGGTTCATCTAACAATAATAAGTTTGGGCGTTGCCATACTAACAAGGCCAGTACTAAGCGTGCTTTCTCACCACCTGAAAACGGACGGACAGGATCAAGAGCCATATCGCCATTGAAACCAAACCCACCTAGAAAGTTTCTTAAATCCAGCTCTTTGGCATCAGGGGATAAGCGTTGCAGGTGCATTAATGGGCTGTCATCTAATGACAAAAATTCAATTTGATGCTGAGCAAAGTAGCCAATTTTAAGACCGCTATTGGTTTGGTATTTGCCTGACATCGGACCGAGTTCGCCAGACAGCAATTTGATCAAAGTGGATTTACCTGCACCATTTCGACCTAGTAAGCCGATACGAGCACCGGGAACCAGATTGAGTTTAACGGATTTTAGAATTATGGTCTCATCGTAGCCGACTTGCACTTGCTCCATCGTCACTAATGGATTCGGCAAGCTTTCTGGCTCACGGAAGGCCATTGAAAATTGACTGTCAGCGTGGGATGGCAGTAATTCTGTCATTCGCTCTAAGGCTTTTAATCGGCTTTGTGCTTGTTTGGCTTTGCTGGCTTTATAGCGAAAACGGTCAACAAATTTTTGCATATGAGC
Source organism: Parashewanella sp. 2210YD4-3 (assembly GCF_056591735.1). Taxonomy (NCBI): domain Bacteria; kingdom Pseudomonadati; phylum Pseudomonadota; class Gammaproteobacteria; order Alteromonadales; family Shewanellaceae; genus Parashewanella; species Parashewanella sp. 2210YD4-3. The sequence continues at coordinate 123,523 of NZ_JBWQOG010000002.1, read as the reverse complement.
GCGCTCAACTTGTTGCTTCTCATAAGCGATTTGTTGTTGCGCCATGCGTTCAGCACGTACACGCTCAAAGCTTGTGTAGTTACCTGAGTAGAAATTGAGTTTTTGTTGTTCAACATGCACGACCTCATCGACGATTTCATCAATAAAGTCTCGGTCATGACTGATAAGTATTAATGTACCTTGATAACTCTTTATCCAAGACTCCAACCAATAGGTGGTATCTAAATCCAAGTGGTTGGTTGGCTCATCGAGTAACAATAAATCAGAGCGACACAATAGCGCTTGCGCTAGGTTAAGGCGCATACGCCAACCACCAGAAAATTGCTTTACACTATGAGTATGCTTGTCTTGACTAAAACCCAGACCAGCCAATAATGAACCTGCTCTGGCTTTAATACTGTAGCCACCAATGGCTTCGAGTTTGCCATGAATATCGGCAATTTTATGACCATCGTCTTTAGCTTGAGCTTGCTCTAATTCAGCCTCTAATTGGCGATACTCTTGATCACCATCGAGAACATATTCTAAAGCGCTTTTTTCAAGTGCAGGGGTTTCTTGGGCTACTGAGGCAATTTGCCAACCTGTTGGTAGAGAAAAGTCACCTTTATCTAAGGTCAGCTTGCCTTGAATCAGTGCAAGTAAAGAAGATTTTCCTGTGCCATTAGCACCGACGAGTCCAACTTTGTGGCCGGGATAGATGGTTAAAGATGCCTCATCAAGTAAGGTTTTGCTGCCACGAATAAGCTGTGCTTGGGATATGGAAATCATCGAATCTACAGAAAAATCATAAAAAGGGGATTCTAGCAGATATACGCTTATAGCTAAATCAATATAAAATGACGCACTCAGCTGGAATTAAAAGAAATTTAGGCAAGGCAAATTGATGAGGACATAGTTGCTCTACGTTGAGTCAATTTAACGCAGCATAAATTTCTTTTAAACCAGCCTGTAAGGAGCTTCTGTGGGGGCACACTTTTTTGTTACATCAATTTATAAGGTATCTACATTATTGCATTGATGCGCCTCAAATTGTGCCCCCACAGAAAGCTCTGAGAATGTCATTTTATGTTGATTAAGCTATATGACTCACTTTCAACGTTAATTTAGCGTAAAATAGTTAAAAGCCGTAAATCGTTACCATGGAAACCATGACTAAAATAAAAAAACGCTTCGTTGCTGGTGCTAAATGTCCGAAATGCCATACTCAAGATAGTATTGTGTTGTTTAAAGAAAATAACATTGAAACGGTTGAATGTGTTGAGTGTGATTATCGTGAACAACAAACAGAGCAAAAAGTACAAAAACAAGCCTCAGGACAAGTGATTGGCGTGTTTAAGCCTGATTAATCCAGCTTTAAACCTGTTGTCATTCAATTGTCATTAATAAAAGGCTCAATAGTCACTATACTTTTGATGATGAAATGACATAGGTTTGGAGTCAGTGCATGCCATTCGCGACACCTTTGCAAACACAATCAGATAATCAGTTATCCTCCCTTGAGCTATCTCAGCTTGCCGAACATAAAGCGATTAAATACACCCAAGAGCTGATCCGTAAACGCTCGGTAACCCCTGAAGACGCAGGTTGTCAAACTTGGCTTCAAGAGAAACTTGAGGCACTCGGTTTTACTGTTGAACGGTTTCAAGATCATGATGTGTCGAATTTAATTGCTGAGAGAAAAGGGCTGTCAGATACCCGTTTTGCTTTTGCTGGGCATACGGATGTTGTGCCAGCATCAGAACCTCACTTATGGCAAGTCCCACCTTTTGACGCTGAAATTGTTGATGAAACCTTAATTGGTCGTGGTGCCGTTGATATGAAGTCGGCCTTAGCCGTAATGATGGCGGCGATGGAAGATGTATTGGCTGAAGGGTATCAACCTAAAACATGCTGGCAATGGTTGATCACCAGTGATGAGGAAGGTGAAGCTGACTATGGTACTCGTACCATAGTGGAAAAGTTATTAGGCCGACAAGCTATGCCGGATTACTGCTTAGTGGGAGAGCCAACCAGCGACAACATCAGTGGTGATGTGATTAAAATTGGTCGTCGCGGTGCGATTTCAGGCAAGATGGTGGTGCGAGGTAAGCAAGGTCATGTGGCGTATGCAGGGCACAGTCGTAATGCCATTCATTTAGCTTCCGTTATCATTAATGCATTAGAGGAAATGAGCTGGGATAAAGGCAGTGATGATTTCCCTGGTACCAGTTTACAAGTGACTTATGTTAACTCTGGGGATTTTACGGACAATATTGTGCCAGGTCGTTGTGAAATTTGCTTTAACGTTCGCTATAGCCATCGATATACTCTGGCTCAAATCGAGCAAAAGATCATGGATTGTTTGCAGAAGCTTCCGATTTCCAAAAAAGCACTTAAACAACTAGAGATAGAGTGGGAGCGTCACTGCTTGCCGTATTTTACTAGAAATGAACAAGCATCAAGCCTAATTGCTATGGCGGAGCGAGCAGTACATAGCGTAACCTCTTGTTATCCAAGGTTGTCTACGTCAGGCGGTACTTCTGATGGTCGCTTTATCGCATCAGATCATTGCCAAGTATTAGAATTAGGCTTGCCTAATCGAACCATTCATCAGGTTAATGAGCGTGCAAAGTTACAGGATATTTATCAGTTGTATCTTATTTATGTCAGTTTGCTAAAGCAGTTTTGATGTAACAAATCAAAAAGTCTTTAATTGGGAACGCCCCTTAAGTTAACGATTGTTTAAAATGTTTTTTTGAGCATGTTGGGAATATACCTTTTCGACTTTTTTTTCAGCTTGCTTACATGACTCAATCAGTTTATTTAGCTTAATTGATACTGCATCATCAGCCGATTTCTCGTCTAAGTTCATTGTATGCTCTAACTTTAATAGCATTGTTAGAACTTCGGCAAGCGCTGTTTGCTGTCTTTGCGGTAGATCGATGAGGGCTGAGAGAAAAATCTCGATGGCTTTAGGTAACAACTCAGCTGATGAATTAATCCAATCGATATCAACTTTTACGTCACGACTCCATAGTTGCGATGACAATGTTTTGAACTGATTTTGGCAACTGCGTACCTGAATGGGTTCTAATCCGACTGGCTCAGTCCAAGGCAAATATTTAACGTGTTCATATAAATAGCGGTCTAAACAGTGACTAAACCTTAAAACTTCTTCAGAAGCAAGCTTCATAAAGCGACTACCTAACTCCGGTTCTTCGCGTAAAAGTTGTGCTGTTTTTTTTGTGTGTGTTTGCCAGACTGTAAATTTTTCATTAACTACTTCTGTTGCTCCAGCTTTAAATGGAGCGTCTGCTGTCGCAGACGATGGAGTAATCTCATGGAAAGTGATTTTGTTATCTACCTGTTTCAGCAAATATACTTTTTCAATTTTACGATCCTCTATCCGCTTCTCAGACTGATTAAAGCGTTCATATATCACGTTAAAGGTGACTTTTACTTCTGAGGTATCTTTGAGTTTTTTAAATGCCGGTTTCAGTTGATCTGATCTCATACTGCCTACAAACTCTCGATCAGGTTCACTCGACCAATAGGCATCAACAGAGATTGGAGAATCTTGTACTAGAGACATAACTCTTTACCCAATTAAATTCACTTTGATTAAATTATAACGATGTCACATGAAATTAAGTTGCTGAATAGATGAAGACTTATTTACTATGATTCAGTACTTTGCAGTGGTCACTTTCTTATGAAAACCAATGTTATTAATAGTAAGTGATTAATTCTAAACCCGAAGAGTTAAAAGTTATCTGCAGACTTTTTTATCTAATCTACATTTAAGAATCAAACGTATTTTCATAAGAAATGAACAACCCTTAAACGTAGGGTGTCATTCTGTATTGTGTATTTGACAGTTTGCTTTTGCATCTCAGTATTTAGCTGTAAAAAATTCATTTATGAATGATTTAAAGATAAATTGCTTTTAAAAATAGTGAATTATCGTAAATGCATTTTTGTTTTTGTTGGTTTTTTAAACTTGAAAATAGGCGTATGATGAGCAAAATCTAACATCTGCTGATGTTTCTTTTCCAATACAGATTGGTATTTAGGAACAGGAGTTATCAATGATCCTTGATGAAGTTGTCGAGCTTTCTCGTTGGCAGTTTGCCATGACTGCTATGTATCACTTTCTGTTTGTCCCTTTGACATTAGGTCTTTCATTTATCTTAGCCATTATGGAATCCTTGTATGTGATGACGGATAAAACCGTCTATCGCGACATGACCAAATTTTGGGGTAAGTTATTTGGAATTAACTTTGCGTTAGGGGTAACAACAGGGATTGCCATGGAGTTCCAGTTCGGAACTAATTGGTCATATTATTCTCACTACGTTGGCGATATTTTTGGTGCTCCGTTAGCCCTTGAAGGCTTAATGGCGTTCTTTTTAGAGTCAACTTTTGTGGGGATGTTCTTTTTCGGGTGGGAGCGCTTTAGTAAACGTCAACACTTAGCTGCCACATGGCTAATGGCGTTGGGTACTAATTTATCCGCGTTGTGGATTTTGATTGCCAATGGTTGGATGCAAAACCCTGTCGGTTCAGTATTCAATTTTGAAACCATGCGAATGGAAATGACTAACTTTGCAGAAGTGATTTTCAACCCTGTTGCTCAAGTGAAATTTGTTCACACTGTGGCGGCGGGTTATGTCACAGGTGCGATGTTCGTGCTTGCCATCAGTTCTTATTACATTCTCAAAAAACGCGATCTACCTTTTGCTCGACGCTCGTTTGCCATTGCGGCCAGCTTCGGTATGGCGTCGATTTTGTCGGTGATCGTGCTTGGTGATGAATCAGGTTATAAGGTGGGTGAGGTACAGCGAGTGAAGTTGGCCGCTATTGAGTCTGAATGGCACACCGATACTCCTCCTGCGGATTTCACTGTGGTTGGTATTCCTAACCAAGAGAAACAAGAAACCGACTATGCAGTAAAAATTCCTTATCTCATGGGGATCATCGCTACCCGCAGTATTACCGAGGAAGTGACGGGATTAAAAGATCTCATGAAAGAGCATGAGCATCGAATTAGGATTGGTATGAAAGCCTATGGGTTGCTAGAAAAAATTCGTAATGGTGACCGTTCGCCTGAAACCGTCAAAGCCTTTAATGAAGTGAAAGGCGATTTGGGCTACGGCTTATTGCTTAAACGCTTTACCGACAAAGTCACTGATGCGACAGAAGAGCAAATTCAAGCTGCAACCAGAGACAGTATTCCTAAAGTCGCTCCGATATTTTGGAGTTTCCGAGTGATGGTGGGGCTTGGCGTTATTATGCTTTTTGTATTTATGGCGGCATTTTGGCAAAGCACCAAGCATAAAATTTCAGAGAAAAAGTGGGTACTTAAAGCGGCATTATACAGTTTGCCTTTACCTTGGATTGCGATTGAAGCGGGTTGGTTTGTGGCGGAATACGGACGTCAGCCATGGACTATCTCAGGTATTTTACCGACCCATATGTCGGCGTCTTCGCTTAACCCAAGCGATATTTGGTTCAGTATCATCACCATTACCGTGTTCTATACCATTTTGCTGGTGGTAGAAGTGTTCTTGATGCGTAAATTCATTCTAAAAGGACCAAGTAGCCTGAAAACAGGTCGATATCATTTTGAAACCCAAGATCAGCAGGAGAAAGATTATGTTTGATTATGAACTATTACGCCTGATCTGGTGGGGATTGATCGGAGTCTTGTTTATTGGGTTTGCGGTGACAGATGGTTTTGACATGGGTGTCGGAGCTTTGCTGACAATCATTGGTCGTGATGATACTGAAAGACGAGTGATGATAAATACCGTAGCGCCTCATTGGGATGGTAACCAAGTTTGGTTGATCACTGGCGCAGGTGCCTTATTTGCGGCTTGGCCTATGGTCTATGCCGTAGCGTTTTCAGGATTTTACATTGCAATGATGCTGGTGTTGTTTGCCCTGTATTTACGTCCAGTGGGGTTTGATTATCGCTCTAAAATTGAAGACCCACGCTGGCGTTCGATTTGGGACTGGGCACTGTTTGTCGGTGGTTTTGTTCCACCGCTTATTATTGGCGTAGCTTTTGGTAATTTATTGCAGGGTGTCCCGTTTACGTTTGATGAATATTTGCGCGCCACTTATCATGGTAGTTTTTGGGGATTATTAAATCCATTTGGCATTCTTGCAGGCATTGTTTGTGTCAGTATGTTTGTCACTCAAGGTGCTACTTGGTTACAAATGAAAACGGATGGCCATCTTAGAAGTAAGTCAGAAGTCGCAGCCTTACTTAGCTCAATAGTATTTTTTATCGCATTTGCAGGAGCTGGTTGGTGGCTACTTAATGGTTTTGATGGCTATGTGGTTAAAGCAGGATTATCCCCAGAAGGTGTATCCGATCCTCGTTTAAAGCAAGTCGTGGTTGAAGCTGGAGCATGGCTCAATAATTATGAACTTTATCCAATAACAAAAATGTTTCCAATCTTAGGGTTGGCATTGCCTTTATTAACCATATTGTTCAGTAAGTTGAATCGAAGTGGTTTTGCTTTCTTTACCAGTTCATTAACGGTTGCCATGGTGATTTTGACCTGCGGATCAGCGATGTTTCCGTTTGTTATGCCTTCATCACTTATGCCAAATTACAGTCTTACAATGTGGGATGCGACCGCAAGCCAGATGACATTAACCATCATGACTATTGCGGCTGGAATTATGGTTCCAATTGTATTGGGTTATACCATTTGGACTTACAGTAAGATGTTTGGACGTATTACTCGAACTGACATTGAAAAAAATTCAACGTCTTTGTATTAGGTGATAAAAAGGAGGAGCTTATGTGGTATTTCAGTTGGATCTTAGGCGTATTGCTGGCCTGTGCCTTTGGTATCATCAATGCACTGTGGTTAGAGAATACAGAAAATATGGATCGCGAAACGGATGATGATTAAATAGTCCCAAGAACCTCAAACTTTTTCCAAGACAATAACCTCTTTATTTCGGTAGAGAGGTTATTTTTTTTACATTAATTTACACTGCGGATATTGTATACAAAATAAAATATATGTTATAACTGGTTCGCTTTATCAAGTTAGCGTGGTGGTTTGCTTGTAGCTCTGACGGAAATAACTTCAAAAAATAAAGTTATAAGGACGGGATACAACAATGAAACCTACATTTAACCAATCAATAATCGCACTGGCTTGTAGTGCCGCTTTTCTCAATCCAACTTACGCTGCGGAAACTGATCCTAGTAGCTCTGATGCTGATAAAGAAGTCGAACGTATCAGTGTGACTGGTTCTCGAATTAAGCGTATTGATCTGGATGGTGCAGTACCAATTACAACAATCACAGCTGAAGAAATTCAACGGGAGGGTTTTAAAACAGTTGGTGATGCACTGCGCGCCTCCAACTTGAATTCGTTTGGTTCTTGGGGGGGCGGCTCAAATAATGGTTGGGGCTCTCAGGCAACAGTTCAGTTAAAGGGCAGTTCATCATTTCATACACTGGTTTTACTTGATGGCAAGAGGATGGCGAAATCCCCTGTACTGAACGGTGGCGCTTCAAACTTGAATACGATCCCAATGTCAGCCGTGGAGCGTGTTGAAATACTTTCAGATGGTGCATCAGCCATTTATGGTACCGATGCAATCGCGGGTGTAATAAACATAATTCTTAAAAAAGATTTCGAAGGGATTCAGTTTGACGCCAGTATGACTAGACCTTCTCAAGAGGGAGCAGATTCAAATCGTCTTGCATTCACTGGTGGTTTAAATTCAGATAGAGGTCAGTTAGTGTTTACTATTGAACACTATGAATTGGACACCATTCTTCAAAAAGACCGTAAATATACGAGTCCATTCATAAAAGACGGAGGTGATGCTAAGGACTTCCAAGGTTGGGCTAACTTAAGTCCAACAGGTCGTGTAATAACACAAGGTGCCGCTGGTGGCTGGGTTTGGTCACACCCGTTTGAAAATACTGATAAAACTTGTAGCGATGTCTATGGTGATGATTTTGTCGGGGTGCTAGATGATAGCAATTACCCTGGAGATACCTTATGTGCTTACGATTATACCAGACAAGCAGCCACTTCAGTGGGGCAACGAAGAAGTAACACATTGGTTCACTATACCTATGATATTTTTAAAGACGTTGAATTTACTGCTCGTGCCTATTGGGCAAAAAATAAAACCTTAGATGTTTCGGCACCGGTACCTGCAGGAATTAGTATTCCCCAAGGTCTTCCTGCTTATACGACTCCAGAAGGCATAAAGTTAAGAGAACTCAAAGCTGATCCCGATGCAGGAATGCGGTTTAGATTCGACACTGCTGGTAACCGCGTAGCAGAGCATCACGATAGCATTTATGACTTTTTATTTGGGCTAGAAGGCTCAACCGATTCACTGGATTGGGATTTATCGTTGAACTATAACAAGTACACGAATTTTACATGGGGAACAGGTTATCTGCTTAGAGGTGCTTCAACTGACTTAGTGGGTAAGTGGGACGATGATGCAAACAATGGTGCTGGTGACTTTGTTGGTTGGGATCCTCGTGATCCTAATTCACCAATGCCTGCTGGTGCGTCTGCCAATTACGATAAGCGCATGACGGCGACCTATATAGATTTGAGCGGTGGTGTCTCCTTTAGCTTGTTCGATTTACCTGGTGGTGAAGCTCAAGCTTATATTGGGGCTAATTACCGAGAAGAATCTCTAGACTCCAAAGTGGATGCGTTAGCTGAAGCAGGAAAAATTGCGGGTGGCAACGGAGGCAGTGGTGGCAAAGGTGAGCGTGATGTCACTGCGGCTTCCTTTGAATTCTCTTTGCCGTTACTTGAAGACTTAGAGGTCAATTTAGCTGGTCGATATGATAACTATTCGGACTTTGGCAGTACCTTTAACCCTCAGATTTCTGTTCGTTATCAAGTGCTGGATTCACTAGGTATACGTACCTCATGGGGTAAAGGGTTTAGAGCGCCGACATTATCGAATCTTTATCAAGGAACATCCGAAGGTTATCATGATATAACTAATTATCTTGCTTGCTTGGATAACGGAGATCCAATTGATAGCTGTGATAGAGAAGAAAATGCGCCAGTTCGTACAGGGGGTAACAAAGATTTAAAACCTGAAACTTCAACATCATTTAACTTTGGTTTGGCTTGGAATGTGAGTGAGGAAATAGGTCTAACCCTCGACTATTGGACATTGGATACAGAAGATTTAATTACAACTCTTAATGCTAGTGAGATAGTTGAAACGCAAGCAAAACTTTGTGAAGAAGCTAAAAAATTAGGTAATGCATGCCCACCAGTCGCTACTGTATATCCCGGAACTTCAGTTACACGAAAAGGCAATGGTCGTATTGATCATGTGGTTAGTGAGTTCGTCAATGTAGGTTTAAATGAGCGTGCAGGTCTCAATTTTAATTTTACAGCTGATTTTGAAACCGATATAGGTGATTTTGGGGTGGATATTGGCTGGACTCATTATTTAAAGTATCGAAGAACGTTTTCTGATGGTGGTGTTCAGATTTTAGATAAGGATATTGCTGGACGAGATGGAACGCCAGACGATCGTATAAATATCACTCTGAATTATAACTTGGATGAGCACTCTGTAACTTATTATGGGAATTATATTGATAAGCAAAGAGGCTATACTAAAACAGATGATGATCGATGGTTTGAAATTGATTCAGTGCTATATCATAACTTGACTTACAGTTACGATTTACCATGGAATAACCGAATCTCTGTAGGTATAAATAACATATCAGATGAAGAGCCTGCGTTTAATTCTAATGGTGGATATGAAGGCAATTTGTATGATATCCGAGGTCGCTCATACTGGGTTTCATTTAGGCAGTCTTTCTAATAATAACGCTTCTCCTGAGTAGTATGTTGTAACCTTTGGCCAGCTCTCGCTGGCTTTTTTGTTTTCGAGAGAGACGTTATCCTTATGAGCACTTAGAATTATTTCTAAAGTTAGATGAAAACCTTGAGTCAAAATCTGAATATATAGCATTAGCAACGATACTGAGTAACTAGTATATTTTTCTTCCGTTATGAGGTTGACCTCTCTTACTTATGAAAGCAGTTAGTGCCCTAGAGATCATATACGGCCTCTAGATAACCAGTCGAAGAAGTCCTTAATTTACCGTCTTTTCGACTACAATTCCGAGCGATTGCATCGTATCAGAACTGATCTGTGCAGGATCTTGATAGGGTGTATTATCATAAGCCGTGGCGGCTTCACCTTGTCCTACGCCCACAGAAACAGGCTCCCAACCGTCTTTAAACATATCTTGGATATTGAAATAGGTTTTTTGTGGAAAGAGCTTACTGTAACAGGTAACAGCAGCATTCGGCATAATGTTCTTAGAAAGCAACTCTTTGCTCGCCATTATACAGATTCCTCTGACTGTTTCTTTGCCTAAAGCAGTTGTATGAGCAAAGACTTGGATCGGCATTAAGAAAGTCAGACCTAACAATAAATGTGATGGCTTCATTTAGCATTCTCTTCATTTAGAAATTAACCAGACTAGCAAAATCCAGAATGCTAAAAGTTAGCTTTTGATAAATTTAAGATTAAGAGATGTTAACCTATGTACTTACTTCTTTTCTTTGGCTTTAATTTATCTATATCTACTAGTACCACGCCATCAATGCAGAAACCAAAATCATCATCGACGCCAAAGTCTAAAAACTTCACGCCATCGGCTTCACATAGCTCACTGTATTGTTTATATAAAGTCGGAATGGCAACCCCTAGTTCAGCAAGAGAATGCTTTAATACTTTAAAGTTAGATGAATAGCTGTCAGCAGACTCGAAATCATACAAAGCATCTAATTGCTTTTGGCGTTGATCTCCAATAACGAAAGGTTGATTTGAGTATGCGAAAGGTTCAGAGGTCTTGAATTGGTTTTGATAAAAATGAACCAGCATTTCTTTGGCGTTTTGTGGCAGCTCACCAGATATGGTCACTGGACCAAACAGATAGCGATATTGTGGATTTTTAGCAATGAAAGCACCAATGCCGTACCACAGGTATTCGAGACTGCGTTTGCCCCAGTATTTAGGTTGTACAAAGCTGCGACCAAGCTCTAAGCCTTGTTCAAAGTAGGTGTTAAAAGCTTCCGTGTATTGGAATAACGACTGACTATACAAAGCTTGTGAGCCATATTCATTATGCACTTGTTTGACTGGTGCAAAACGGTAAGCTCCTACAATTTCTAAATCATTTTGATCCCACAAAACCAGATGCAGATAATATGAATCGTATTTATCTGTGTCTCGTCTTTGCCCAGTGCCTTCGCCAACAGCGCGAAAGGCCACTTCGCGTAAGCGCCCAATTTCACGCATGATTGGATTTGATTCTTTATGTTGATAGAGATAGATTTGTTTACCATCAACGGTTTCGCCAAGTAGATCACATTTGAGCAGCGCTTGTTGTAATTCAGAGCGAGAGACTGGGTGAGCAATTGGGCTTTGAGTGGTAAATAATCCAGAGCGGTTCTTGGCAATTCGATATAAATGATTTTTGAGCAGCTTGACCTTCACTTTCAAAGGAAAGTCATTATTGGTAATAGCTGAACTTGGGATTAATTCCCCTATACGCACAGGCATGGTTTTTTTAGCTTGCTTGAACATTTCTTTAACCAACAGCAGTGTGGCTAATGGCTTGTAAATCATTGAGGCGCCATAAAATGCGGCTGAATTTTTAGCATCGGCAAACATAGGCAGTAGAGGAGCATCACAGGCGCTGGCCATTTTTAAGAAACCCGTTTGCCAAGTCGTATCTCTGATGCCTTGAGGACGTAATCGAGATACTTCGCCAGAAGGGAAGATAAGTAAGGCTCCTTCGTTTTTTAAATGTTGGTGAATATTCTCTAAATTCTGTTTTGGCGTTCCCCCCGTCATATTACGAACCGGCAATAAAATGTCATGCATGGGGGTTAATGCCATCAATAGCTCATTCGCCACTACTTTGATGTCACTGCGGACTTCACTGATAAGTTTTATCATCGCTAAAGCATCAAGTGAGCCGATAGGGTGATTAGCAAAAATAACAACACGGCCTTCACACGGGATATTTTCAACTTCGTCACTTTTTACAGAGTAACTGAAGTTAAAGCTTTCCAGCACTTTTTCAACAAAATCCACTCCAGAAAGGTGAGCGTGCTCCATCGCGATGTCGTTGCACTGTTTTTCATTGAGCAAATAACGCAACATGGCTTTGGTGGGTTTCGCTAACCAAGGCTTGTTTTCGATGTTAGGTAAGTTTTCTTTTACAACGTTATCGACGGTAAAAATCATTGTAATATCATCTCAAATTAAGAGTTAAGCTACTTTGGTTTTGGGCGTTTTTGGTTGTTTCTTGTGCGGTGTAGACTCTGGGGTTAATTGCTCTACAGGAGATTCGATAGACTTCAAAACTCGTGTATTATTGTAGGCTTCATCCCATTGTAATAACTGTAGTTCACCTGCTTCTGTTTCGACCAATAAAGTACAGTTTTCTATCCAATCCCCTTGATTACCATAAATAATATTTGATTCTTCAGTCAACTCTGGTTGATGAATATGGCCGCAAAAAATGGCATCAACATTGTGAGCTTTAGCATGGCTGATGGCTGCAAACTTGTAGCGTGCGATGGCTTGTTGCGCTTTGCTAACACGGCGTTTGATATAACTGGCTAACGACCAGTAGGAATGACCAAACCTTTTACGAATGGCATGCAAACTTCGATTTAAAAATAGAATAAAGTCATAAAGATGATCACCAAGTTTGGCGTAGTAGCGAGAGATGCACACTTGAGAATCAAATTGGTCACCATGCAGCATTAAGAGCTTTTTACCTGAAATCGTGGTGTGTAGGCATTCTGGCTGAATCTCAATATTACAGAAATTGAAATAGTGGTAGCTTTTAAGTAACTCATCATGGTTGCCGGGAATGAACACCACTTGAGTTTGAGTCTGTGCAATGGCAATGATTTTCTGGAGTACTTTATGATGGGCGTCGGGCCAGTGAATTCGATTTTTTAGTGCCCAGAAGTCAATAATATCACCCACTAAAAACAGCTTATCGCAAATCACATTGTCCAGCAGTTGTATCAGAAATTCAGCCTTACAGTCTTTACAACCGAGGTGAATGTCTGAAAGCCAGAGAGCATGATAGCGTTGTGGTGCGGTGGAAATGGGTGGTACAGAGTGAAGCGTATTGTGAATTGGCTGCCCATTAGGCGTATTTACCGAAGCCATTACAGTTCCTTTCAAAGTTGGGCTACAAGCTCAAGTTAAGCCTAGTAACCCAAATTGAAATTCAAATGAACGTTTTGTGACCAATTTATGACAGATTCAAGGAGCAGGATTTTAATTATTGGATTCTGAATACTCGAAAATAGACTCAATGTTCACTTCGAATATCTTAGCCAGTTTAAAGGCTAAAGGTAGGCTGGGATCATACTTGCCTTTTTCGATAGCATTGATGGTTTGCCGAGACACTTCCAATTTCTCGGCTAAATCGGCTTGGGTCCAGTCTCGTTCCGCTCGCAATACTTTTAATCGATTTTTCATGCGTAACGTACTCTCCCTGCAATCAAACTAATTACATAAGTGAGTGAAATAGTCATCATGATATAAGAGATTTTCATCTCGTTGAGTAATTCTGCTTTTTCCAAAATAGAACCTGCAGCAAACACTATAATGGTACATCCAACGGCAGCAGCCAATGCATCGAGTTGGATTTTCTTTTCCATTTCGTCGAGATCATTAAGCATACGTTTATAAGAAAACACCATAGTGATGCCAACTGCTGTGTTCGCAAGTAAAGCGATGATGATTTCAAATGTTGAAGAAATCCATTGATTATCAATTGAGGCAATGACTAGCCAAAAGCTCAATGCCCAAGCAACTCCCCACAGGTTAACGATATTGGCATTTCTAATATCTCTTTTGGGTAAACTTCCGCATGCGATGGCATTCAATATCTTTTTCATGATTAGCTTCCTTGTCTTAATGTAAAGTGTGTTTTACTTTAGGTTGAAAAATAGCCCGTGTCAAATAGAACATGCAAAAAGTAAAGCTTACTTTACTCTTGACTGGTTAACTCTAATGCAAATTAAGCTAGGTTAATAATGTGTATTTTTAGAGGTCGATCTGCTTTTTATTATTGACATAAAATCACAGGGTTAACGCTGTTTATTTGACACTCTTATCATTGTTATTGTGACCATTATATTGTTGTTTTGATTGCGTGTAAGCTGTTGATTATATTGGTGGTGTGGCATTTTGTCGCACTTTTGATAATTGCTTTTGTTAGGCCGTTTTTGTTCTGCGAAAATCAAGTCTCTAGAAGTTACTTGGATGTAGTTCAATGAAAAAAATTCTAACTCTCTCATTCGCTATTAGTGCTGCTCTTTCCAACTCTGCATTTGCAGAAGAAGCTGAATTACTCGAACAAGATCAAAAAGCTAAAAATGCTATTGCTTCAAAACATCATGTTGCCAAGACAGAAGACATTGAACATATTGTGGTGACAGGTGAGTACATGCAACAACCCACCACAGTATCAACTAATCCAAAACAGCCAAGGTTGCCTTTACCAGCATACGATGGTGCTGGATATTTAAAAACGATTGCTGGTTTTAGTATTGGCCGGAAAGGTGGGGCAGGTGGTGAACCATCTTTGCGAGGTTTAGGTGGGTCTCGTATTAATATTATTGATGATGGTCAACATACATACGGGACTTGTGGTGGTCGAATGGATCCGCCAACCGCTTATGTTTATCCAGAATCTTATGACAGTATTGAAGTCATTAAAGGGCCACAGACCGTCAAATATGGTCCAGTAGGATCCGCTGGAACCGTATTATTTGAAAAAGATCATATCGGCTTTACCGAACCTACGACAGAAGGGCGTGTGAGTGCTACTGGCGCTAGTTTTGCGAGAGAAGATTACCTTGCCGAGTTCCGTGGTGGAAATAAAACGGGTTATGTAGACTTTGAACTAAACCGCTCTCAAAGTGACCACTATAAAGATGGTAGCGGAAACAAAATTCAATCTAAATATGACAGAAGTAATTCCAAAATTGCGTTAGGTTGGACACCTTCAGAAGATACTGTTGCCGAACTTTCTTACGCTCACTCTGATGGCAGTGCGGAATATGCGGATAGAGCCAATAAAGGTCGAGTGATTGAAAACAAAAGCACCAACTTGTTAATCCAGCATGATGTCAACGGCAAAGTGTTCGACAGTTTTGAATTCCAAGTCTATGCCAATCGCACCAATCACATTATGGATCAATTTGATAAAGGCAAAGGCTTAGGGATCAATGTCCGTCGTGCTACACAAGGTGGTCATGCTTGGTTTGATTTATCGCTAGCTGAAAACTTTAGTCTGGTGACAGGTGTTGATTTCATGTTGAGTAAACATGAAGGGCGCGTAGTGAGACCAAACGATGAAAAAAATAGCTTAGATGATCTGTTGCAAAAGCCATTTAATGATAATGCTGAGTACAATACTTACGGGATATTTGCTGAGTCTAATTATGAATTGGCTGGTGGTAACTTAGTGTCTGGTGTTCGTCTGGATAGCTGGAAGACTGAACTATTTGTGGCTCAAAAGGGAAAGCGTACTGACAACTTATTCAGTGGCTTTACTCGATATGAAATCGTAAAAGGTGATCATCAATACTATGCGGGTGTCGGTCACTCAAACCGAATTCCTGATTACTGGGAGATCATGAAAAAGAATCATAATGGTCCAGGTAAAGCATTCGATTTAGAGTCAGAAAAAACCACTCAATTGGATATCGGCTGGATTTACGATGATGAAATGACGATTTCAACTTCATTGTATTTTGGTAAGGTCGATGACTACATCGCAATAAATGATAAGTATGTTGCTCGTAATGTAGACGCCACTATTTTTGGCGGTGAAATTGGGGTTAAGTCACCAATTACCGACTCAATCTCAACACAAGTGACAGTTAGTTATAGTCATGGTCAAAACGATACCGATGATAAACCGCTTGGACAAGTATCACCATTAGAGGGAAAAATAGCACTCGATTACAGCAAAGACGAGTGGTCGTTTGGTTTACTGTGGCGTTTAGTGGCCGCTCAAAACCGTGTAGCGATTGGTGATGGTAATATCTCAGGACGTGATTTAGCTAAGAGTAAAGGCTTTGGTACGCTAGCAATATTTGGTGGTTGGAAAGCGAGTGATGCTTTCTCCGTAAACTTCGGAATTGAAAATCTATTAGACAAAACGTATGCCGAGCATATTAGCCGACCAGCAGCGGGTAATGATATTCCAGGTAGTGAACCGTTATTTCAAGTTAATGAACCTGGTTTAAATGCATGGGTTAAATTGAACTATAGCTTCTAGAGAGCCTGACTTTTTCTAGAGCATATTGCGAATAGAAAGCCAGTAACAGATGTTATTGGTTTTTTACTATAGTATCTTTTTGCGCCATGTCTGACAGTTCAGAAAAAGAGTCTATTGCCTTGTGTAAGGCAACACAGATTTTGGGGTTAGCTAATGTTATGTGACTTAAAGAGCTAGCTAAAGCCAATTTTGTGATGGTTTGGGAATCATCGCTGTGGAAGTATATGTGAAACGCTTGTTCAAATTCATGCAGAGAATTATGGTGCTTCATTTGAAATGTTACTTCATAGTACCATTTGTTACCTAAAAAGCATTTCGCTGAATCTTTCGCGCGAGTTGAAGCTATGTAGTTAGAGTGCTCTTGATTAAAGCCTGAAATCGATTTTTCTGAGGAGTTCCAAATTAACGGAGAAAGAGTTACTTGGGTAGCCATTGTAAATTCTGGACTATGGGTTGTAGGCTTACTTTTGCATAACCCAGTGATAAGATTAACTACTTATTGTTCATAACTTATATGTTAAAAACAAGAAAGGTTGGCAGTGAATATGATATTAATGATCACTGCCAACAATGAGATGTTTTACGAGGCGATAGTTTTTATTTGTTTCACTTGGTTAAATTTCTTGAGAAAAATATACCCTAAGCAACTGAAGAAAATACCAATCACTAAAGCACCAATCCATTGGATCTCAAGGAAGTTAAACTTGAACAATAAAGTCAAAGCGCTGAGTGCAACGATATTGAGTGCAATGTATTTCACTTTACCGAGTTTAGATACGGTTAAGCCTAAATTATCGGTATAAAGACGTACTAAAGAGTCAAGAGAGTTAATGACAAAAGTGACCCCAACAAAGACCATGGCGATATTGTAAAAACCTGAAGTATCAATTTGATGTAAGTGGTAGTAATACAATACAGTAAACCAAATTGCGATCGGCAGTGATGGGAAGATAACCATGGCAACAAACACCTGCCATGTTTTTAAACCACCTACAAATCGTGAGGTAAACTGACCGATCATAATACTCCATGCGAACCACCAATACAGGTAAAACTCGTGATAGTCATTGAGTGGGAATACAAACTTATCAATATTGGCGAAGTAGTTTCCTATTAGCCCAAAAGTTGATGCAAACTCTCCTAAACCATTTTGTTTGGCAAATGCACCGAACCATAACATGGCAATTAAACCGATAAATAGTCCCGTTGAACCCACACTCAAATAGCGAACGTATTTCAAGCTAGTACTTGAATAAACAGCGAGTGCAATTGCAGCGAAGACGATTAAATAAAAAGTAGGAATAATGGTTTCGCCATTACCCATTTCTGGTAAATACCAAGGTAAATTGGTTAACAATAAGTGAGCTGTGAATGCACAAGTACCAATAATAACGATATTGTTGAGCCACTTGACGACTGGGATTTCAAAAAACTTCACTTTGGGTTCAATGACACAAAAGTAGAAACAAGTTAAAAAGTAGAATGCCCAAATTAGAAATCCCCAGTAGCCAAACTCAATGGCAAGCGGATTACTGAAAGCATACTCTGGACTGGCAGCAACATCAGCATAGCCACCAAACTCAGTCAGTGGGAACATGATCAAGCCCACATCCAAGCCTGATGTAAACAAGATTGCAATGAAAGTGAACGTCTTAACAGGGGTAACTCCTGTACAGCGTAAATTCCCCCATTTTAATAAGATAAATAGAGTACTTAAGATGGTGAAAATGATTCCAGCACTGAGCCAAGTCGTCATAAATAAAGCCTTTTTCTAGTTTTTGTTATCTGCTTGATTAGTTGTGCCAAAACGCTTTCTTTTAATATTTCTGGGACAAATAGAACATCCAAACAGGATTCAACTCGCCATTCCATCAGAATGGCAAGTACGCTTTCACTGAGGGAGTGATAACCCCAGCAAAAGGATTTTTATCTTGATTTTTGTTTACTCTCCCAAACATCAGAAATCGCGACGTCAGCGTTAGATTTAGGAAGCATTGCGTTACCTAAAATCAAATCAGCTGCTCTTTCTGCCACCATAATGGTTGGTGCATTCAGATTGCCGTTTGGAATGGTTGGGAAGATGGAAGAATCAACAACGCGTAGCCCTTCAATGCCATGAACCTTAGTTTCTGGATCGACAACTGCCATTTCATCCGTTCCCATTTTGCATGAGCAGCTTGGGTGGTAGGCACTTTCAACAGAGCTACGAACAAAAGCATCGATTTCTTCATCGGTCTGAATGTGAGTTCCGGGCTGGATTTCATCTCCACGATATTCATCAAATGCATTTTGATTGATGATTTCACGGGTCAGACGCACGCATTGCCTGAAGCCTTCAATATCATCTTGGTGTTGCAGGTAGTTGAATGTGATCTCTGGATGAACCTTAGGATCGCTACTTACCACATGAACATGTCCACGGCTTTTGGGTTTGTTATGACCAATGTGAACTTGAAAGCCATGTCCATCAAACGCACTGCGGCCGTCATAGCGCATAGCAGCAGGTAAGAAGTGATATTGCATATCTGGCCATTCAACACCAGCTTTAGAGCGAATAAAGCCACAAGATTCAAAATGATTGGTTGAGCCAAGTCCTTTTTTGGTAAAGAACCAACGCGCGCCAATTTTGAATTTACTCCAAAGATCTAACTCACCATTAAGAGTGATTGGCTGCTTACACTTAAATTGAAAATAGAACTCTAAGTGATCTTGCAGATTCTCACCAACGCCATCGAGTTCGTGTTTCAGTTCAATTCCTGCCTTTTCAAGTACTGATTTATTACCAATACCTGATAGTTGTAGAATATGCGGAGAACCAATAGAACCAGCGGATAGGATCACTTCTTTAGTTGAATAGGCTTCGATGCTCTTATTATGACGTTGATAATGAACACCAACTGCCTTTTTACCATCAAGCAGTACTTTTTCAACTTGAGCGTGAGTCACAACCGTTAAATTACGGCGAGGCAGAGCAGGCTTTAAATAAGCGTTAGCCGTTGACCAGCGTACGCCATCTTTAATGGTCATATGCATGGCGCCAAAGCCTTCTTGAAGTTTGCCGTTGTAGTCTGACGTTTCGAAATATCCCGCCTCAACGCCAGCATTGATAAAAGCTTTGTACAACGGGTTCTTCATTTCATTGCCGTTATTGACGGCAAGAGGGCCTGAATCTCCGCGGTAATCATCACTACCAAATGCCCATGTTTCAGCTTTTTGAAAATAAGGTAAACAATGGGCGTAATCCCAGTCGGTTGCACCATGCTGCTGCCACTCATCAAAGTCGCGAGCGTGACCACGGACATAAACCATACCATTGATGGAAGAACTGCCACCTAACACTTTACCGCGCGGGCAGTGCATTTTTCGGTTATCTAGATGAGGTTCAGCTACTGTTTCGAACTGCCATGCATACTTTTCAGTATTCATTGGAATCGAAAGCGCTGTGGGCATTTGGATAAAAATGCTTTTATCGCTGCCGCCCGTTTCGATGAGCAATACTTGGTTATTGCTGTCTTCTGAAAGTCGATTTGCCAGCACACACCCAGCAGAGCCTGCACCAACAATGATGTAATCGTAGTTTATGCTCATCTTAAAAAGGGCTCTCAAGTTTACTCATACCCATATACACCGCTTTGACTTGGGTATAGTGTTTCAAGGTTTCTACGCCATTTTCACGGCCGATACCTGAAAGCTTGTAACCGCCAACTGGCATTTCAGCTGGCGATGCTCCATAAGCATTGATCCAACAAATACCAGCTTGCATTTGGTGAATAACACGGTGAGCTCGAGTAATGTCTTGAGTAAATACGCCAGCCGCCAAACCTAATTTGGTATCGTTTGCACGGGCAATGACTTCTTCTTCGTCATCAAAGACTAAAATGGCCATGACTGGACCAAAGATTTCTTCTTTTACAATACGCATATCATCATTACAGTCAGTAAAGATGGTTGGTGCGACAAAAGCCCCATTTTCAACGCCTTGAGGTTTAACGGCTTTACCACCACACAGCAATGTTGCGCCTTCGTCACGACCCAGTTGAATGTAATCCAACACTTTTTGCTGATGGTCTTTTGAAATCAAGGCACCGAAGTTGACGTCAGGATTCATTGGATCGCCAACAATAATGTTATTTTGGGTACGCTCTAATAGCTGCTCAACAAATTGCTGGTAGATGTCACGTTGAACAAATACACGTGTGCCGTTGGTACAAATCTCACCTTGGGTATAGAAATTACCAAGCATGGCAGCAGAAACCGCGTTGTCGATATCGGCATCGTTGAATACGACAAGTGGTGATTTACCACCTAATTCCATGGTGACGTCTTTTAGGGTGCTCGCCGCGGCTTGCATTACTTTTTGACCCGTAGAGACTTCGCCTGTAAAGGAAACTTTAGCGATGTCCTGTGAATGGGTTAACCATTGGCCGACTTTTGCATCACCATGTACTACGTTAAACACACCAGCAGGCACGCCAGCTTCAATGAAAATTTCGGCCAGTTTAACTGCGCCCATTGGGGTTTCTTCAGACGGTTTGAAGATCATGGCATTACCGCAAGCCAGAGCAGGGGCTGATTTCCAGCACGCGATTTGTAAAGGGTAGTTCCAAGCGCCAATACCAGCACAAATGCCTAATGGTTCACGGCGGGTGTAGTAAAAATCACCACCTAAGTCTTGTTGGTTACCTTCAATCGATGGTGCGAGCCCTGCGAAAAACTCGATTGAATCTGCACCTGTTACCACATCAACCACAGAAGCTTCTTGCCAAGGTTTACCTGTATCTCTAACTTCAATCTCAGCCAGGTCATCATTGCGCTCACGAAGCAAGGCTACGGCTTTGTGTAGAATGCGAGCTCGCTCCATTCCAGTCATGGCTGACCAAGTTTCAAAGCCTGCTTGAGCGCTTTTAATCGCTGTTTGTTGGATAAATTCATCAGCGACTTCAACTTGGTAGATCACCTCGCCTGTTGCAGGGTTGGTAACGTCAAAAGTTTCGCCTGTTGTGTTATCAAGGTGTTTACCGTTGATAAAGTTTTTTAATAGCTTCATGGTCATTCTATTTTTCTTACTGGTTGAACTTAAAATAATAAAAGTGCTTTAAGGATCTGTGTTGATAGCGATATAATTTTTCCAATTGCTTTATAAGAAAGAAATCATGGAAAAACACGAAGAACTATTCACATCGCTACGTAAAGTTATTAGAGCAATTGATTTGCACTCTAAAGCGCTTAACAAAACCGTTGGCCTTACTGGGCCACAATTAGTGATTTTACAGCAAATTGCTCGGGTTAAGGGCATTCTTGCCAGCCAAGTTGCGCAAGGCGTTAATTTAAGCCCTGCAACCGTAACGAGCATTATAGATCGCCTTGAAAACAGAGGCTTAGTTCTTCGTTTACGCAGTAACGAAGATAAACGCCGTGTTGGTCTTTTCATTACTGAAGAAGGGCAACAAGTATTGAACACCGCTCCTCAACCTTTACAAGATCATTTTATTGAAGAGTTCTCAGCATTGGCTGAATGGGAGCAATCATTACTCCTGTCTTCTATGCAACGTATCGCTAGTATGATGGATGCACAGAATTTAGATGCTGCTCCAATATTAGAAGTTGGTGCCATTGACCCTGCTTCAAGCAAAAAATAGGCAATCAACTGATTGCCTATTCATACTATTTTCAGCTAAGACTAAAAATAAAAATCGATCGTTAGATAGAGTGCATCGAAGTCACCGTGTGTCACTTTGCCATCACGGTCGATATCACCGTCTTGCTTCAAGTACTCTAAATATACCCAGCCTGGACCGTAGTTGTAGGTCACACCAGGCGCTACCGCGTATACAGAGTCAGAGTTATTGCCTTTGGTTTCTGGCTTAACAGTCATTACATCTACGTAAAAGTTCCACTTGTCCATTTTGTAGCCAAACTCGGCTGCGATGCGTCGGTTTTCAACCTTAGGATCAATTTTCTTTGAAGCGACGTAAGCGTTTGGCAAGTCACGAGACGTTTGCATGAACTCAGCATTAGCATAGAAGTTATTGATTTCTGCCTTGTAGTAAACTACCCAAGCTGAATGTGAACCATCAACATCTTTACTTGGTGAAATTAGGTCTTGTAACTTACCGCTTTGTGCAGAAAAACCAATCGTGTGGCCTTTGGCTACTTCATAGTTGATGTCGGCAACGGCGGTTTTCACTTTTCGATAGGTTTTACTGCTACCCCAATGTCCGTTGTCGTCAAGAGTATCAGTTGAGTTATCACCAAAATCATCAGCAAGGTAATAGGCAGCAGAGTATTTCAGCTTGTCCAAATCCGATGTTAGCTTAGCGCCAACGTCCATTTGGTCGCCATAGCCACCTTGCAGCATATCGCCTGGCCAGAAGTTAACGGTTTTCCAACCAAAAGGCACTTGGCTTTTACCCACTAAAACTTTGTAGTGATCTGCAAAGTCAAATCCAACCCATGCTTGATGCATTGCCATTGCATCACCGGTTGAGTTATTGGCTTTGTCTGTGAAACTACCCGGACCTACACGAAATTCAGCGGCATAAGACCAGTTGCCTTCACCTTTTTCTGCGGCACCATTGGCGTATAACACGAAAGCTTCATCGCCGACTCTACCATTGGTTTTCTTGTTGGTTTTATTGTCTGGTAAATAGGTGTAGTTAAGCCAAACGCCGCCAGATAGGTTATTAGATGCATGAGCGATAGGGGCAAGTAACGCTAGCCCTAAAAGTAAACTGCTATTTTGTTTAAGCATGATTATTTTGTACTGAAATTGTTTGAGAGCGAAGTATTCTAGTGGCGTTTGTGAGCAATGTCTAATTAGGTTTATTGATGCTTTGTGACTTTTTTGGCTTTTTGTTTTTGTAACTAACTGTTATTTATCGATTTGTTAATTTTTTGAAAAAACTTAGATTGGGTAAGAGGTGATACTTGTGTAAAATGCCTGCATCCATCCGTAATTAAAAATATTATGAGTACGAATTTTTATATAAATATTCGTACTCATAATATTTCCATATCAAGAGAGGCAAGATGACCAAAGGAATTGATAAATACAGCATTGATAGTACCGACTATCAAATTGGGCAAGATAATGTGCAAAAGTGGGGGTTCGATGTCCACAATGCTGTTTTTGGGATCAGTGCAGGCCTATTAATTTTATTTTTAGTGGCGACAGCCTTAATTGATTCATCAACCATGAAGTCAGTTTTGGATGGCTTAAAAACTGACATCATTAATAACTTCGACTGGCTATTTATGTGGTCGGGTAACTTTTTTATTGTCTTCTGTTTAGGCTTACTAATTTCTCCGTTTGGTAAAATTAGAATTGGTGGCACTACCGCTAAGGCCGAATATTCTTATGTTTCTTGGTTGGCAATGCTATTTGCAGCCGGCATGGGTATCGGTTTGATGTTCTGGGGTGTTGCCGAACCCGTGGCTTATTTTACAGGTTGGTTTGAAACGCCATTGAATGTAGAGCCAAACACCCCTGAAGCGGCCAAGCTTGCATTAGGTGCGACCATGTTCCACTGGGGGCTTCACCCTTGGGCGATATATTGTGTTGTTGCCTTGTCGTTAGCTTTTTTTGCTTACAACAAGGGTTTGCCGCTTTCAATGCGTTCAATTTTCTATCCAATCTTAGGTGATAAAACGTGGGGCTGGGCAGGGCATATTGTTGATATTCTAGCGGTATTGGCGACCATTTTTGGATTGGCAACGTCATTGGGGCTTGGTGCACAACAAGCCGCTGGCGGTATACATCATGTATTCGGTCTAGAATCGGGCTTTGGTCTTCAAGTTGGCGTAATCTGTTTTGTTACCGCCATCGCTGCGATTTCGGTATTAAGAGGGATTGATTCAGGGGTTAAACTCTTAAGTAATATCAACATGATTATTGCTTTTTCGTTACTCATTTTAGTCGCCATTATCGGTTACCATGTTTCGTTTAGCTCCATAGGTACAACACTGGCCGCTTATGTTGAAAACATCATTCCTTTGAGTAATCCAATTGGTCGTGAAGATACCGCTTGGCTACATGGCTGGACTGTCTTTTACTGGGCATGGTGGATTTCTTGGTCACCATTTGTTGGTATGTTCATTGCTCGTGTATCTAAAGGTCGTACCGTACGTGAATTCATTACCGCTGTGCTGTTTGTTCCTACGGCAGTAACCATCATTTGGATGTCTGTGTTTGGTGGTATGGCTATCGATCAAATTGTTAATCATGTTGGTGAACTTGGTACTAACGGATTAACAGATGTTTCACTGGCGATGTTCCAAATGTTTGACCAACTCCCTTTTGGGCAATTACTTTCCGTTGTTGCTGTGGTACTGGTTTTGGTGTTTTTCATCACCTCATCGGATTCAGGTTCACTAGTGATAGATAGTATCACGGCTGGCGGGAAGCTTGAGTCACCTGCTCCACAACGTGTGTTTTGGGCTGTACTTGAAGGTCTAGTGGCAATTGCTCTGTTATGGGTAGGTGGTAAAGAAGCTATTCAAGCACTTCAAGCTGGAACCATTTCCACAGCATTGCCATTTACTGTCATCCTGTTGATCATGTGCGTAAGCTTATTGAAAGGCATGAAAACAGAAAAATTTTAAAGCCAAAAATCTCTAATGGGTTGCTTTGAGTCAAAATGATGTGAAATTTGGGCTTGAAGCAACTCTGCTGTAGCGATAGCATCCGTTAGCGCATGATGTGGGGTATAAGCGGGTAAATCGTACCTTGCTCTGCATTTTCCAAGCCTGACTGATGGTGATGGCTGTTTTTGAAACCAGCGATTTAAACGTTTGAACCAATGGTTTTGGATTTGGCTTTCGATTTGTAACGTATCCACCATTGGGAATTCAATATCTTCGTTTAGTCTGATTTGTAATGCTCTTTGCAGAAACAAGCGTTCAATCCTATGAAAATGTGCCACAACAACTTTGCCCTTTATGTGTTCAAGTACTTCAGGGTAAACGTCAATAAAATCTGGCGCTCCAATGATATCGTCATGAGTAATACCATGAATAACGATGGATTTATCCACTAGAGGGATCCTTGGTTTCACTGTCCATTCTTTCGCTGAATTTAATAATATACGGTTAAGATTAAAAGGGACTAAACCGATTGAAACAATCCCATCACTTTCAGGGTTCAGCCCTGTGGTTTCAAAATCCAGAGCAACAAACTCTATGTTAGCTAGAGGCTGAAGGCTGTCAGGCAACTGAGCGCTATAGAAATCTTTTAAAATAAGATTGTTTGCCTGAGCATACCGTGTATGAAAATCATTGTGCCAATCTTGCTGTTTTGAAAATAAATTCATTTTATCCTATTGCTTGATATCGAAATTTTAAGAAGTTCTGAGCGTTGCTGAGAACCTGAAATGCATCTTTTAATGTTCGTCGTTCGAAGTCTGACAAGTTTTCAGGTTCAATGTTGTTATCGGGTTCAGTGCCATTTTCAATATCAATGGCTTGATGGCGGATCCGTACCATTGAAATAAATTCAAAGGCATTTTTTAAATCTTGTCCACGACCAGACGGCAATATATTCGATTCAATGACATCGTCTAACCGTTCAATTGAATTTTGAGCACGAGAACCAACAGCTAAGGCGTGAACTCTTATTAAATCAGCAAGAGGAGCTGTACCACGACGTTTTAAGTTTATAGAATTATTATGGCGACCATCTTTTTCCATAACAAAGCTTTTAAAAAAGCCTAATGGAGGCGTGCGGTTTAGAGCATTTCTGGCTAGACAAGCTAAAAATTTGGCATTTTTTCTGGCTTTGCGAACGATAAAAGCATTGAGCTTTTCTGCCCACTTTAAGCGTCCGTGAACGCCGTCTAAATCAAAAAAGATAGAAGCATTGAGCAAAGCTTTAGGGTTTGGATTATCTATCCAATCCTCAAAGCATTGTTCCCATTCGGTTTGCGTCATACGCCACATTGGATTTGTCGCCATGATGTCTCCAGTGCAATAGCTGTAACCGCACTTAGCAAGTCCGTCACATACAAATTTAGCCAGCTTTTCAAAATAACTTTCGTGAATAGTGGCGTTATAGCTATTATCTAGAATAATGGCGTTATCTTGGTCGGTGACAATCAGCTGTTCATCACGTCCCATAGAGCCTAATGCTAGAAAGCAATATGGAATTGGAGGTGATCCTAAGTCTTCTTCGGCAAGCTCAATGATGCGTTGTTTAAAAGAGCGTCCAATAACGGTCATAGCACTGCCGATCATGTGCGAATTGGCATCTTCGTTCACTAGGCGATAAAAGCAGTCTTTTACTTGCTCAGATAATGTAGCCAGATCATCAATATTGGTTTGCTGAAAGATACTGTTTACCAACAATAAAGAGTGTTGTGATTCATGGTGAATAATATCACTGACACTTAAGACACCTATGGGATGTTGGTCTTTGAGTATGGGCAAATGGCTGATGTTATTCCTGAGCATGATCAACATGGCTTCATGGACGTATGCGTTATGATCGATGTGAATTAATTCATCACACATAATTGTGGTAATGGGTAATGAGGGAGACAGTCCTTTGGCCAATACTTTTGTACAAAGATCTCGTTCTGTAACCATTCCTAGCAGTGGATAGCCAGATTCTTCTGAATTAGTGACTAATAAATAAGATGAAAGCTCGTCCGACATTTGAATAGCGGCTTGTTCGATGGAGCTGTTTTTATCGATAAAATTAGGCGCATTAGTGATCAAAGTGGTTACTTTGGAAGAGGTAAGAATGTTTTGTTCTTTGGTTTCTTTTACTGCTTGTTTCAGGCGAACGTCTTTTTCGGTTTCAACAAATGACGCAAACTTTTCGTCGTTATCGTAAAGATTCTGAAATACCGATTCAGGTATGCAGTAAACCAAAGTATCTTCGATGGCTTTGGCAGGGAATTTCACTTTATTGTTGGAGAGTAACCCCATTTGTCCAAATACATCACCTTCATCCATGCGGTTATATAATTTGCCGTTACGTCTAGACACTTCCACGACACCACTTCTGATCACAAAGAGGTCGTGAATATGTTCACCTAATTTTATGATGTCAGAACCTGACCGAAAGTAGGCTATTTCAACGTTATGGGTAACGAGATCAAGAGTCGTTTCCTCAAGCTCATCAAAAGGTGGGTATAGTTCTAAAAATTTTTTTATTTCGCTGAGTTCGGCTTCCATTACTCTTCCCTAATAAATTCTAGGCTCTCCAGCCGCCACGGTCTGTGCTAGATGACGGCTTACGATAGTTCGCCCAAGTCCTTTCGAAGGCTT
This sequence comes from Parashewanella sp. 2210YD4-3, assembly GCF_056591735.1. Lineage (NCBI taxonomy): Bacteria > Pseudomonadati > Pseudomonadota > Gammaproteobacteria > Alteromonadales > Shewanellaceae > Parashewanella > Parashewanella sp. 2210YD4-3. The sequence goes on along the minus strand of NZ_JBWQOG010000002.1, from coordinate 95,904 downwards.
TAGGATTGTCAGATAAACAGTCTGCTAACACGTGATGAGCAGGGCGCCTTACATCTGTTCTCAATTTTACTAGAAAGCTGGGGTTAAGTTCACAACATTTTTTTTCATTTAAGTGCAGTTCCATTTTACCACTTACTTTCAGTTTGATAGACAGTTGCCCTGCGATAACTTGCAACTGTGATTGGCTTAACACCAACGCTTGCTGCTGAGTGTTTTTTTTCCATGGTAAGGTTCGCTTTGTTTTTGTGTTACTGATAGCTTCAGTTCCTTGTGCTGTAGCAATGGTTGCTCTTTGAATGTCAGCCTTCATTTCTTCAGTGCTTAACCATAGTCGCCCTAACAATTCCTCTTGTAATACTGGTAAAAGATTTAAAAATTTTTGTTGTTGCGCCTGAAGTATGAGCATAGGAGGGTGAGCTTTTTCATGTAACTGGTTCATATAAAAAGAAAACAATGAAACCTCTTGTTCACTGTATGGTGGCTCAGTCATGCTGTGCAAATGTTGATAGTCTTTGGCGGTCGCTTGTAAATTTGGCAGGAAATTATTTAGTGCCATGGGATACTGAGCAGGAGAAGTTCTTAATAATTCAAAGATGATTTCGTAATTGATTTCTAACATTCTCCTCTGTTTTTCAGTTAATGTATCGAATGGATAGTGATTGTGAATCCATTCAATGGTACTGAATGGATTTTTTGGAGCTGGTATTTGGACTATTCCGTCTTGTTGCTCTTTTGCTAAAGCGTTAACAATTACCGCATAGAATCCGTTTTGTTCAGTAGCTTGCTGTGCAGGTGTGATTTTTAATCTTTGAAGCTGGTTGAATATAGGAACAATGTAATCGTTTTTATCTTGAGCAGAAATTCGGCCTTCACTATCTAAAGTAAGTAGCTGCAGAACTGAGGTTTCTATGAGTTTCACCATTCTTTCATTTCGATTAACTTCATCTACCGTTAGGAACTTTGTAAGTTGTTTCATGCATTGTGATAGAGAAGCAAGTATTTCTTGAGATAGGTTAGATGAACCTGTGGGGCTCGTAGGTTTAGGAAACACTTTTTTAGTGAGTGGCTGTAACTGAAAAAACCACTTAACTACGCAAGAATCTGGTTGAGTTAAACTTTTTATCCGGTCATTAAATGGTATGTGGCTTAATAGGGTGAACATGGACTCTTTTAACTCTCCAGTGGCGCGAACGAAACTTAATTGAACTTGTTCTAATACCTCTGTTAATGCCTTAAACTCTTCTAGGTCTCTTGATTCACCCTTTATAGCATACCGTCGCAGTTTTCCCACGTCTTCAATCCATTGTCGGTGTTGAGTTTCCAGCTCGTAAAGTTGATGCCTTGTGATGAGGTATTGCTCGGTATCGGCTGCACGAGTCGTTTGAAACACTGTCCTGTCTTTAGAGCTTTGATATACAGCAGGGTCTGGGTTTTGAGATGCTATTTGCTGGGATACGCTGAAAATAAAGTGAAGATAAGCTTCCACATCATACAGGAAATCACCGAGTTGACATGACTGTAAACTGAAACCTTCATAAGTGGGCACTAAACGAAGTCGTGTTAAGTAGCCTGTTTGTGTGATTTGTAATATTGAGCTTTCAGGTAAGAAGCCTAAGCAATCTGAGAAAGCGGTTTGAGCTATGGCATCGATAAACAGTTTGATCCGCCTGTGATATGTGGACTTAACTATTGTTTCACTGTCCTCAAAAAGGTACAGATGGCTTTGATCACTGGTTACCAATATTGGTGGTGTATTGCCTATGCATGGAAACTGACTTAGCAGTGTCTCTAAGGACCCGATTGTGCAAGTAAGATCGGGTTTTTGAAGCACAAATTGCTGACCATCGATTCGGTATGGATAAAAAAATATCACATTTCGATTTAATTGATTAGCCAATATCAGCACGTTAGTGACATTAGCTGAAATGGATGCTGGCCAAGGCGTGGCACCTGTTTTTTTTGCCTCTTGAACGAGTACGCTTTTGGGTACTTGGGTTGTATTAAGGAAGCAACGATTTTTATGACCACTCGAGAGACATGAGTTGGCCATTAGCTGCTGTTCTTCATCGTACTCTCCACAAATAGTGGAAATTGGCGTGCTTTTATAAATAGAATCTGTATCTGTTGATGTGGTCATTTTAGTGAATGTAGGATCTAAAATATTCCTCGAACCTTGGTAGATTTCACTCGGGTGGATAGGAGCGGCTGTAAATGTCATCCCTTTTGACTTTGCTTGTTCGGATAGTAAGGCTACTCGCGTGGATTGCCCTGAGCTGATTTGTGTTTGTAGCTGAGCTAGCGGCGTTATTGCATACCGGACTAATCCCTCGCGGTATTCTTCAGATAAGGATGGGTTGATAGGTGGTATCACAACGGCTTCATTTTTGTCACTCGAAGGGTAACTAGCGTATGAATAGCTATTCGCGTGTTGAGGAGGGTATTGAGGAATACCACCAGATGCCATTGGATATAAAGCCTAGTATAGAGGACATAATATACAAGCTACGTTATTTGTTCTGAATGCAAGCTGAAAATGGTGATGACTTAGTTCGTCATCACCATTAATGTTTTTTTAGAAAATCAGATGAGATAAGCCAACAATCACAGGCAAACAAACTAATGTGCGGAAGATAAAGATCAAAAATAGGTCAATGAAGTTAACTGGGATCTTACTGCCAATCAATAATGCACCAACTTCACTCATGTAAATTAATTGAGTCACAGACAAACAAGCAATAATAAAGCGAGTCATATCCGATTGAATGCTTGAAGCCAAAATCGCTGGCAAGAACATATCAGCAAAGCCTATCATAATGGTCTTAGACGCCGCTGCCGCTTCAGGGACATGCATAAGTTCAAGTAATGGAATGAATGGCATGCCAAGGTAATCAAACAGTGGAGTATAGGTTGCTAAGATCAAACCAATGGTACCAATGGCCATAACCACTGGAATGATGCCTAGGATCATATCCACCACGTTTTTTAAACCTTCTTGGAAGAACGCTTTAATACTTGGTGCTTGACTCGCTTTATCTAATGCAAGTTCATAGCCCCAAGATAGAGCATTGCGTCCTTCTGGGATCACTTCTTTATCATGTCCTCTGGCTTCACCAGTAATGAATAAGTCTGCTTTACGAGATAGTGGTGGTAATTTGGGGACGATAATCGCAGCCACAATACCGGCAGCACATACAACCAGATAAAAAGGCACGAATAAGTGGGCTAAGTTAACCTGTGTGATCACCACCAAACTAAAGGTAATTGAAACCGCGGAGAAATTGGTTGCAATTACCGCTGCTTCACGTTTAGTAAAGGTATGGTTTTCATATTGCTTGGCGGTCATCAAAATACCGACTGAGCCATCACCAAGCCAAGAAGTAATACAGCCAATAGCGCTACGACCCGGCAGCTTAAACACTGGTCGCATTATCTTTGCCAGCAAAGCACCCGCGATTTCAAGTAAACCAAAGTTGAGTAATAGGGGCAGCAACAAACCTGCAATAATGAAGACCGAAAACAGCACAGGCAATAAATCATGGAATACTAAGCCGCCTGTATCGCCAGAGCGGATCATTTCTGGGCCGATCTCTAAGTAAGTTAAAACAATGAATAACCCACCAACACAACGAGTTAATGACCAAAACCAATTGGGGTTTAGCAACTCATTTAGGAAGTGATTATTTAAAATGGATTTGGGCTTAATGGCTTTTACTGCCAGAGTTAACACACTCATGGCAACAACACTGATCACCAATAAAGGGTGAATGATGTGGGTAAACTCACTTTGTAGAAACTTGGCAACGACCGCAATGGGAATAGTGATATTGCCATCGTATTGCACAGGAGTCATAAAAAACAGTAAGCCAAGCAATGAGGGAATGGCAAAAGTGAGTATGGTTTTTATGTTGTGTTTTTGTTCTTGTTTTGACACTGTTTTCACACCTTAATTTAAATAGGATGTATCTGTCTTTACTAAAGCTCTGAGTAGTTATGCAGTGGGTTTGCTCGTTAGCTGTAATATCAGGCTCTAAAATATGGCGCAAGCTTACCGAGTTATCATTATTCTGTAAATTATTAATATAGATAATCGAGCTAAAATGATACTTATGCTTTATTTTTGAATATAAAATCTGCTGTGGTGTGTTAAATATGCGTGAAATGAGTTATCGCGGATAGATATTCGTTCAATTCCTTTGAAGTTTATTTTCATTGACCATGAAGACTAGATTCATTGAAGAGTTATAGGCTTTAAGTAAGTTGAATTAGTTAATCTAACTCCATTTATAAAGAAAAATTAACTAGATGACTTTAGAAATGACTTTATCATTACAACTCATATCAATATTTGTAATAAACAATGTCATCTGAAATTACCACTCATTCTGATTTAGGCTTACCTAATCATCAACAGGCTCATTACGCTGGTGCTACTGAGAGTATTGCGGATGAGCTTGAATTGTTAAGATTAGAAGATCAAAATAATCGCGTAGGTAATGCTTTTACTGTAAAGACAGAATCAGATTGTTCTGACCCTGAACAATGTCATCAAGTAAACCAAGCTAGCCATAATTTTTTTGAGACATACGGCCATTTATCTCGAACTCAGCTCAATATTCTTAACAATGGAGTCGAAGGTGATGCAGTGCAACCGTCTTCTGTTGAGCAGTATTGTATTCAAGCTTCGAATTCTCCTGAACAAGCAGAAGTAAAGCCAAAACTTAAGCCTGATTATCCATTAACGCGTGAGAAGTGGCTTAAATGTGCATCAGAAATGGTATCAGATGATAACCTTCCCTTAGTGTTACTGCTTGATTTAGATGAAAGTGTATTGAGCTCGAGTCGGTTATTCGTAAGAATAAATACAAAGTTAGACTTCCCACTAAAAGCAAAAAGCTACGGTAAGGAAGAAGAGGTAACAGTTTATATTGATGAAGATGCCTTTAAGCAGCTTGCTGCTTTTTCCCGAAGAGGACATTGCATTCATGTGGTGACAACCAACACTTACGTTTATCAAGATATTCATCGATTGTTTGAACAGTTTGAAATTCCTTTACCTGAAGGCAATTATCACAATCGAGAAACCATGCTACGAAATTTTGCCTTGAAGAATGGATTTACCGAGCAGGTTATAAAGTTGTGGGACTTTTCTGATTTAAGATTCGCTCAGGAGTTCATCACTCAACATTGTTTTACTAAACCTCAATACTACGAGAAGTTTGATTTTTTTAATCAGGCCTTATTGTATGATGATAGGCCTGAGAATGAATCAAAGTATTCGTTTTATATTCAGGCTGAAGTTTGGAAATCGTTTCCTGATTTGAGTGCTGGTAAGATTAAAACTCCTAAGGTTAACTTTCGATTTATCCAAAGATATTCCTAAGGTTTTTAGCTTTATCAACTTGATGCTTTACGTGCACTGATGCTTGTTCGAACACTTCAATTGCTGCATTTTATGCTAATAGGTTGGTGTGTTCTGCAATGGCATCAATTTCAGACATCGCACTGGCGACTTGTTCAGCTTCATTATTAAGAAGTACCGCATTGTTCGCAGCACCTGAAACTTCTTCTGAATAACCTGAGACCTCAATAAACGCCTGATTAACGTAATTAATGCTGCCTTGCTGGTCTGTTGTCGATATAAGTTCATCTTGTGTAGATAGCTCAATTTCTCGAGAAGAATGCTGGCGTTTGTCAGAAGGCGTCTTAAATTCCATGACTGAAGATCAATTTTATTTGTAAAAAAAAGTTTGAGCATGGTATCACTCTGCTGTGCTGTCATTTGATCTAAGTCGGTATCTCAATGTTAAATTGACTGCTTACAGAGACTGGCAGTTCGCTAATGCGAATGGTAAACGATATTTAACTGAAGAGTATCACCCGTTTATTTATAGTTGTAAGAAAAGTTTATGAGGACAAGGTAACCAATGGCTAGTCAGCTAGGTGGCGTTTACGGCGGCATCGATTTCGAGTCTGAATTTTCGCAACTTTTTCTGGGGAATAGTTCAGTTGGGTCACAAAATGTAAAAGATAGAAATTGCTTAGCAGAGGCACATTACAATGTGCACTTGCTTCAGGATGATCATTTTCAGACTCCACTTTGGCAAGTGAGCAATAATAGCAATTTTTTTCTAACTGAAGCCTATCAAGACTCACGTTGTGACGAATCTCATACTTCTTCATATATGGTAGGTAAACGTGGAAAAAATAGTGCGGCAATTTGTTTTCAGAAGGCTACGATGCCATTTGAAGCTATTGAACAAGATAGTAAATCTTGCCTTGTATCTAGCCGTGGGGTTATTAAACAAGATGAGATATCGCTAGAAAAGATAACGCTAGAAGAAATAAAACCCAACGATATTAAGACAATAAAAAAGCCTCAATATCCCTCAACGTGTAAAGAATGGCTTAAATGTGCATCAAAGGAGGTATCTGACGATAACCCGCAATTAGTGTTGTTATTGGACTTAGACGAAAGTGTATTTCACCTTGATGAAAGTATAGGAAGAATTAATTTTCTTTCTCCTGTTAAATTACGAGTAAAAGTAGATGCTCGCCAATTACTTGCGCGTGTTTTTATCGATGTTAACGCTTTTCGACAATTAGCTGGCTTTGCTCAAAGAAAGCACGCTATCCACGTATTGACCAGTAACGTCTATGTATACGAAGACTTACAGCAATTATTTGAAGGATACGGAATACCTTTGCCTCGAACTTGTTATCACGACAGAGTCACTATGCTGAATTATGTTGCAAAAATAAATGAGTTCACAAAGGAGGAAATAGATAGCTATGATTTTTCTGATCTCGATCAGGCTCAACCTTTTATTGACTATCTAAGGTTTGGAAAATATCAATATTTCGAACAATTTGAGTTTTGTAATCAAGCGCTGTTATTCGATGACTTACCTGAACATAAGTCTGAATATTCATTCTATATACAAGCCGATCCTCAAATCCCATTTCCTGATCTAACCAATGGGGAATATGATGAGACTCTTAGAGTCTCATCATTAGTGGGTTGATTACTTGTGATAGGACAAGCAAGCATCAACTTCATTGCGAGAACCTAAAATTACAGCAACACGTTGATGGATCTCTGTTGGCTCTATATCCAAAATATTTTCATAACCCGTTGAAGCTTTACCTTGTGCTTGTTCAACTAACCATGCCATAGGATTGGCTTCGTACATTAAGCGAAGCTTAAACGGTTTTGCTAGATTCTTGGTATCGGTTGGATAAGTAAATAAGCCACCACGAGATAATACGCGATGCACATCACCCACCATGGCAGCAATCCAACGCATATTAAAGTTTTTACCACGAACGCCAGTATCGCCCTTTAAAAGATCATCAATGTAGCTTTGCATTGCAGGTTGCCAGAAACGCTGGTTAGACATATTGATGGCAAACTCTTTAGTATCAGCAGGGATGGTCACATTCGATTCAGTTAACATGAACTCATTGCTGTCAGGACACAGAGTAAACATAAATACGCCATTACCTGTAGTCAGGGTTAGCATGGTTGATGGGCCATAGAGTACATAGCCTGCTGCCACTTGATTGCGACCAGCTTGTAAAAACTGCTGCTGAGTCAGCTCACCATCTTTAGCGGGCAATACTGAGAAAATGGTACCAACCAAAGAGTTAATGTCGATATTTGAAGAGCCATCCAGTGGATCGAAACTCACAAGGAATTCACCGTCAGTATTAGCGGCTACCACATCATCTTCCTCTTCAGAAGCAATGCCTTTTACCGTTGAATCTTCTGCTAATGCTGTTTTTAACATGTCGTTGGTGATGACATCGAGTTTCTTTTGAGTTTCACCTTGAACGTTTTCCTGCTCGGTTGCTCCTAATACACCAGCTAAAGCACCATGCTGTACAGCATGACTGATTTCTTTAGAGGTATTGATAAGGGTGTGAAGTAATTGGCTTAATGATGGAGAAGCAGGCGTCTCTGCTAAAAACTGAGTAAAGGTTTGCATTGATGATCCTTAAAGCAAAAAGAGGGAGCTTTTGCTTGCGGATCATACCTTAGCTTTAAAGGAATTTCATTTTGAAAGTAATCATTGGCTAGTGACACAAGTGTTCATAATATATTGCAGCAATGATATTTATTGCGCTCCTGCTTCTGTTGTTGATGTTCTTGGATATTATATTGCCTTAGAGTACCTGTGTCTGGCAGTAGTGGGGTATGCTCATTTATGGTTAAGTGCGGTGTTAAATGATTATCTGGTCGTAATGGGGAAGATTCATCACTGCCAGCTTGGGCTGGCATATTATTGTCTGGTCTAAATGGAGTTTGTTCATCACTGTCTGAGACAGGTGATAAATCACTCTCTGCAGGTAAAGCGTTTCCTTGTGCATTATGAACCATTAAATACTCTATTATATTCATTCCCTCAGGATTCAACTGCTGTTGCTCTGATTCTTGTGTCAGAAGCTCTCTAATTGCATTTTGTTCTTTTTCTAATTGAAGTCTCGCTTCTTTTTGATCGACACAGTCTAGAGGATGTTCCCCCAACATACCTATTTTCAAGGTTTCATCACAATCCATGCACGAGACTTCAATATCATTGGGGTTAGTTTGTAGGTGTTTGCTCTCAATTATTGCTCTGGCAGTGTCGATTTCAACTGGATCGCAATTGAAAGGACAACGGATTTGGGTACTTTCAGATGTCGAGTCGCTTTTTTCAAGCACGTATTCTGGCGTGTTTTTAAACAAATCGTCTAAACACGGTTTACAAAAAAAGTGGAGAGTACTACCACAAAAATTCAACATCGCTAGGTGTATAGTGCAAATCCCACAACGATTAGCTTCGTTTTGCGGCTTAAACTTCCAAGTCCGATTACTATATTCGAAGTTATAACCCGTAATATCGCCTTTACTTTGATTGTTACCTATAGTCTCTGGCTTTAAAGATTCTAGCTCTATTGAGGCATGGATAGATTGTGCAACAGCCATGTTCTTTTCCTGTTAAAATAATGAACAATCTATCTGTTTTTTAAGTGTTCCCCCATAGTTATGAAGAAAGCTTAATTCTGAGTTTACCCTCTTTTGTACATTTCTCTTTTAAGCCTGTTCTGGCAGAATATCTAAATCAATTATTATCAAGGTTATAACAATGAAAAAAACTTGGCTCACGATGGCGATAGCCAGCGTTACCTTGTGCATAAGTAGTCAACTTTATGCTGCTAACTTACCTACGTTAGATCATCACATTGTAGGAGGAAAAGAACCTCTTACTATTGAACGTATGAACGCTTCGCCAGCTCTAGCGGGAAAAAGCCCGAGAGGGTTAAAGTTATCACCTGATGGTAGCCGAGTAACCTACCTTGCAGGGCGTGCAGATAACCAAAGTTTTTATGATTTATGGCAGGTGGATGTAAAAACCGGCAAAACCAGCATCCTAGTCAATGCTGATAAGTTAGCTTCTGGCGAGTTATCGAATGAAGAAAAAGCCCGTCGAGAACGTCAACGGATCTATGGTCAAGGGATCATGGAATATCAGTGGTCAGCTGATGGAAAGTATGTGTTGATCCCAGCTAGCGGCAAATTGTATTTATTCACTGTGAGCAGCCAAAAAGTAACGGAACTCCCAATTGGTGATGGTTTTGCTACCGATGCTAAATTATCTCCGAAAGGTCATTTTGTTTCGTTTATTCGAGGTCAAAATTTATTTGTATTGAATTTAGCCAATAAAAAATTAACGGCGCTAACCAAAGATGGTGGCGGCGCGATTAAAAACGGCATGGCTGAGTTTGTCGCTCAAGAAGAAATGGGACGTTACACTGGCTATTGGTGGTCAGCAGATGAGTCAAAAATCGCCTTTACTCGTGTTGATGAGTCTGGAGTAGAGTTAGTCACTCGTAATGAAATTTATGCTGATGGTATTAAGTTAACTCAACAGCGTTATCCGTATGCAGGTAAAACCAACGTAGAAATTGGGTTGGGCATCGTTGCAGTTAAATCGGGCAAAACTCAGTGGGTCGATCTAGGTAAAAACAAAGACATTTACCTACCTCGCGTGAAGTGGTTGCCTGACAGTAAGCACTTATCTTATCAGTGGCAAAGCCGTGATCAACAGGATTTACAGTTACGCGTCGTTGATGTTTCTAAACCTAAAACCTCCAAGTTGTTGGTTCAAGAGCGCAGTAAAGCGTGGATCAATCTTCATAAAAACTTACGCTTTTTGAAGCAACAACCAGATTTCCTATGGACCTCTGAGCGTGATGGCTTTTCTCATATCTACCTTTACGGTGTCGATGGCCAGCTAAAGCAACAGCTGACTGAAGGTCAGTGGGCCGTCGATGCAATCTCTCATGTCGATGAAAAGTCTGGCTGGATTTACTTTACCGGTCGTAAAGATACGCCTGTAGAGCGTCACCTCTATCGTGTGAAGTTGACGGGTGGCAAGATAGAAAAGCTCAGTAAAAAACACGGCATGCATAAAGCAGTATTTGCCAAGAAAAAGAGTATTTATCTTGATTACTTCAATAGCTTAACTCAACCACCACAAATCAGTTTACATAATTCTACGGGGAAACTGATTTCTTGGATTGAGCAAAACAAAGTGGCGAAAGGGCACCCGTTATATCCGTATGCAGGCTTATGGCAGACTCCGCAATTTAAAACCCTAAAAGCGGAAGATGGACAAACCCTGTATTCACGCTTATTCAAGCCAGTGCCGTTTGATGCGAGTAAAAAGTATCCGGTTGTGGTTCGAGTGTATGGTGGTCCTCACGCTCAGCGCGTAACTAACAGCTGGTCATCACAAGATTACTTTACTCAATATCTTGTGCAAAATGGCTTTGTGGTATTCCAACTGGATAACCGTGGTAGCGCCAATCGTGGCACTAAGTTTGAGTTCCCGATTTATAAGCACCTTGGTGACGTTGAACTAAACGACCAAAAAGTAGGTGTGGATTATCTAAGAACTCTATCGTTTGTTGATAAGAAAAATGTTGCCATTTACGGTCATAGTTACGGTGGTTATATGGCGCTAATGGGTATCTTTAAAGCGCCTGATTACTTCAAAGCTGCGATTTCTGGTGCGCCTGTATCGGATTGGCATTTATATGATACTCACTACACTGAGCGTTACTTAGGCAATCCAAATACCAATAAAAAAGGTTATGAACTCAGCAGCGTAATGCCTTACGTTAAAGGTTATCAATCTGGCTTGTTGATGTATCACGGTATGGCAGACGATAACGTGCTATTTGAAAACAGCACTAAAGTCTATAAAGCATTGCAGGACCAAGGTAAGCTGTTCCAGATGATTGATTATCCGGGATCGAAGCACTCAATGCGCGGTGAAAAAGTCAGAAATCATTTATATAAATCACTGGCTGATTTCTTAGAGCGTGAATTGAAATAAGCTTTTTCCCAGCTACAAGATGCTGTAGCTGGGATGATTTTCCGAGTCAGAGGAAACCTTTATGTCCGAACAAGAAAATAAACATAAACAGCGCCAACAAAAGTTAAAGGCCTCAGTTGATGCCAAGATTGAAGCCGCCCAAGAAGCAAAAGGCATTCTTTTAGTGTTAACGGGCAATGGTAAAGGTAAATCTACAGCAGGTTTTGGTACGGTGGCGAGAGCCATAGGTCACGGCAAAAAAGCGGCAGTAGTGCAATTTATTAAAGGCACTTGGGAGTGTGGAGAACGTAATGTGCTAGAAAAGCTTGGCGTTGAGTTTCATGTGATGGGAACGGGCTTTACATGGGAAACCCAAGATAAAGAAAAAGACACCGCAGCAGCGATAACCGCTTGGGAAGCGGCGGAAAAGTTACTGTCAGATGAATCCATTGATTGTGTATTGCTGGATGAACTGACCTATATGGTGAGTTATCACTACTTGGATGTAGATAGAGTCATCAATGCCTTGAATAACCGACCTGAAATGCAGCATGTGATCATTACTGGCCGAGCTTGCCACCGCAAAATCATCGAACTTGCTGATACTGTGAGTGAAGTGAAACCAATTAAACACGCTTTTGAAGCAGGAATCAAAGCGCAAATCGGGTTTGATTATTAATGAAGATCTTCCCTCTAATTTTATGTTCTTTAGCTCTTTTATCATTATCAGCTACAGCTAAACCCGCTAAACGTATTATCGCCTTGTCTCCTCATGCTGTTGAGCAGTTATATGCTATCGGGGCTGGTGACTCGATAGTCGCTGCGGTAGATCATGCCGATTTTCCTGAGCAAGCTAAACATATTCCATCCATTGGTGGTTATCATGGCATTCAATTAGAACGAGTACTTGAGCTCAATCCCGATCTTATTGTGGTATGGGGCAAGGGCAATAAACCCAAAGATATTGAACGCTTAAAACAACTTGGTTTTAATCTTTATGATAGTAGCCCGAGCACATTAACGGCTATTGCCACGGACTTACTGAAGCTAGGGGAGCTAACAGGGCATCAACAGCAAGCCAAAAAGGTAGTGACTCAATTTAGACAGCAGTTATCTAAAATTCGCAATGACAATGCAACTAAGCAAAAAGTAAAAGTGTTTTATCAGTTATGGTCAAAGCCGTTAATGACGGTGGCGAAAAACAGTTGGATCCAACAATTAATCTCCGTTTGTAATGGCGATAATGTGTTTTATTCCGCTAGCAGTGATTATCCGCAAGTTAGCATTGAGAATGTGTTGATCGCGCAGCCACAGGTCATATTACAAAGCCAAGATGAGGGCAATATACAAGGCATTGATTGGAATAAGTGGGCGAACATTCCAGCGGTGAAGCATCATCACATTTACCAACTCGATGCCGATTTATTACATCGCCCAACTCCAAGAGCCATTGATGGTGCTAAAGCGGTTTGCGCTGCGCTGGATAAAGTTCGTAAACAATGACCAAAAAAGTATGACGAGGACGTTATGAAGAGCGCTAAGTTGATTTTTTTACGTCATGGTGAATGTCATGGTGGCCAGATTTTTCGTGGTCGTACCGATGTTGAATTAACCGAATGCGGCGAACAGCAAATGCTTCAGGCTACGACGCATTTATCTACATCGCAATTATCTGTGTATTCATCACCACTTCAGCGCTGTGCCTCTTTTGCCAAGCAATTTGATCCAAATTGTAAATTCCTTACTTCGTTGTCTGAATTTGATTTTGGTGATTGGGATGGAGAAGCGGTTGAGATCATGATTAAGCAATTCCCAAAAGCAACATCGGCATTTTGGGATAACCCTTGGAAATACCCTCCGCCCAATGGCGAGACGATGGTAAATTTTGAAAGCCGAATTAAGGATGCGATAACCCAGATCATCGATGATTTGTTGTTACCGTCTGAATATGCCGATGATGGAGAGCAGCCAGCGGCATTAATTGTTACTCATGCTGGTGTTATCCGAACCGCAATAGCATTAGCACTTGAGTTACCTCAGGGCCATAGCTTATTCAAAAACTTCAACTTACCATATGCTTCTATTGTGGAAATCAGCGTTTTTGAAGATGAGTTGGGTAAGCGTTATTTTAGGCTGAATTGGCCACATCAACCACAAAAGGTGTAAGTTGTTTACTATTTCAAAATCGGCTGCGTCTAACGCACAAGAAATTCTGCATCACATAAATAATAAAACCAAGCCAATGGGAGCGCTAGGCCAATTAGAGGAAGTGGCATTTCAAGTGATTTCGGTGCTTGGGCAGCAAACAACTAAACTCAATCCACAAGTTATCGTATTTGCTGCTGAGCATGGCATTGCCGATTTTGGGGTTTCCATTGCACCAAGTGAAGTTACCCAGCAGATGGTGGCAAACTTTGCTTCCGGTGGCGCAGCCATTAATGTGTTTTGTCGTCAGCATCAATATCCACTACAAATTGTGGATTGTGGTTTGAGAGCTGAGATGACGGATATTGAAGGAATAACAGCTCAGCGGTTAGGCACAGGAACCTTTGCGTTTCATCAACAAGCGGCGATGACTCATGCACAAGTTGAACAAGGCTTTGCCTACGCTAAGGCTCTGATTGCATCTCATGTGGAGCACAATAAAAACATCTTTGCTTTTGGTGAAATGGGAATTGGCAATACCAGTAGTGCATCAGCCTTAATGTCGGCATTATTAAATCTACCCGCTTCTGAAACTGTCGGCCTTGGAACGGGGATTATCCCTGAAACCTTAGAGAAAAAGAGCGCCTTAATTGAGCAAGCATTAACACTTCATCATGATAGTTTAACGGATCATATTTCCATTTTAGCTCATTTAGGTGGTTTCGAAATTGTGCAGTTAGTCGGGGCCATTTTAGCGGTAGCCGAACAAAAGAAGCTGGTAGTGATTGACGGTTTTATTGTGACAGTAGCGGCTTTGTTTGCGACTCGAATCGCCCCTGCATGTCGTGACTATTTTGTTTTTGCTCATCAATCGGAAGAGCAGGCTCATGAAATCTTACTCATAGAGCTTTCCGCTAAGCCACTGCTGAATTTAGGTTTGCGTTTGGGAGAGGGAACGGGTGCGGTTTTAGCACTTCCTCTGATTGAATCGGCATTGGCCTTTTATCATCAAATGGCCAGTTTTGAAGACGCTAAGGTTGAAAATGTCGTTGAATAACAACTCTATACTCCAATCATGCCTGCGGCAGTTAGATTTATTCTTTATCGCCTTAGGTTTCTTCTCACGTATTCCAATGCCTAAGTGGGTAGAGGTAGACTCGGATAAGCTAAACCAAGCCAGTCGTTATTTTGGCTTAGTTGGGCTGCTTATCGGAGCGATTACCGCTCTGATCTTATGGTTTTCTTTGTTTTATTTTCCTCCTAGTATTTCTGTACTCATTTCCATCATAGTTAGTGTGGTGGTAACAGGAGCGTTCCATGAGGATGGTTTAGCCGATACCGCTGATGGTTTTGGTGGTGGCTGGACTAAGGACGACAAGCTCAAGATCATGAAAGACTCTCGTTTGGGGAGCTATGGTGCTTTGGCCTTGATCTTAATTGTTGCTCTAAAGTGGATGTTATTAACAGAGCTAGCGACGTTGGATCTCAGTTATGTTGTTGTCGCTATTATCCTTGGACATGGCTTAAGTCGAGTGCTTGCAGCGAGCCTGATCTTCACTGAAGTATATGTACGAGAGTCTGATGATTCCAAGTCTAAGCCTTTAGCTAATCAACAAAGCTTGAGCGAACTGGCTATCTTACTGACGACCGCTGGAATGGCATTGTTGTTGGTGGATATCAAATTAGCTGTGAGTTTATGCATTGTGTTAGTCGCTTTTCGGTTTTTTATTGTCAGTTGGTTCCGTCGTCAAATTGGTGGCTATACCGGTGATACTTTAGGTGCGGCTCAACAGCTCTCAGAAGTGGCGATATACATCACATTACTAGTGGTGGGAGGAATGGGGTGATCCATTTAGTTATCGGTGGCGCGAGAAGTGGTAAAAGCCGTTATGCTGAATCACTTGTGTCGCAGCATTGTTCTAATGCTAAGCCGGTTTATGTTGCTACAGCCCAAGCAAAAGATGATGAGATGGCACAGAGAATAACTCATCATCAAGAGCAACGTCGTAAAGGTGAACTTGCTTGGGTGACAGTGGAGCAGCCTTTAGATCTTGTTTCTTGTCTCATTGAATTGCCCAGTGATGCCGTAATATTGGTAGATTGTTTAACGCTTCTACTCACCAATGAATTGTTGGATAACCAAATTACATGGCTACAGCGTAAGCCTGCGTTATTGGATTATCTATCTAATACGAAGCAGACCATTGTACTGGTTTCAAATGAGGTTGGCAGTGGCATAGTGCCACTAGGTGAGTTATCTCGAACTTTTGTTGATGAAGCTGGTTGGCTTAACCAAGAGGTTGCCACTATAGCTGATAACGTCACCTTAGTTGTTGCAGGGTTACCTATGCAGTTAAAAGTGTAATGAGCGTTTACATCACTTTGATTGTTGAAATAAGTCTTGATGAAAAAACGGTGCCATTGCCAAGGTAATGGCTTGTTCATACGTCGATTGGCGTGTGGCCAATCCTTGGGTAAGTAACCCAATCGCTCCACCTTTTTGTTTAATGTTTTCCGTACCAAATAATTCATCCATTACATGGCCTAACTCTATTCCCTGATTCAATTTCTCAAAAACAACCGAGGGAAGCGGCAACATTGCACTACGGTTAATTCGCTGCTGTTTCAAGTCATCAATCACAATGTAGGCAAACGTAAATACGCCATCTTGGTTTTGCTCTACCCCACCCTCAATCGCAATATAAAAATCGGCTTGATAATGCTTTTTGCAATATGCCACTCGATTTATTGCGCCTTGGCGAGTTTCTTTAGCTGTCATAGGTTGATCCTCGACAAAAGAAGGAGCGTCTTCACCAATCGTGACGACTTGAGCGTTGGGATAGAAAGCTTGAATCGCTTGCTGGCTTGCATTGATTTTTACGGGATTTTTAGAGCCGACAATGACGTTAATAACTGACATAAATGAACAATGGATGGAGTGATGACTGAATTTTAAAAAATTCATCTTCAAAATCATACTTTTTATTTCATTTATCAACTGACCCAAACAAAAGGTTGCCCTGAACTCTGTGAGTTTTTGAAAATTGACTACACTAAATTCAGTGTATTTGCGCATTGCTGCTATTTATATTTTTTACTAGGGACAGTTAAAAATGCTCACCATCGACTCTTCAGCAAAATTTGCTTTATCTGTAGATGATGTGTGTCAGATGTCACATCATCAGTTGAATGACCCTAAAGCCTTTAGAAAATTTCATCAAGGTGTGGAGCTCAGCCCTGAAGCTCTATTATCTGAGCGTTGGTCAAATATCAATACGGGCGTATCGCAATTTCTTGCTCACACCATTAATTTCATCATGCTTGAAATGCTGCCTAATTTTTACAGTTTAAAAGAGTTGGAAAAGCAGGGCGGTGTAATCGGTTTTCAAGTGATAAATGTCGGTGGCTATACCTTATACAGCCTGAATCAGCGAGTGGTGGTGCTCAATGGTTTGCCTTTCAATATCGAAACGGAGCAAGCGGTCATTGATATCGCTATCACCTCCGACATTTTTATGGCGTATTTAAGAGGATTATTGCTCAGTGTTTCTGATGATTTATTAGATTCAGATGATGAAAACGAAGACAGAGAGTTAAGCAATACTGAATTACAGCTTTACGGAATGCCTGCTGGTGGTTTTGGTGGTTTTGGTAATTTTACTGGTGGTCTAGGTTCTCTTGGTGCTACGTCTCCTGGTATTGCAGGTGGAACAGGGAATATAGGTGGCATTGGTGGTGCAGCAGGAGGGGGAGGCGACCCTTTCACGGTCTCCGCTTGTGGTGTAGATAAAGGTGTTGGGTCTCATTGTGTAGCCGATGCTGACGCTTGTGGCAGAAATTTTAAAGCGGGTTCACTTTGTTCTGTGGATAGTGATGCTTGCGGCTCAGATAACGCAGCAGGTTCGGTTTGTTCTAGTGATGTTGGCGTCTGTGGTGCCAATGTTGAAGCTGTTCATGTTTGTAATGCAGACGCTTCAGCTTGTGGTGCACACGCTAGTGCGGCAGATGCCTGTATAGCCAATACTGGTGCTTGCACTGCAGACGCTGATGCTGCAACGGCTTGTGCGGGAAATGCCGATGCTTGTGCTGGTCATGCTGGGGCTGCTAATGCTTGTGCGGGAGATGCAGATGCCTGTGTTGCTGCCGCAAGTGCAGGTGATTTATGTGCAGGAAAAGCAGATGCTTGTGTGGCGGATGCTGGTACAGGAATTTGTGCAGGAAATGCCGAAGCTTGTGTTGCTAAAGTTTTAGATCTTTGTGAGGCCCATGCTGGAGCATGTGTAGTGGATGTAGATGATGGCGACCCAGTAAGTGCTTGCATCATCAATGTTATTCCAGGCCTTCCTTCATGTTGATATTTGTATAGGGAAAAGCAAAATGCAATCGGTGACTAAACAACAAATCAAAAGCTTGGCTGAGCGAGTATCAAAATATGATATACAGATTGATTCGTCTCAGTTGACCCATTCTCAATACAATATTCCTGTCACACTGAAAAATGACGAACACTTGTTATTCAATAGTCAAACTCGTGCTCTGATTAAATTAACTACTACTGAGTATGAGCAACTTAATGACCTAACATTAGTGCCGTCAGCTCAATTAAAGTATTTTTTTGCTAATGGTTTTTTGGTGTATAAAAATGCCAATGAACTTGAGCAACTGGAAATGCAATTTTCTCGAATCCGCACCGATAATTCATCTCTGACCTTAACTCTTGCTCCATCATTAGGATGCAACCTTGCTTGTGGTTATTGTTTTCAAGGCATAGAAAAAGCACAGGATAAGTTTGATGCAAAAGTTAGCCAAGCCATCATTGAACACATAGAGATGCAAAAACATCAATTAAATCATCTTTCGATCACTTGGTATGGTGGCGAGCCATTAATGGCCAAGCCGGCTTTATTAAAGTTGGCTGATCGAATGATTGCTTTATGCGATATGAATAAGATCAGTTACGGCTCATCTATTGTTACCAACGGTTATCTACTAACCGTTGAAACGGCGTTAGAGCTTTATGCTCGCCGTTGTACATGGGCTCAAATTACCATTGATGGCCCTCAAGAAATCCATGATCAAATGCGTCCCAAATTAAATGGTCATGGTAGCTATAAAAAAATTATCGAAAACATACAGGCTGTGGTTACACAAACTCCACTGGGAATCAGCACTCGTGTTAACGTTGGTCAAAATAACCTAGAGCATTGTGAAGCTCTGCTCTATGAACTGCATCAGCTTGGCTTAGCGGACACCGGTCGCTTTAATCTGTATTTTGCTCCTATTGATGCATCCACTGCTGAGAGTGGAGACGCTTTCAATCAAAGTCTATCTAAAAAGATATTTAACCAAAAAATCTTAGAGTTTACTCGGCTGGGACAAAAGCTTGGTCTTATTCGTCCTAAATCAGTACCAAGCTCATTTCTTGGTATGTGCGTTGGAGCAAAAAATAATGGTCTGGTGGTTTCGGCTAACGGTGACCTACATAAATGCTGGGAAACCATGCACGATCCACAAAAAAAGATAGGCACCATTTTTGACTACAACAAAGCGCTAGAGTCGAGAAATAATCAGCTTTGGCAACAATGGTCTCCTTTTGATAACGATACCTGTCGAGCCTGTAAAATTCTGCCTTTATGTGGTGGCTTTTGCAGCCATCGATTTGTGTATCATGGTGAGGGTGATCAGAAGTCAACCCCTTGTCCAGATTGGAAATGGAATACAGCAGAAAACATTTTTTCACGGGCGCTCAATGCTGGTGTGGTGAAAAAAGAAGATTGGTTGGATTCTCAAGCTACCATAGACACAAAAATTTCAGGTGAACGTCACAACACCAATAGCTTAAAACAGTCTCAGCAGATTTTGCACAACAAACTCAATGAGTTGGGATATAAAGATAATGCGATTATTCATATCCAGTCGGTAGGGTAAGCATGGCGAGACTATTTAGAAAGACATTTATTGATCAATATGAAAAGCATCAAACTTTGTCGTTGATTTTGCCTGAAAGGGCATTTCGCTTTTTTAAGCCTATTGCTTATTTGTTTTGTGGTTTCATGTTGGTGTTAGTGATTTGGATGCTGTTCGCCCGAATTGAAGTGCATGTTAAAGCTAAAGGCATGATTTTACCCATAGGCGGTATTAGAGAAAGTGTTTCCCTCGGCGATGGTCGAGTGGTTAAATCCTTTGATTATGAAAATGGTGATATTGAATCTGGTGACCCAATCCTCATTTTGAGCGATCCAATAGCTGAAAATGCCTACCTTTCTGCAATGACACTTTATCAATCAGAGCTTGAGGTAATTAAAGCCGAAGAGAAAAAAGCGCAAGCTAAATACGATGAACAATTGAAGTTATATCAGCAAAAAATAGCTAATAGCAAAGACAAAATCGGTCGATTAAAAGACTTAAAAGCCACGTTTGAAAATGTGCTTGTTAGTTATAAGCGAGTAGGCAAAAGTTCGTTAAAAGACAGCAAAGTCGAGCTTGCGAAAACCAAACAAACCTATAAGCGTTATATCAGTAAATTAAAAGCCTTGCAGTCGAAAGGTTACAGCAGTGAACGCACGTTAATCCCGCTATTGAGTAAATATGAGGAGTTAGCTCAATCGCTTTCAACCCTTGAAGAAGCCAAACCTAAGTTGAATTTGAATATCACTCAGCAAGAACAGCAAATTGCTACGATTGATGATGACATTACTCAGCAATACCTTGAAATTCAAACCGATTTAAACACCATTGAACAAGGGAAGTTTGAGCGTCTAGCATCGGTTAATAAAATTGCTCTCAAGCAACAAAAAGCAATACAAGCACTGCTCAAGCTTGAGCACAAGAACTGGGTTCAACAAAATATTTTTACCGAATACGACGGAAAACTGATTGATACAAAAAAACGTGTAGGTCAGGTGGTATCAAAAGGGGAAACCATTACCTTACTCAGCGTTAAAGTGCAAAAAAAGAAAAAGATGCTGATTGTCTCTCCGCAAGCTCGTTATGGCCATTTTGATTTTAAGATTAATCGAAAGCTAACGTCAGTTTACGTTGAAGGCGCAAATCAAGGTGCGTTACTCGATGATTTAAAGAAGCAATTAGCAGATATTGACGATTTATCGAATGTCAAAATTAAAGGTGACTCAGTGGTCTTTGAGTTTAATGAAAACCAAGTATCACTTAAGCATTACCAACTGCACTCTGAAAACGATATTCCGGTATTTAGTAGCCTTGAAACGGTGGGGGAGAACTGGACTAATGATCAATTGGTCAATATCGCCATATTGCGTTACCAAGACGCAAAACTTGTCAACAAAGGCGATACCGCGCTGATACAGCCTTTGTATGAAAAAGCCATAATCGGTGCCAAGTTATCAGCGAAAATTCAATCGATCAGTCCATTTGCACTGACAAAAGTACAATCTTATTCTTTGGTTGGCGATAAGGATTTAGCCAGTAAAATCATTGGAGATGTACCCGGCGAGGTTGTGATTTTGAGTTTAGATAAAACAGCAACTGGAGCCTATGACTGGGGAGGAAGAAAGCCTGTCAGGCCAATTTCTCCGGGAGTGCCAACAAGCGCCATCATCACCATTGATGAATTAGCGCCAATAGAAGTAATCATTCCTTATATTGCTAGGATCTTTATTGGTCGAAGTTATTAACGGAGTTCAAAATGGGAAACAAGGATGTGTTACAGAAAAAAGTCGAACCTAGATTTGATTTAACGATTCTAAATCGGTTATCGAATACCACCAGTATTCGAAGAATTTACGATGATATTCGAAATCATTGGCAACAAGATCCAGTGCTAAAGAGTTTGAGTTTATCGTCTCAAGTAACTTCAATTAAGTTACCTAAATCTATCGATCAAACTGCAGCAATAAGTTGTTTGGATTATCACTTTGAACGCTTTTTTCTGCCCACAATGAGTGCAATACAAGGCGATGCCTATTTTAAGCAAATACAATCAGTAATTGATTTTCCTGAGCAAGTTATAAAACAAAGAGGTTCGTTAATTATTGAATCGGTACATCACCAGAGCGTGTTCTCTATTTTTTATTGTTTGGCCCTCATGACTTATCAACAGCAAGGCATTTCTCATGTCATCATGATGTATCAGCAAAATGAGCCAGATCCTAGGCTGGTTTACTCTAAAGAGCTACTAAAAAAACTGTATCAGATAGATGTTGAATTGATTCAATTTGATGGCGGAACAAATTGGTATAAGCAAGTTAAGCGCTCGATATCGGAAAACTCGCTGATTGTTTATCTGGGTGATATGTCTCCGAATGTTTTTCAAGGCAAAGCCAGTAATAGTGATGAGTATAAGTTGAAGCTAACTGTTGCTGATGGTAAATCGATTGAAGTTAGTCGATTAAGTGTCGCCGAAAAAATCAGTAACAAGCTTGGAATCCATCACTTAATCGCTAACATTGAGGGTAACAAACTCACAGTTGAAGCTGCTGAGCAATCAAAACAGGTATTGGTGTGCCCTATACAATCATGGATTTTCTGGCCAGCCATTGGAACCGTATATGGAGGGTAATCAGCACTCTCTCAATGTAAAGCACTTGCAACATTTTTTAGAGCCAGTTGCTTATATTGATTGGTCATCAGTTTCTAATGTATCGCTTCCCGTCGGCAAGTCTGAGAAGTTTTGGTTACTGGCTTTTAAGAAGCTAGGCTTTATCCATACTGATTGTGAATTAGCCCCTCCTGAGTTGAGAAACGCACCACTCTTGTTTGCGGTTCACCATTCTCATGGCCCCATTCTCATACGTACAACGGCAAAGATGATCAGCTTAACGTCTACCCATGTTTTGGTTCTAAATACAGGGGAAGAGCTCAAAATTCGAGATACTAATGACTTTTTTCAGCAGCTCGAAAGTTATCAGTTACTGATTGATGCTTTTTCATGGAGTAAAGAAGTTAAAGCTGAATCTTTAGCGGAGTATATTAATACACCAATGAAGCGCTTTTTATCGCAATTTATGAAGCTGAATTTTGCGGTGAGCATGATGGTGAGCATTCTGTTTATGTCGGGTATGGATACGTTAAAGTTTATTGTACCTACGCAGTCAGTAATCACTTACATGAATGTTGGCTTTCTTATTTTGGCCGTTATAACCAGTTTTGTTTTTGGTAAATATTTGATGCAACGAGCTCAGAGTTGGATTGACTCTGTATCGCAAGAAAGGCTGACGTATCTAAGGCTATCTATGCTTTGGGCATTGCCTGTCGATAAGCAAAATGACATAGCAAAGCTAAGCCGAAATGCTCAACACTTAGCTCACTTAAAAATAACTTATCGTCAAATGCTGGGTAGCTGTTTTGCGCTCATTCCATTAGCAATGTCCGTCTTTTCTCGAGCACCATTCGCATTAGTGGTAGTGCCTATCATATTGACGTTTTTAGCGGCGATATTGAGTATTAGAAACAGAGAGACCATTGCGTCACTTAGTGAGCAAACGCAAGCGCAACTTATCGCAAGTCAACAAGCGTTAAATAAGTCTATTCAAAACGTTAAACCAGATCTTTACTACAAACGAATCGATACCGCGATGGCTCAATACCAACAAGAGCACATTGACTATTTGGCCAGCGATAGAGAACTTAAGCAGAATATTCAAAGTAACTTATATCATCAGCATTTTTTTCAAGGGCTTGCGCTGAGTGTTGCTATGCTTGTGAGCGCCCACTTAGTCAGTGATGATGTTACAGGTTTCAGTTTGAGCATTAGCAGTGCTTATATGATTTTGTACTTGGTGAATACGGTATTTCGCTCTTTTCCCAAAATCGTCATCATTTTTGATTTAAAAACCAGTATCGATAAAGGCATTGCAAGCATGCAGCAACTCATGATGCCGATGTGTGAAACTATAGACTCTGAAAGACTAAGGTTAACGGCATTGTCGATTCGCTTTGAGCAGGTAAAACTCCCTCATGATTGTCACTTCAAAGGCTGTGACAGCCTAACAGCTGAATTTTTTCCTCACTCAATTATTGATATCAGAGGTGCATCTGGTGCAGGGAAAAGTACTCTTATTCGTTGTATTTTAGGCAGTGAGCAAGCTTATTCAGGCGAAATAAGAATTGCTGGCGTAGCCTCACATCGATTAACAGAACCCGAAAGAAAGAGCTTATTTTCTTATTTAGGCCAAGAGTCTCGTCTGTTTATTGGCTCACTCAAAGACAATCTAGTGCTATTTGCACCAGAAAATACTTCTGAACGAGAGCTATGGAATGCGTTAGATACGGTGCAATTGGGTGATAAGGCTAAGCAGTTGCCCCTGGGGTTAGACACTCCTGTAATGTCAGCTGCTGCGTCATTTTCAACCGGAGAGTGCCAACGAATTTTACTCGCGCAGTTGTTATTTAAAACGTCAAAAATTTTGATCTTAGATGAAGCGCTATCAGGCATACCAGAACAAATGGAGTTGCAAATACTTACTGAACTTAAATCACACTACGAATACATCATTCGAGTCAGCCATCGAGTGGAGCTTCAACATATTGCTGATGAAGTGATTGAATTGAGTATTGGAGTTACATCATGACTGAGCCGCTGACTACCGAAATTCGATTACAGCAGCATCCTGCCGAGTGTGGTGCTGCTTGTTTGGGGATCATATTGGAGTGGATGGGGAATTACCAATCAACCAGTCACTTAAGAACATTATGTGGCGTGAATCGAGACGGTGCTACGGTGGCACAGTTACAAAAAGGGGCGTTTCAACTAGGGCATAAATCCGTCGTAAAAAAGAAAGGATTAAATGCGCTTAAAAAGTTAAATCGACCTGTCATATTGCACTGGAACTTAAGTCACTTCGTGGTGCTGGAGCAAATCCAAGAAGAAAAGGTGTATGTAAATGATCCTGCAAGGGGGAGGCGAGTTTTATCTATCGATAAACTTGCAGAGCATTTTACTGGGGTTTGCATCGAAATCGAGGACAAACCTAGCAATGAAGGTGAAGGCGTAAATAAATCATCGTTTTATGACTTTTTATTACCAGTATTCAAACAAAAAGCCACTAAATTTGTGCTCTTGCCGGGTATTATTTTTATGGTGTTGGAGGTCATATACGCGGGACTTTTCCATGCTTATTACGATATTGCGATTGCCAATAACCTTAAAAGTTGGGTTGCGATAATAGGCTTATCGGGGATCACTACCATAGGGCTAAGTTGGCTAATCAACCGTATCAGCCTGAAATTACAACTTTATCTAAATCAAGATGCCGAATATCGGTTTAATCAAAGCATAATACAAAATTTAAGCAGCAAAGATATCGATTTTTTTGACTCTCATTATGATGGAGAGATCAGTTACAAGGTTTCAGGCTTACGAAATCTATCCAGCAAGCTTGGGCAAGCGGTTTTTACCTTTTTTGACTCGATAAGCATTACCATCGTATCGCTGATACTAATCCTATTGATTAACCCGCCTCTTTTTGTGGTTACCATCATCCCGTATCTTTTACTGCTGGGTTATCGCTTGAAAATAAAAAAACAAGTTAAAGAGCTTACAATAGAGAAATCCCGTGTCGAAACTGAATTCAATGGTCATCTTAATCAAAGGTTATTTGATCTCAAGCGATTTGGATTGATGGGAATGAGATTTGAAATTCTATCGCCACTGATGGGACGTGTATTTCCACAATTTACACCAGATTTCGAGCTGAAAAAGTTTCTTTCTCGTTATCAAACAGTATCACAGACTATAGATTCAGTTACGCCTGCTTTGATACTGTTTTGTTCTTGTTACTTATTAATAAAAGGTGAATTAAGCTATGGTGCTTATTCGTTTACCTACATGCTCAGTTTGACGGTATTGCCTAAGATTAAGCAGTTTCAAGGTCATGTAGATGAATACCTAAATAACAAAGATATCGCGATTGACACTGCAGCATATTATCAAACAGAGCAAACGACAGAAAAAACTGAGGTTGATGTTGAGGCTAAAGATTCAAAGGCGTTATTTCAGCTGATCGATATGGGTTTTGGTTACAATGGTATTGATTGTGACTTGTTTCAGCGAAAGAACTTAATCATCTATAAAAACGATATTTTGTGTTTAGTGGGAAACAGCGGCTCAGGTAAAAGTACCTTATTTGATTTACTGTCGGGTCAAAGAAAGCCGATAACAGGATACGCTCTTTATAAAGGCAAGCCGGCTTTTAAAAATGTCGATGTAGGTTTTGTCTTTGCCAATGAAGAAATCTGTGGCTCACTCACCGAGTTTTTATTTTCTGGCAATAAACCAGATGTAAACAAAATGAAGCAAGTATTAAAACTGGTAGAACTGGATAGAAGACTTGGATTTCATGCCGAAAATAACAGTAATACTCCTCTTGAGCCTGAGCAGTTTAGTGCTGGAGAATTGCAACGATTAAGTCTGGCTAGAGCCCTATGCTATCATTCTGAGGTGATCTTTTTCGATGAAGCTTTTAGTCATGTCGATGCTGAAACCAGCAAACGAATTATCGAACGCTTAAAGCAACAAAGTGTTACCTTAATCATGGTTTCACATCGAAGTGAAATCAGTCAGCTAGCCGATTATCAATTCGAAGTTGAATAAAGTCTGAACTCTTAAAACAGGTTAGCAAAATCATACTGTTATTCTAACAATGATGGCTTAATATATGCGCAGTTTGTTAGATTGGGCATGATATGAAACAAGTTTTGGTTTTCTGCTGGCTACTGCTGTTTTCTCATTTTTCTTATGGTTTGAGTTATGACTTACCAGCAAATGGGGATAGATTAGTAGGACGTAATGAGATTTATGTTGTACCCCAAGGTAAATTATCTTTAGAGCATATTGCCGCTCAATTCAGTGTTGGTTTGACGAATTTGATGCAGGCCAACCCAAATGTTGATCCTTTTCTTCCCAAAGCTGGGCGTAAGCTCATTATTCCCCACAAATTGATCCTTCCTAAAACCATTCGCCGTGGTATCGTCATCAATCTCGCTGAAATGCGTTTGTATTATTACCCTAAGGGCAAGAAAACCGTTGAGGTGTATCCCATTGGCATTGGTGAGGTGGGAAAAGAAACCCCTGAAAATTGGATTACTCGAGTTTGGCGTAAAAAAGCCAATCCCACATGGACACCCACCACCAAAATGAAAGCAGAATATCTAGCACAAGGTGTAACCTTGCCAGATATTTGGCCCGCGGGCCCAGATAATCCAATGGGAGCTTATGCACTTTATATAGGTAACATGTTTGCGATTCACGGCACTAATGCCAATTTTGGTATTGGGCTAAGGATCAGCCATGGTTGTATACGTTTAAGGAATAATGATATTGAGCGTTTATTTAAAATAGTGCCTATTGGGACGCGAGTACAAATTATCAATGAGCCAATCAAAGCTACCGTTTTGAGTAATGGTGAGCGCTATATTGAGGTTCATCAACCGTTATCAAAAAATCAGCAACAATTTGATTCTAATAGCGCCGCCCCATTAATGATTTCAAAACCAATTATGAGGTTTATTGCCAATGCGGCTACAGACTCAGAAGTGTTGAAAAATTCGCTAGAAAAACGCTCTGGGTTGCCTGTTGTTGTGGGAAAGGGGAAGAGAAAGCCATCTGAGAGAATTTAATTTAAATGAGTTTCTAGTCGTAAAATGATAACCTGTTAATATTATTGAAATATTTTTCTTTTTTTGTTTGTAAGGCAATTAGTGTAAATGGAGCTTATATGATATTGACAAGAATACCTATTATTACCGCTTTATTGTTAGTAGTTGGATGTGATAATAGACAAACTCTCAGTCGGGTTGACAGTCAAAAACAACAAACAAGTTTGAAAGAGCTAGATAGTAGTATCCAGCAAAATTCGTCTCTTTATTCTTATAAATTTAATAATTCATTATTTAAATCCTCAAGCGCTGAGCTAAGTGCCGGAACGGTGGTTTTTAACTCTTTGTTAGGAGAAAAGGGAGTCGTAAAAGGAACTATTGTATTTGTTGCTAATAAAATAGTGCTCAAAGGACTAGCTATAGAAAATGAAGTCAAAGCTATAGCAGTTGATACTTGGGAATATTATCCTAAGAAGGATAAAAACATTTGGACGGAATATAAAAGAATCAAAGAACAAAAAAGAGTAAATGTCACTGAAATAATCATTGATTATTCACCTATGGAATCAAGCAATTCAATGTAAAAATAAGGCCTTCAAACAGAAGGCCTTATTAGACTAAGATTTTGTCAGTTATCCAAGAAGTTACTTAGTTTTACGTCTTAATCCTAACAGTGGAATTAGAATTAGAGATATAAACCCTAGACTACCACCCGACTTTTTCTTAGCTTCTGGGGCTGGAGCGGCTTCCGATTTTGCTTTCACATCAACCGAAGATTTAGTTACAACACTACCTTTACCATCGCTGACTGTCAGCTCAAAAGCTTGCTTTTCATCACTAGAAATATCAGCAGTTGTAACAATAAGCTTATTTGTATCAATTCCTTCTAGTTTAGCGTCAGTTCCATCGATTTGTTTCCATGAATAAGTGAGATTATCCTTATTCGCATCGATTGCTGTAGCTGTCAGAGTCACTTTGTCGCCTTCTGTGATACTGGTTTTATCAACTGTAATGGAAACAGTTGGTAAACGGTTATCACAAGCAAAAGAATCACCAGCAACTACATTATTAAAGATTGGAGCCGTAGCATTTTTAACAGTAATGTTATCGATCCACCAACCTAAGTCATTAGCAGCTCCATCCGTTGCGATTCTGAAGCGAATTTTCACTTCGTTACCATTTAGCTTGTTACCAAAATTGATCACTTCGACACCACCAAAATTACCTGCAGGTCTGAAACGACCATGGTAAACTGGTCTATCAGATAGTGATTGTGAATCTTGTTTTTCTACGGAGCCAACATAGCCATACTTAAATTCACCACCGACACTTGCAGCATCAACCCAATCACCACCATTTACGCTAATTTCAATAACACCTGCGTCATAACCTCTTTCGATAGCATAGAAATGCCAGAAGCTGAATTCAAAGTCACCGTCATATCCAACCGTAAATGTTTTAGATTCTACCGTTGTGTCTGATTCAAACCCATTGTTTTTAAGATGAATTGTTTGTTTTCCAAGATCGTGCCCTCTTGAAAATAGTCCGATCAAAGAACCATCATACGCGCCATATGTTGACTCAGCTTTCTCTCCGCCTTTGAGAACTTTTTGAGTTAAATCCTTCTTCCAAGTAACGCTCTCCATATCAGAAGAAGTGGATGAACCATTTAATGGCTTTGTTTTAAACCCATAGTTAACTGTTGTGGTGATTGTGTAGTCTTCAGGAACTTCCACTCCTTCAATTTCATCGAAGCTAATTTTAAATTTTATTTCATCGGCAGTTGATGCTTCTTCTAGAGTAAATTCAAGAGGGCGGCTCGTTACAGATTTGAACACATTCAACTTATCAAACGTTACTTTTCCTTCATTGGCAAAAGTAACTTTATGCTCACTGACAACTTCAACATTAGCTGTAAGTCCTTCTAAGGACTTGTTTCCTGAATTTTTAAGAGCAAAAGTAACTGTGCCAGTTTCACCTTTGTCTAAAACTCCATCCTTAGTGCAATAGCCATTTGTTAATCCTTCGAAGTTATTTTCAAATTGGTGACTGGCTACATTGAATGCTGACAATTCTGTTTTAGTTGATTCGACAACACCTTTATGGTCTCTAGAGAATCTTGATGGCGAGACAGCTCCTAAGCCCATTCCGCGTTTAGCAAATGCCGATAATATGAGTTTATAATCTTCAATATCATTAGCATAAGCAGCAGCTAGTAGGGCATCTCTGGCCTCCGTATATGTAGGAGATACTGGGGTCATCTTATAACCAGCTACAAGATAATCTTTCATGCGGCTTTGAGCTTCTTTGAAGCTATGGCGCTCATCGTTAATCAAAGCAACATAGGAGTCCCAAAGCATAGATGCCCATACTTCACCAGAAGCGTGAACTTGTGGATTACCTTCGATTGCTTTGAAGGTGTGGCTGTTAATTTCTGTATTTGTAGAGTAAGGCATTCTTCTGATGCCTCTTTGGAAATTAGCAACATACGAAGTTGCAGCATAGGCTGTTTCGAATTTTTCATTTCCAGCAATCAGAGCATCACTCTCTTCAGTTAAGAGTAGCAATGCATGGAAATCTCCCCAGCCTTCACCTAATGAACGACCTTGGTTGTTGCTTAGGCCAGAACCGTTACCCACTAATCGATTACTGATATAATGACCCCATTCATGAGCAACAATGCCGTTATCCCAAGAACTAGCTTTAAAGTCTCTTGGCTTTTGTTTACTGAATAATGAGACAGTTACATCACCATCAGCCATCATTTTATAGATGTTTTTACCATCGTTTTGGGAAATCATAACGTTTGGAATGGTAATGTCTTCAGCATTATCGCCGCCCATTCTTAAAGTAGCATCGCCATCTTTATTATTCGCTACAATCACAGCTATAGCACCAGCAGCTTGAGCGTGCTCGATTTTTTGTACGAAAGAACAAGCGCCGCGATCGATAACTGCTATATTGCCTTTAATTGCATCAGTATTCTCTAAATCAGTACAGGCATCGTTTTTAGTATCAACAGTATCTTCTGCTCGTACCAATTTTGCCGTGATTTTTTCATACGAAGAAGGGCCTAAAGCAGATAGAGTTACAGATTGTATCAGTGTTTCCCCATCATCATTTTTTATGTATGCGCCATAGTCTTCACCCTTGACAGCGTCTTTATCCCATAAATACATCTGCATACGAGGAGAGCGACCATCGGCAGGGGTTAGCATATTTGCGTTATTAAACCCTGAGTTATCTTGCACCTCAACAAGTAGCGGATCACCTTCTTCTCCACCACGATCATAGTTGACCTCTTGGGCGTTACCAGCTTTTTCATCAAAACCGTGATTGTAAAAATCATCATGCAAATAGTTGTTTACTACGAAAAGGTTAACAATTGCCGCTTCACGGTTTTTGCGTGAATATTCAGGACTATCGGAATCATAAGGGTAATCGAAAGTGTTTGCGCTAGTGACCTCAACAGTGTAATCACCGTTTGTGAAACCATCAGGAGCGACAACATCTACGTATGAACGAACATTATTACCAAATACCTTAGTGGCGTCATCTGCAAGCCAAGGGTCATTTGTTTTAATTGGACCATGAGTTAACTCTACAAGAGGCGCATCTAGGTATTTAGCCGTAATGAAGTCAGTTGGCTTACTGTCTGGTTTCGCTGGGATGACATTTCCATGTGGGCTGTCCCAAGGTTTACCGTCAGCATTCAGGTATGCTCTGTAGTTAAATTTTGAGGCGTGACTAACTAGATTATTTTTATAAAGAACCTTACCATAGTTGTCAATAACAAAACTCATATACTCTGAGTCCACAGAATCAATATGACTCGCTTCAACTTCAACATAGTGTGCAGGAATTAAGTTACCATTTGCTTCAAAAAATACTTTTTTGGCTCTTGGTATTCCTTTTAACTGAAATTTTGCCTCTTGAGAGTCGGTTACATACTGCTCATACTTTGATGAATCAGAGTCAGTTTTTAGTAATTGTAAGAACTCTGTGTCTCCTCCCATTGTTTTAAAAGCAGTTTTGATTGCATCTTCAGGAGTGCCGAATTGTTGCTTTGCAATGGTACTCAATTGGGAGATACCGTTCGAAGGTTCTATCGCTAAATACCCAGACGATGCCACTAATTTGTGTTCAGAGTCCATCATGATATTGAGCTCACGATTGAATATTTCAATCCCGAGGATATCTTGTTTATATTTTGCTATCTTTGCTCCCTTTTCAGGGGCATGCATGCTGACCATTGATATATTCATGAGTCCGCTTTTAGCTGGAGTAACTCCAGACAGTTTGTTTAAATAGTAATCAGCGGCAGCACTCGCTTTAAATTTATTATCAAGTGGCGTTATCGGAGCAAGCTCATCATCTATACCAGCCCATTGAAAAGTTGTTCGTTGCATTTCTGCATCATATTGAGATGGCATTCCGGTTTTAGAGTTTGTATTCTTCTTAATACCGAATTGAATGGGTTTAATAGTGATTTGATCTTTAGTGATGATATCTGTTTGTTTAGCCTGAACAGCACTAAACGCAAGTGCACTCGAAATAGCCAATGCAATTTTAGTTTTCATTAATTAATTCCCTGTAAGTTTATTTTGTACATCTTGCAAGTATCTCTAGTTATGATTAGTAGTTTTGTATTAGCTCGAAAGTTTGAGCTGTTTAATCGATACTAGCAGACCAGTTTGTAACTTACGGTAAATCTTAATGCAACATTTGTTTAACTAATTTGAAATAAAAGTTTTAAAAATTGGCTTTTTATTCCAAAAACACCTAGACATGCAGTTTTATATGATGAAACTGCATGTTATTTAGGGGATAAATATTATTTATTTTTGCTTTTAGATGGGATTGGGTTACTGAAGTGTCGTGATGTTATAAAAAGGAATTACACTAGAAAAAAATAATTCTTTAAGAGAATAAGGCTGCTTGAAGGTCAAGCTTTTCGCATGTAGTAGTAATCTTGGGCTAAGACTTTTGGCTAATGTGTCGGCATAAAAACGGTCACCCAGAATCGGATGACCGATTGCCATCATGTGAACTCTTAATTGATGAGAGCGACCAGTAATTGGTGTGAGCTTAACTAAGGTTGAACGTTTACCATAACTCACTACTTCAATATAAGTTAAAGACGGTTTGCCTACTTGATGACAGACCTTTTGTTTTGGGCGGTTTGGCCAGTCACAAATTAATGGTAATTCAACCTTTTCAACCTTTTTAGAAACATGACCAGCTACTCGAGCGTAATAGACCTTTTTGGTCTCTCTATCTCGAAATTGGCGTTTGAGTTCACTTTCCGCTTTTTTTCTAAGTGCTAGTACCATGATCCCAGACGTTGCCATGTCTAAACGATGAACGATTTGGGCATTAGGGTGGAGCTGTCTTACACGATGATAAATGCTATCAAAATGAGCAGGATCGCGTCCTGGTACAGACAGTAAACCAGAAGGTTTGTTGA
The DNA here is from genome assembly GCF_056591735.1 of Parashewanella sp. 2210YD4-3. Lineage (NCBI taxonomy): Bacteria > Pseudomonadati > Pseudomonadota > Gammaproteobacteria > Alteromonadales > Shewanellaceae > Parashewanella > Parashewanella sp. 2210YD4-3. The sequence continues at coordinate 63,360 of NZ_JBWQOG010000002.1, read as the reverse complement.
CGACAATGACATCTTTATCTTGGTAAATGATGTCTAACCAAGGAACACTTGGCGGTGAGTAAATAAAGTCGTCTGACATATCGAATAATGAGCCTGAAAAAAGGTCGCTCAAGATAGCGATTCGATGCCTAAACTTCAAGTGTTATCTTAGTTACTTTGCATAGAAGAAAACGAGTATCTCATTAAATCCAAATACATAGCGAATCAAGTTCACAACACCTGTATATTTTTGAAGTAGAGCGATTACCTTAACTTGAGCTGACTTAATGAGTCCTTGATACGGAATAAACCTATATTTTTCGTGGCGATGCGTCACCAATTGGGGTAAAATGCGCGCGACCAACGTGATAGTGATCGCATTTTGACAATTGTTTTTCGTGAATTTAGTGCTAAAAAATAGTACTAAATTCTTGTGCTTATTGCTTAATGTGGCGCTTTTGTATTTCCCTCAAACGTAGTGCTTGTGGATATGATTACAATTAAGAAAGGATTGGATCTACCCATCGCTGGTGGACCAGAACAAGTTATCCATAATGGCCCAGCCATTAAACATGTAGCTACCCTAGGTGAAGAGTATATTGGCCTTCGCCCGACTATGAAAATTCGTGTCGGTGACAAGGTTAAGAAAGGTCAGGTGATCTTCGAGGATAAGAAGAATCCTGGCGTAGTATATACGGCTTTTGCTAGTGGTACAGTTACCGAAATTAACCGTGGCGCCAAGCGTGTCTTACAGTCAGTCGTGATTGATGTTGAAGGTGACGAACAAGTTACTTTTGCTAAATTCGATGCCGCTGAATTAGACGGTTTAACGTCAAGCCAAGTTCGCGAAAATCTGATTAACTCAGGTTTGTGGACGGCTTTACGTACTCGCCCATTCAGCAAAGTACCTGCCATCGAATCTGATGCGGCAGCTATCTTTGTAACTGCTATTGATACTCAGCCTTTGGCTGCAGATCCTGCGGTAGTGATCAACGAACATAAAGACGATTTTGCTAACGGCCTTAAAGTACTAGCGAAATTGACTGAAGGTAAAGTGTTCTTGTGTAAAGAGGCTGGAAAAGATATTCCAACCGCTAATGCACAAGTTGAAGACTTTGCTGGAAAACACCCTGCTGGGTTAGTTGGCACTCATATCCATTATTTGCTTCCGGCTTCGGTTAACCGTACGGTTTGGCACATTGGTTATCAAGATGTAATAGCCATTGGTCAGCTATTTACTACCGGTGAATTGCACGTTGAACGTGTTGTTGCAGTAGGTGGCCCTAAAGCACTACAGCCTCGTTTACTGCGTACCGTTATTGGTGCAAGCACGACTGAACTAATGGCAAAAGAAGTTCAGGAAGGCGATAACCGTATCGTTTCTGGCTCTGTGCTGAACGGTCGAACGGCTATTGGCCCTCACGCTTTCCTTGGTCGTTACCACAACCAAGTCAGTGTTCTTGAAGAAGGCACAGAAAAAGAATTTATTGGTTGGGCGATGCCTGGTGCTAACAAGTTCTCTGCTACTCGTGCATTTTTAAGTCACTTATCACCATCGAAGTTATTTAACATCACAACCAGCACTGGTGGTTCTGATCGTTCTATGGTGCCAATTGGTGCATACGAGCGAGTAATGCCTTTGGATATTCTTCCTACTATGCTTTTACGTGACCTGCTTTCAGGCGACGTTGATGGCGCACAATCTTTGGGTGCGTTAGAGCTAGATGAAGAAGATTTAGCATTGTGTACTTTCGTATGTCCTGGCAAATATGACTATGGTTCATTTTTACGCGACTGTTTAGATACGATCGAGAGGGAAGGCTAATGAGCTTGAAGAATTTTTTCGAACGTATTGAGCCTGATTTTGAAAAAGGCGGTAAATACGAGAAGTGGTACGCGCTATTTGAAGCGATGTACACGGTATTTTATACCCCAGGTAAGGTGAATAAAGGACGTACTCACGTTCGTGATAACATCGACCTAAAACGTATCATGATCACCGTTTGGGCATGTACATTCCCTGCTATGTTCATGGGTATGTATAACGTTGGCCTACAAGCACAAGATGCACTAATTGCAGGCTTTTCTGCTCCAGACGTTTGGCAAGTAGACTTATTTGGTTTATTTGGTACAGAGCTGACTAAAGATGCTGGCTGGACCACACTCATGTGGTATGGCGCCTGTTTCTTCCTACCTATATATGCTGTCACTTTCGTGGTTGGTGGCTTCTGGGAAGTACTTTTTGCCTCAGTTCGTGGTCACGAAGTTAACGAAGGCTTCTTTGTTACATCGGTTTTGTTTGCGTTAACGCTACCAGCAACCATTCCGTTATGGATGGTGGCACTGGGTATCACTTTTGGTGTAGTTGTTGCGAAAGAAATCTTTGGTGGTACAGGGCGTAACTTCCTTAACCCTGCATTAGCGGGTCGTGCTTTCCTATTCTTTGCTTATCCGCTAAATATGTCAGGTGACACCACTTGGGTTGTTGCTGACGGTTTCTCGGGCGCAACAGCATTAAGCCAAGCAGCAGCAGGTCACTTGAGCTATGCGTTTGACCAAAGCTGGTGGGATGCGTTCTTAGGTTTCATTCCTGGTTCTATGGGTGAAGTTTCTACGCTTGCTATTTTGGCTGGTGGTCTAGTTATCATTTATGCTCGTATTGCATCATGGCGTATCGTTGGTGGTGTAATGCTAGGTATGATTGCCATTTCAAGCTTATTGAATGTGATCGGCAGTGATACTAACCCAATGTTTGCGATGCCTTGGTACTGGCACCTTGTATTAGGTGGTTTTGCCTTCGGTATGATGTTTATGGCAACTGATCCTGTATCGGCATCATTCACCAACAAAGGTAAATGGGCTTACGGTATTTTGATCGGTGCAATGGTGGTGTTTGTTCGTGTGATTAACCCAGCATTCCCTGAAGGTATGATGTTGGCGATTCTGTTTGCTAACTTGTTTGCACCTTTATTCGACCACTTCGTCGTACAAGGTAACATTAAGCGGAGGATCGCTCGTGGCTAACGCAAATAAAGATTCATTCAGCAGAACCCTGCTCGTTGTAGTTGGTCTATGTTTAGTTTGTTCTATTTTGGTATCAGCTGCAGCGGTAATGCTAAAGCCTATCCAAGATGACAACAAAAGCTTTGACCAGCAAAAGTACATTTTAGAAGCGGCAAACCTACTTGATACTCGTAATCTAACGATGACTAAAGCTGAAGTTAAAAAGCTTTACGACCAGCGTATTACAGCAAAAGTAGTAAACCTAAAAACTGGTGACTTTGTTAACAACATCGATGGCAACACTTTCGATATGGACAAAGCGGCTCGCGACCCTAAAAACTCTTTTGTTCCTAAGCACGATATTGCATCGGTTAAGCGTGTTGCTAACGATGCTGTAGTGTACTTAGTGAAAAATGAACAAGGCAAATTAGAGACCATCATTTTACCTGTTAAAGGCTATGGTCTTTGGTCAACGATGTACGCATTCCTTGCGGTTAAGCCTGACATGAACACTATTGAGAACTTGGTTTATTATAAGTTCTCGGGCAGTGGTGAAACTCCAGGTCTTGGTGGTGAAGTACAAAACCCTAAGTGGATTGCTAAGTGGAATGGTAAAAAGCTTTATGATGACAAGGGTAACCTTGCAATCAAAGTAACCAAGAATCCAGCAGAAGCAACAAGCATCCACGGCGTTGATGCCCTTTCTGGTGCAACGCTAACCAGTAATGGTGTACAGCACTCACTCACGTTCTGGTTAGGTGATGAAGGCTTTGCTCGTTTCATCGAGAAAGTTCGTAACGGAGGGCTAAGCTAATGGCTAACGCTAAAGAGTTAAAATCAGTTTTAACAGGTCCTATTATCAGCAACAACCCGATTGCGCTGCAAGTATTGGGTGTATGTAGTGCGCTTGCGGTAACCAGTAAAATGGAAACAGCCTTGGTTATGACCATGGCATTGACCGCAGTAACGGCATTTTCGAACTTGTTTATTTCGATTATTCGTAATCAGATCCCAAGCAGTGTTCGTATCATCGTACAAATGACCATTATTGCGTCATTGGTAATCGTGGTAGACCAAGTACTGCAAGCGTTCGCTTATGATGTAGCGAAGCAGCTATCGGTATTCGTTGGTTTGATCATTACTAACTGTATTGTAATGGGTCGTGCTGAAGCATACGCAATGAAGACACCACCAATGATGAGCTTCATGGATGGTATTGGTAACGGTTTAGGTTACGGTGCAATCCTTCTTGCTGTTGGTTTTGTTCGTGAATTGTTCGGTAACGGTAGCTTATTCGGTATCGAAATCATGAAAAAGATTTCGGAAGGCGGCTGGTATCAACCAAACGGTCTATTACTGCTTCCACCAAGTGCGTTCTTCTTGATTGGTATTCTGATCTGGATCATTCGTGCTTATAAGCCTGATCAAGTTGAAGCGAAAGGGTAAGAACGATGGAACATTATATTAGTTTATTTATCCGCTCTGTTTTCATCGAAAACATGGCGCTATCCTTCTTCCTTGGTATGTGTACTTTCTTGGCAGTATCGAAGAAAGTAACTACCTCTATGGGTTTAGGTGTTGCGGTAATCGTGGTATTGGCTATCTCAGTACCTGTTAACCAAATCATCTACCAAGCATTGCTGGCACCGGGCGCGCTTAAGTGGGCAGGTTTCCCAGATGCTGATTTGAGCTTCCTTAAGTTCATCACCTTTATTGGTGTCATCGCGGCTCTAGTACAAATTTTGGAAATGACCTTAGATAAGTACTTTCCACCTTTGTATAACGCGCTAGGTATTTTCCTACCGCTAATCACCGTAAACTGTGCAATTTTCGGTGCGGTTTCATTTATGGTTGAGCGTGATTACAACCTGACTGAGAGCGTAGTATTCGGAATTGGTTCTGGTGTAGGTTGGGCGCTAGCTATCGTTCTACTTGCGGGTATCCGCGAGAAGATGAAGTACGCAGATGTACCTGATGGTCTTCGTGGTCTAGGTATTACCTTTATCACAGCGGGTCTAATGGCCTTAGGTTTCATGTCATTCTCTGGCGTCTCTTTATAAGACGCCATAGGCCAGACCTTTAAAGGATAAGTTAATGGATATTGTATTTTTAGGTGTAGGTATGTTCACCTTGATCGTCCTAGTTTTGGTATTAGTGATTTTATTCGCTAAATCAAAATTGGTTGCATCAGGCGATATTACTATTGGCATCAATGGTGATGCTGACAAAGCCATTAAAACCGCAGCTGGCGGTAAGTTACTGGGTGCACTATCAGAAAGTGGCATCTTTGTATCAAGTGCGTGTGGTGGTGGTGGCTCATGTGGTCAGTGCCGTGTAAACGTTAAGTCTGGTGGTGGTGATATTCTACCGACTGAACTTGACCACATCACTAAAGGTGAAGCACGTGAAGGCTGTCGTCTTTCATGTCAGGTAAGTGTAAAAACAGACATGGAAATCGAACTTGACGAAGAAATTTTCGGCGTTAAGAAGTGGGAATGTGAAGTTATTTCTAACGATAACAAAGCCACTTTCATTAAAGAGCTTAAGCTTGGTATCCCTGATGGTGAGTCTGTACCTTTCCGTGCAGGTGGTTACATTCAAATTGAAGCACCAGCTCACCATGTTAAGTACGCTGACTTTGACGTACCAGCAGAATACCGTGGTGATTGGGAACACTTTGGCTTCTTCAAGCTTGAGTCTAAAGTGGACGAAGAAACCATTCGTGCTTACTCAATGGCTAACTACCCAGAGGAAGAAGGCATCATCATGTTGAACGTGCGTATCGCTACGCCACCGCCACGTGATCTAAGCCTACCTTGCGGTAAAATGTCTTCGTACATTTGGAGCTTAAAAGCAGGCGACAAGGTAACCATCTCTGGTCCGTTCGGTGAGTTCTTCGCGAAAGATACTGACGCTGAAATGGTGTTCGTAGGTGGTGGTGCTGGTATGGCACCAATGCGTTCTCACATCTTTGATCAGCTTAAGCGTCTTAACTCTAAGCGTAAGATGAGCTTCTGGTACGGTGCTCGCTCTAAGCGTGAAATGTTCTACGTTGAAGACTTCGATAGCCTAGCAGCCGATAATGAAAACTTCGATTGGCATGTAGCACTTTCAGACCCACAACCAGAAGATAACTGGGACGGATACACTGGCTTCATTCATAACGTATTGTATGAAAACTACCTACGTGACCATGAAGCGCCAGAAGATTGTGAGTTCTACATGTGTGGACCTCCAATGATGAACGCTGCAGTTATTGGTCTACTAAAAGACTTAGGTGTAGAAGACGAAAACATCCTACTTGATGACTTCGGTGGCTAATTAGCCTGAACTTCTAACTAAACGAAAGCCGTAAGATTGTAAGGTCTTACGGCTTTTTTGTGCAATAAAAGAAACTTAAAACGAGGCTCTTGAACTCATAGAGAACACTACTATTGAGTGTCTCAACCTGATAACTCGCAGACTTTTGTATTTGTATTAAGCTTTAATTGCTAATTCAATTATAGGAATTCAAGAATGAAGCTTTTCAAAAGGTACAAGGAAGTAAATTTACTGTGTGTCGTCATTTTCAGTGCTTTTTTGGCTGCATGTAGCCAAACAGGGAAAAGTACTAAAACTGTGTCTTTATCAGGTAAAACGATGGGGACTAGCTATCAGATAAAATATGTCTCAGGCAGTACATCAGTGTCGCAGGCAGTGCATGATGACATTAATAATGCATTGGAAATCATCAATGCTCAAATGTCCACCTATCGCTCCAATTCTGAAATATCCAGATTTAACAAGCTAAAAAAAGGTGGAAAGCTCAAAGTTTCAAAAGATTTAATTACCGTTATTAAGTTCGCTAAGATGTTACAAAAAGATTCTGATGGCGCGCTTGATGTGAGTGCAGGGCCACTGGTTAACGTTTGGGGCTTTGGTTCACAGAGTCGAAACAATCGTCCACCAAAGCAGTCTGCAATAGATGCAGCCAAAGCAAAAATTAACTTAAATGCAGTGATGATTAAGGGACGTTATCTACAAAAAGCAACTAACGATGTTTATATTGATTTGTCTCCCATTGCTAAAGGTTTTGGTGTAGATAAAATGGCTTCAGTGTTATCTCACCATGGTATACATAATTACCAAATCGAGCTTGATGGAGAGTTTCGAGTAAAAGGAACGCAAGCTAATGGTGAACAATGGCACATTGCCCTTAAGTATCCAAACAAACGAATCAAGTATTTTGATCCTAGAGATATGGCTGTTGCTACTTCAAGCGAACAGCGCCATTTTTTTGAAAAAAAGGGTAAGCGATATTCGCATATTATCAATCCTGTATCGGGCTACCCTATCCAGCATAATTTAGTATCCGTAACGGTTATGAGTAAAGACACTATGATGGCTGATGGATATGCAACAGCGATGATGGTAATGGGCAAAGAAAAAGCAATGCAATTTGCCATGAAGCACAAGTTAGCTGTGATGATGGTTGAAAAAGATAAAACGGATTATAAAGTGACTTTCAGTGAAGCTTTTAAGCCATACCTAAAGAGTGTTCGTTAATTAATGAACTATTAGGAAAACTGGGTTTCAGCTCTTTATGGAGCCCACGTTAGTCTTGTTAAATAATAGGGGATGGTTTCATCCCCTATTTCGTTGGTAGTGATGCAAAGAGTATCGTTTCAATCACTCAGCCCCAAATATTAACAATAATATATTTTTGGCCTTAATTTCTTAACGTATATTGATAGTTTTATTGTTAGAATACGCCCACTTTTTTAACCCAAGGAAGTTTGTAATGAATGGGCTGTTAAAACACAAGTATTGGTTTTTGTTGGTGTCGTTATTTTCACTGTTAGCACTTTCTGGTTGTAGTAAGCCTGTTGGGGAGCAAGCGTTAGCGGGCAATACCATGGGAACCACATACCACATCAAATATGTTCCTAATGATAACACCCCAGAACCCAAAACATTACAAGCGGAAATTGATACAGCCTTAGAACTGGTCAATGATCAGATGTCGACCTATCGCCCTAACTCAGAGCTTTCTCGTTATAACAAGCTTAAGAAAGGCGAAAGCATGACGGTGTCTGCGGATTTAGTTAAAGTACTGAAAGCATCAAAGCTGTTACAAAGGCAGTCTCATGGCACATTAGATATTACCGTTGGGCCCTTAGTGAACCTTTGGGGATTTGGTCCTGATAAACCGAAAGTAGAACCACCACCACAAGCCGACATTGATGCCGCTAAAGCAAAGATCAATATTCAGGCTATCGAAATTGAAGGTTTAAAGCTCACGAAAGGCAGTGATAACTTGTACGTTGATCTTTCTACCATAGCTAAAGGCTTTGGTGTTGATAAAGTATCGAGCATCATGGACAAATATCACATCAGCGGTTATTTGGTCGAAATTGGTGGCGAGTTAAAAGTCAAAGGTACGAAAACGGACGGTAGTGCTTGGCGTATTGCTGTAGAAAAACCCGTTTCTAATGAGCGTGCAGTTCAAGAGGTTATCCAACCGGGTAGTATGGCGATGGCGACCTCTGGGGATTACCGAAATTACTTTGAAGAAAACGGTAAACGCTATACTCATATTATTGATCCTAATACTGGCTATCCAGTTCAGCATAAACTGGTATCTGCGACAGTATTACATCCATCTTGTATGATGGCCGATGGTTACTCAACGGCCATGATGGTATTAGGGACAAAGCGTGCATTAGAGCTTGCTAAAAAAGAGAACTTAGCGATAATGCTCATCGAAAAACATAAAGATGGATTTAAAGTCATCTACAGTGATGCGTTTAAACCCTATGTATCAAATTCGAAATAGTTGGAATCATTCGGAGCAAGTATGAGCACCTTTATAGCCGCCTTTGTTGTATTGCTATTATTTTTTGTATTGATGTCTATCGGCTACTTAGTGAAGAAAAAAGCTGTAGAAGGCAGCTGTGGTGGCCTTGGTGCTATAGGTATCGAAAAAGCATGTGATTGTGATGACCCATGTGATCGCCGTAAGCGTCGTATGGAAAAAGAGCAAGCTCGAAAAGAAATGCTTGAGAAAAACCGAATCATTTAGTTTGAGCACTCATCAAAAAACTCCTTATAAGAGCAATGCCAAAGCGTATTGCTCTTTTTTATTTAAGAACACCTAACGTTAACAAGATATGAACAATATTTCACAGTAAATGCATAGAAAATAGCGTTATCATGGCATCAAATTTCTTGTGACCTGTGACTGTTTTGGCTTTAGTTGTTAGAGCGCTCTCCCATTGTTGTCATTGCTTTAGGCAAAACCCAAAAGTCAGAAATATTGAACCACAGTCAACAAGTAATATTAAAGAGCAAAAATACCATGTGGTGCCAACCAAAGATGAAGATCTCTCTGAGTGGCAAAATACGCCTGTAGTAAAGCCCACCTATTTATTTTCACAACTTCCATACGTTTCAGGAGCCTTTGATTTAGACACTGAACCCTCATCAGCTTCTCTTATTACTCGGTTCCCAATGAGGGAAGCACATACCGTGGTGCCAGTCACACCTCCAATACAACGAGTTTCTTATTCAAACAAGCCGCTAAATACTACTCAGGCGTATACTTATCTGCAGCAATATGAGTGTGAACTGACAAGTCCCTTAGTGCTGGGTATTGGCCTAGGGTTGGATGCTGAATCTCTTTCAAAGCTTAATTTATACGTGTGCGATGAAGATAAAGAGTGTTTGCATAGAATGTTAAGCTTGGTTCCACAACTTTCAATCTCTAAAATCTGTCAGGTTCTTAATTCAAAAGGTCTTGCCAATTTGTCTTCAGGGCTTGATGTGAGCTTGCATCTTTGGGCGTCTTTTAACCGTACTAGTGTGGATGAAATTCTTTCAGGTGAGAAGCGAAACGCCTTTTGCCATTATCTGGCGTCTTTAAAGCTTATTAGAACGCAATGGTCCAAATTGGGGGAAGGGTTGGGAGTGGAAAAATATCAATTAAAAATGATTGGTATTGATGCAAGCAGTCAAATCAGTTGCAAGGAAAAACTGCGTCAAGTTCTATATAAAACCAAACCACTTTATCCTCAAGCAGTTATAGGTATTGTAAATGATCCGAAAAAAATGGATCAAAATGAGGTTGGTCTGAAGATTCAACATTGGCTTCTTGAGAAGCAAATTTCCGCCAATCACGACTTACATGCCACTGACAAGATTGATGAATTCTGCGAGTTAATCGAAGAGGTGGCTACAGAATATTGGTCGCTTCACTTATGGCTCATTGGTCATTTTAAAGAAGATTCGATATTTGAATTAAGAGTAAAAAAAGTACTTAATGAAGCTGCAAAACAAAAGAAACTTACGCAAGCTAATTTTGTTTTTGCGATGGCTCTTATGGAAAAAATAGCGGCCGCATTCAAACTGGCTAAGCAGTTTCAATTACCTGAGCCTGAACCTTATAATCCTTATTGTCATGTTCACTACGGCGCCTTATTTTCTGATTTTACAAAAAATAAAAAATGGAGTTTGCTGCATAGTTTTCAACTGTTAAGACATAGCAGCTATAAAAAAAGTGTAAACCTTTTGTTTTTGCACAATGACACCCTAAATCTATTAGCAGATAATGGTGAAAATCTGGCTTTTAATCTTGTTTCCTCCATAGCTAAGCAGCAGTTTTCCTTGGATGATATTGTTGCGCTTGCAGCATCTCAAACCACATCACTCGAATTGCCAGAGTTATCTTGGCGCTTATCATTGACTCAGCAGCCAGATAGCAAATCAAGAATACTCAAACCCAAAGATGTCTTACCATTGGTATGTCCCCACGAGCTTGCATTACGAGTGTTATTGTTACTTGGCATGATGCCTCAGCAATCATGGAAAGTTGATGTCGAGAGCAGGTTTCCCTCAAAAATAGAACTCCTTAAAGATATTAGTCTTAGTGCTTGGGAGGACATATTAATGCAATGGCCTTTATTGCATACAGGGGATTTGAAGTCCATTTTTGTCGGAGAACTGGAAGCTTATGTAGCGTTATTACCCAATCAAGGGAATATTGAAAACCCGCCTTGTGCATTATCTTCCATGTGTCGTTTCGTTAATGAACGAATCAACCTTATTTTACTCTGTGAGCGAACACCTGATTTCGCTTTACGTCTATATCATAAATTAGAGATAAAAAAATTTATCACATCCATAGGATTTGGAGATTCCGTTTTTACGTCACTTCCAGCAGGTTATCAAATTTTGTTAGCCACTAATGTTGATAAGCTGTTGTTGAAGCAATTGAATACCTTACTAGAAGACGAGTATGAGCGTATTAATCAGGATGGTTTATTAGATAAGCACCTTAGGCCGTTACCCGCATCGCCTGCTACCATCAAGCTCACTGTGCCAGATGAGGCTATACCTCAAAAATATCTGTGCCCAATTACGTTGGATTTTTTGGTAAACCCCATTGCTATTCTTTGTCGAGGTGGTGTGCTGGTGCATTTTAGTCGTGCTCAATTGCTTCATTATTTAGCCACGGAGAGCCAGACAAACCCTTATACACGAGACAGCTTACCTTATGAGCTTGTCTCCAAATTACCCGTTGATACTAGATTGCAAAAAGAAATCGATGACTGGGTGGAGAAGCATAGGGTTAAAAATCTGTAAAGGTGAGACCTAGTATTTGAATGAGATCGTTTTTAAACAAGGCCTTCGTGTTTTTGAACTTGCCAAGCCACTAAATCTGAGGATGTGAAAATGCTCTCCTTTGATAAAGGCTTAGAGGAAAAAACTAAACTTTGAAAATTGACAAGGGCACTTAATCGCGTTTACTTAATGATTAAACAGAGGCTTGTTGAGCTAGCCTTCCTAGCTCCCTGATCTCAGAGCAACTTAAGCCGAATTTATCATTAGTCAGCTCTCCTTGTGGCGGTATTACAGTGGAGAATTTTAATTGACAAGTTTTGACGTACTTAGCAAATTGAGTATGCCGTTGTGACGGTAATTGCGAAAAGAAAAGACTGACTTGGTGTTGATCGAACCTTCTCAGTAATATGTTCGCAATAGCACAAGTGCCATAGGTATATCTTTTACAAGTTTTAACGCTTGTAGTCGGGCAGACCCATTCAAACCATCTTCGGGTTTCGCTTCTGCGAGGTGCAAATTGCCCTATTGTAAAGTCATTACGCACAGGCTCTTTTGGCTTTGTTTCAGCTTTTACATTAAACAGCCGTAACTCTTCTTTTGTACAGGTAAATTCTAAGTCATAGGAACAGCCTTTAATGCATTCGATAACTTGAGAAATATCAGTTTCGTCATTTATCACTAAGCCTTGATTGAGACCGATTTGAGATGAGTCTAACGCTACATACTCTGCTGACATAAGGGTACCTATCAATTCGAGTTTAAGGGAAAGTAAGACTGAATATCTTGGAGAAATCGTACACATCAGCTTGAGACTTATCGAGCCCACTGGCGGTCGGAGAAGCTTGGTGTGTACCACCATCGGGGTTGTCTCTTGCTATTGACCACATGGCTACCATGCCTAGGTTATGCTTAGCGGCGAAGCTGGAAACGCCATCAGCATCAGATTTGTAAAAAACTTCGCTCGAAACATCGTTGTAGCCAATCATCGACGTAACACCAAGCATTGCCCACAGTTCATCATCCGTTTTTTGATTTTTATAGATGTTTTTTAGTTGATTGAAAGTATTGGTTAAAGCTTGCATGGTGCAATTTCCTTGAATATTAGCCCCTTCTTTACCAGCAGAAGGTGAGCAAGCATTATCACCAAAATCCATAGCCATTACATTGATGCCACTGAGCTTCACATTTTGTTTTACGGCATCGGAAATAACGTTTAATCCATCAGCGGTTAACCCAGAAGGAAGTACTGGTAGGGTAAACCAAATTTTGAGTTGCTTACCAAACTGCTGCACTTCAGCTAAAGCTTGATTGCGGCGTTGAATTGAATTTGAATCAGCCACCCAAGTGCCTTCAATGTCAAAATCAATGGCATGTAAATTTAGGTTATTGATGATACCTGAATATACGTTGGTTAAATCAGATACTGTATTGCAACTTGCCGCCAAGGGCGTGCCGTTGGCCCCACCCAGCGAAACCATGATATCTCCGCCATTATCTCGTAGCTGTTTGATATTATCGTATTGGTCAAATTCTTTAATGGTGGTTGTTCCACCCCATGAGGGGAAACATTGAATCGTTGGTGTGGCGACGATAAAGGCACTGACAAAGTGATCAACACCTAGGCTGCTTTTAAGTTGAGAAAAGTTTGGAACATGTCCCCACAATAGCATATCTGTATAAGGCGCAAAGACATGAGCTGGCCAAGGAGTATTTGCATCACCGACTTGTTGCTTTACGTTTCCCCAGTCGACATCAATCTTCCAAGGTGAATGCTGGTTGGGTAGTACATCTTTCACAGCTTGTTGGGCGATGTAAAATACTGATTGTATGTTTACTAAGGCATTGCCATTAAAGAGGGTTTGCGAAGAATACTGTGGAGCGTCGTTCAACTCTTTCTGAGTATAGTTGTGCCATTTTCCTATCGGATACCAAGGTTGGCCGTTATTTTTTTTAGGGTTTTGGTTTTCGGGCTTGCTTGGGTTTTTTCCTTTATTCCAAAATAAAGCCTCGTAGGCTTGCCCATTTAGGGTCACTTTTTGTCCTTGCGTGTAAGTTTGAGAAGTGCTCCATGTATTAAGAGGTTCGTACTTTACCCAAGGGTTTGATTGTGAGGGAACAAAACTATAAGCGGAAACATCAATCGTGGCTTTATAACGTTGGCCATGAAAACCGACGGTATCTCCAGCTTGATAGTTTTGCTCTGGTTTATAATCTTGCGCTAAAACGAATGAGCTTAAGCTCATAGATACCAAGAAAAAAAGTGTTTGAAAGAACTTCATAAGAAAGGCCAGATAAAACAATTCTCAATGTATATTTTTATTGCTTAACCAGTGCTGAATTAGTCTCAGGCAAGGTAGTTTATTTTAGTCACAACTTACCATATACTGATGTTATATACAGTGTTTGGGTTAGGCTATGTCAAATTGCAGAAAAATCATTCATGTTGATATGGATTGCTTTTATGCGGCAGTTGAGATGAGGGACTTTCCTGAATATAGAGGCAAGCCATTAGCTGTAGGCGGTAGTCGTCAAACTCGAGGTGTGATCAGTACCAGTAATTATGAAGCTAGAAAGTATGGTGTTCGCTCAGCTATGCCAACTCAACAAGCCCTCAAACTTTGCCCTGATTTAATTTTAGTGTCAGGTCGAATGGAAGTTTATAAGGCTATTTCTAAGGAAATTCGGAGCATTTTTGAAAAATACACCGATATTATTGAACCACTTTCGCTTGATGAAGCCTACCTTGATGTCACTGACTGTAAACAGCATCAAGGTTCCGCTACCTTGATAGCTCAAGCGATACGAGAAGACATTTTCAAAGAAACTCAGCTTACGGCATCAGCTGGGGTAGCCCCGATCAAGTTTTTGGCTAAAGTGGCTTCTGATATTAATAAGCCCAACGGCCAATGTGTTATTCCTCCCACTCAAGTCGATGAATTTGTAAAAACTTTGCCACTGAGAAAAATTCCCGGTGTAGGTAAGGTAACCGAAGAAAAGTTATTAGAAATGGGGCTCAAAACCTGTGCTGATATTCAAACTTTTGATCGTCAAACCTTAATAAAACGATTTGGAAAGTTTGGAGAAGTGATTATAAATCGCAGTTTTGGACGTGACGACAGAGCTATCGTTTCTCACCGTGAACGCAAGTCTGTTGGCGTGGAAACCACCTTATTGCAAGACATATACACATTAGAGCAATGCCAATCCGTACTGGTTAAGCTCATTGAAGAACTCAAGCAAAGAGTTGTAAGAAGTGCATCAGACAGAGTGATCAACAAGCAAGTAGTAAAACTCAAATTTTCTGATTTTGTCCAAACCACCGTCGAACATCGCAGTGATTCTATAAATGAACAAGGGTTAGAGCAGTTGTTAACTGAAGCCTTCGAAAGAGGGGAAGGTAAAGGTATAAGACTCGTAGGGGTTTCTGTAGGGTTACAGACAAATGCTGAAAGCGGAAGCGAAATAGAAATGAAACAATTGGGGTTTGAATTTAAAGTTTAAGCCTGAAAGGTCAGCACGCCCTATTAATTCATATAGGGTTAATCTTATGTTCATGTACTTAAAGAGGAAATCAGGTTAAATATAAGTTCAGAACCTTACTGGTACATTGTTATGAGTAAAGCGGGCTATATTCCTCTTGCAACGTCAGAGAATACTTGGGCTTCACTGCTTCAATCAGAAATTGCATTGATAAAATCTGATGCCGGTCTTGAGTCCGATGGAGTGAGTTATTTACGCGTTCAAAATCATTCCTATCTAGTGCACTTTCTTCGACAAGAAGGCAGATTTAGAGTTAAACAAATTCAGCCTGATGAGCTGGCCTGCACTCAAAGAATAAAAGAAAAATTTCATGCATTGTTTTGTTCTAAAAGCGCTTCAAAGATTGAGCAATGTTTAAACCTTACTCTTGAACTAACTTATCAGGTTCGAAATGGTAATAATCATACGTTGAACAAGTATCTTTTAAAGGGCGCATTACCAAATTTTGTTAGAGCATCTGGTTATAATGCCATGCATACAGCCGCTAAAGCTGGGAATTCTGGTGCAGTTTACATTTTAAACTCTCATGGCGCTGATACTAATATGAGTGGAGCGGGTGGTCCATCTTTGCATATTGCTGCCGAGCGAGGTCATTTAGAGACAATGAGGGCGCTTATTACTTGTGGAGCAAAACTTAATATTAAAAGCAATGGTTGGTCACCTGTATATAGTGCTGCTAATTCAGGGCAAGCTGCTGCAGTAAAGTTATTAGCCAGTTTGAGTGCTGATTTAAATTCTTGTGATGATGCAGGATGGACACCGCTTATGGCTGCAGCCAGCCACGGATTCGTAAATACAGTGAGTGTGTTAGTTGGATGTGGTGCAAATCTAGAGTTAGTCAATAATGATGGTTATAGTGCTTTAGATATCGCGATTAATACTCAGCGACCTAATGTCGTGATTGAGCTGATAAAGCATGATATGTCTTTACATCGAATCTCGGGTCTAGAGCCAAGTAAAAGCTATCATCAATTGATTGAAGAGCGCTTTTCGAATAATACTGAAGTTAAAAAAGCTCTAAAAGCTTTAGAGTTTAGAAGTATTAAAGATGGGTTAACTGATCGTTCTAAAAACCATAAACCTACTTTAATACCAGAATACTCCCAACATCATCATACACTTCGAACAGCTGAAGCTTACGAAGCCCCACCACCTTATACGCCTTAAATGCAAAGCCGTCATGTTTCTTGTGTCGTTGTCGCCTTGGCTAAATATTGTATGGAGAAGCTACTACAAACCTAACTCTACGTTACCAATTTGCTTACGATATCAATGTTCATGTTAATGTTGATTTCCTCATCGCAATCTTTAAGAATCAATTCATTGAAAATAAAAAATAAGCAGCGAAGCGCTAAGGAAGGCTGAAATGAACCTAATCCAAAAAAACTATTATCAAAGCTTAATGGTTGGCATAAAAGTGTTGATGAAAATTTTACCTATGCCAAAACCTTTGTTGCTTTCTGGAGTAGGCTCAACCTCAACACTTCTTGAGTTAGTCTCTAACGCTCAAGGCAAACGAGTCTTTTTAGTATCAGACCAAACCCTGTCGCAATTGGGCATAGTGAAATCAATTGAGGAACAGTTATTACACCAAGGGTGTGACGTAATTGTTTTTGACGAAGTGGAGCCTGACCCGTCAGAGAGCTTGATTGATAGTATGGTGACCTTGTCGAGTCAAGCTGAAGCTGATGTGGTGCTTGCTGTTGGTGGTGGCTCAGTGATTGATGCGGCTAAAATTGTAGCGATATTATCAGGCACTACAAAACGTACCTGCCAAATCGCTGGTGTATTAAAAGTGTGGCGTCGAAACTTGCCGTTATACGTTATCCCTACAACCGCAGGAACGGGATCAGAAGTCACCATGACCTCCGTCATCACTATGAATAATGGCTTAAAAAAGCCAGCGGTTTCACCAGCTCTTGTGCCTGAAGCTGCCGCTTTAGATGCTGAGATAATGCTAGGGTTACCATCTCATATTACAGCTGCAACGGGTATGGATGCATTAACTCATGCGATTGAAGCCTATTTATCCAATCATGCCAGTAAAGAAACCGATGATTACGCGTTAACGTCCATTAAACTAATCTTCAAAAATTTACCTATTGCTTATGAGGACGGGAGTAACGTTCAGGCTCGGCAGTCTATGGTAAATGCCAGTACTTATGCAGGACTTGCCTTTAATAAAGCCATTGTGGGTTATGTACATGCTATCGCTCATCAGCTAGGGGCGATTTATCATGTACCTCATGGCTTGGCTAATGCGATTGTGCTTCCTTATGTATTAGACTTTTACAGCGATACTTGTGTAGAGCGGTTATCTGAGTTAGCCCTCGCAATCGGTATTGCTGGTGATACACCACAAGAGTTATCTCAAGGTTTTATCAATGCTGTGAAAGATCTTTGTAAAACCTTAGATATTCCTACTTTTGTTAAAGAGTTAAAAGAAACCGATTTACAGCGAATTTGTGAACTTGCCTTAAAAGAGGCGCACAATTTATACCCTGTCCCTAAGTATATGTCTAAACAAGAAGGTTTAAGTTTGTTAGCAAAACTTACCTAGCAAAAGTGTTTCTAGTAGTGACTTATCTTGGTTGAGAAAGTCATATTACTAAAAATAAATTCGCTAACGCCAAAATACTCAAACAACAAAAAGTTGAAATCATTCCCCAAAATCGAGCTTTAAAGGTGTGGCTCGAAATCGCAAAAGCGTGCATGCATCGTCCTATAACGAATAGGCTGCCAAAAATATGAGTAAGTACTGTATTCTGAGATAGATACTCAAAGCTGAACAATAAGATCAAAAAGATTGGAATGTACTCGCTGGCGTTACTCATTGCGGCACGGGCAGCAGCAAGATCTGAATTTCCACCATTTCCAATACTGACTCTGTGCTTTCTTCTGAGGTTTATTACTCTGAATGCTAAGGTGATAAGCAATAAAGTAAGAACTGCTGCGTAAATTGGAGCGCTCATAATCAAAAATCCTTTTATCTTAAATTCACTCTAGATCAAGTCTTCATTAAGTGTACTCATACTATGATGCTACGAGATTAACTTCAATTGCAAAGATCTGGAGGAGTTATGTCAGCATTAATAGATAGTCTTTCTAGTGGTGATTCATCACCATCTCTTCTGACAGGAACAGATCCATCAGACCATCATAATGGGAAGCAGTTTAAAGAGTTTGAAATACAGCCTGCAAGTGCTGAAGTGCCAGAGGGACGTTTTCATCAGAATCAACCCGCTGCGCCCATTCTTACCGCTGAACCTGCTGAGTTTTCTGTGAATGTAAGACTTTCGGCAGGAGAGTTATACAAAACTATCACAACTCCTTTTGTAAAAAACGCAAGTGAATTAGCTGAATTATTGGAAACTGATTCAGGCTTAGAAGCGGCATTTTTGAATTGTACTGCTCATTCTCAGGGAATGACCGGAGCTCATTCGGTAGAAGCATTGCTAAGTATTCGAGATGCTGAAATTAAGTCTAAAGGATATTTCTCGACGGGGGTAATTGTGGCCTTGCTTTTTTTGAGTTCAGATAAGCCACAAGCCAGCAAGCCTCATCAGTGTATTACAGGCAATAAGGAAGCACTTGCCTTATGGTCTGAGCTCACAATTTATGGGTGTGTACAATACAACGAAGCGTTGGAGGACACATTCTATGATGTCAAATCATTAATGAGTGCGTTGGAAAATGCTGCCCAGCTTCAATTGGGAGATGGCGAGCCCTTGGTGACAGACAAGTCACCAACGACAAATGCTACTGAAATTACAATAGAAGGCATTCAATGTGAGCTTTTTTATTCGATTGATTTAGCTGAGTTAAATTCAGATAAAGATCGCTTAGAAGCGGTGAAGCTGCTTTGGAAAGACTGGAAAACAGAGCACACTGGCAGTTTATTATATATATATGGTGATAAAGCTTGTTTATGTTTCTCCTCTGAAAGCATACCGTTTTGTCAGCCATACGAACTGGTGGAATGGCTATGCTCCCATCAAAAACAAGGTGATTTCTTGACACTATGTAATGAGCTAGAAGTAGGGCAATTCGTAAATATAGAAACAAACCTTGATGGCTTCAAAGCACTTATTTCAGTTAATCAGAGTCAATCGACTTATTGGCAACCAGCAATGACTGCTGTCAAAATTTTATTAAAACATCACTGTGGTGAGTCGTTATCGAATGTTACTTTTATGGCGGCGGCTGGCGCTTATCGTTTCAGGCGAGATACAGGCTTATGTCGGACTCGACGAATTCAAGTGGTACCGATTACAACGCTTTCCTTGAGTGAAGATAAATTTATGGCCTCGAGAAATTTGCTTCAATGTCTTTTTAATTTAGTGAAATTATATGCTGACACTGAAGTGAATTGGAATGATGATGCTCTAAGTCATTTGCAGTCAGTTAAGCTTAATGAAGTTAAAGCGGGTTCTAAAATCTCTTATCGAAAGGCTGTAGAGGCGCTTAACGTATTAAAAAATGAGCGAACATTTAGTGATGTTTGTATTCGTCCATGGTCTCAGGAGTTATCTAAATTATTAGGTGAGAATTGGGAGAATATCGGATTTCAACGTTATCAAGTGTTTGATGTCAAACCAGAGTTAGAATCAATGCTAGCTCACTGGAAAAGGGAGCTTGCTCTACCTACGGCAACCTTAACTTTACCTAAAAATTTACAGGACATTGCGAAACAGGATTTAACTCTTTTTACTGATCTATTGAATTTAGAAGATACAAAACAAGTACTAAAATCTTGCAATAAGCGAATACCAAAATCTGAAGCAATGAATGCTTTTGCAGGAAATAAAAATGGGCAGGCATTTTTTAAGTTTTACCCTGAGAGAGACATACCTTTAGATGCGCTGTTTTTTCTTGCTCAGCAATTTAACGTTCCGTTTGATTTATTATTAGATTTTTTTAATCAAAAGCCATTTATTTATCGAGGCTTTTACAATGCCCATAGTGTTCATTTTCGACAGATACTACAAGATAGAAATGTGAGTTCGTCTGAGTTGCGCTGGTTATTCAATCAATCTCAAGGGTTAAGTGCTTTTTCAGGTGCAGAGGTTACACAGGATTGTTTTCAACAATATGTAGCCACTTATAATCCCGATTTGGCTAAAAAAGTAGCTCAACAACTGGATTTAACACTGGCTTGGTTTTCGTTTGCTTATCATTACAAAAATAAACCAGAAGGTCGTATTCAAGCGGCTCAGTTCGATTTAACTCAACTTCACTCTATCCACAATCTGACACCTACAGAAGCAGCCATTACTTTAGATGGTGAAGCGTATTATTTAAGACCTGTACACACTATTGCTCCGCTTTATCTTCATGATGAAAATGAAGGCCATTGGGCTGCTGGAGCAGTATGTGATTTTTGTGTAGAACCGCAAAATGGAGAACAACAGAAGCTGATATTTTATATAGACTATCGAAAAGGAAGTATACGAATTACTGCTGATACAAATATTGCTCATTACTACAATCCCAATGGGCCAGATAAAGATATGTGTGCAACTTGTCTAGAGAGTAAATTGAGAGAGCAAAAAATCAAATCAAAATCTGAAGAAAATAAAGAAGACGATACGCAAACCGTCTCAATTCCTTGATGTTGTTACGTTATAGCTAAATCAATATTGGTTAAGCCATATTAGTTATCGGTGCGTTAAGCAAATGTTAAGCTAACTTGTAATAATATGTATGCAAATTGAAAATAGGTTTAAGTTTTTAGATTCTTATGGCTACATCATGTTCTGCCCTACCCAGTGAGCGGGGGCTTGCGGCTTACTCTGAGAAAGCTGAGGTAATTTCAGAAAAAGAGTATGAAGAATATACTCATCAACCTACATCGCATCTCTTGGTTTCAGATTTCCATCAGAAACCGCAAGCCGGCTCCTCTGTAAAAGGTAAAGCAAGCACACAACCCCAAGCACTCAAAGACTATGCCATTCGAGCGCCTCAAGCAGATCCTAAGCTATTACGTTTGGCAATGAATAAACCATTAGGACCAGCTGAGACTACTGAGCGCTTAACGCACGTAGCACAAAAATTATTACAACTCGATTCGAAAGTAAGACATACAACCAGACCAACGGTGCTGAGCATTAGCGGAGAAAAATACAAGATTTGCCACCAAGTAGATTTGGCTCTTTGTGAAGATGATAAAACTACAATTCAGAAGGTCAAAGGCTTGGTTAGTGTGTGGCGAAATAACAAACAAAGTTTTTTGTTTATTTCAGGTAAAACAGCGTATTTGTGTGATTCCGTTACTCCTATTAGATACCATCAACCTTATGAACTATTGACTTGGCTTTCAACACATCTAAAAGAACATCACGATTTTTGTTATTTAAGCGAGAAACTTGGTATTGGTCATTACCTGACAGATCAACAGTCCTCTAGCTATAAGCAACTTTTTATTGATAATACGGCTGAACATAGTCATTGGAAAGTGGAAAGAACGGCAGCAGAACTTTTAAAGTTGCATGATTCTCACTCTAAAGAGACCTGTATTTTTAAAACTTTTGCCGCAGGAAAAGGAGTAAAAATATTCCGACCCACTGTGGGACTGGTAACTTCAAACAGGGTTGAAGTTATTCCGATTATGAAGTTTATCCCTTCTGCAGATAGGGTAAACAAAGATCGTTATTTACTGATAAGTTTACAAGAGCTAGCAATATTTTATGGAAACACCCGAACCCATTGGGATTCTTCCCATCACGCAATAAGTTTACCGCAATATAGACAACAACTTGGAAGAAGTGTTGTAACCTGTGAAACTAAACTTCTTCAATCGGCAATGCGACTCCAACAATGTTCCAAACGAGGTCGTCTTGTTGATACTCAGGATGATAGCAACTGCTCTCCTGAAGAACTTGAGCTTCAGGTAAGGTTAAACACATTCAGTTCTAACCGTGTATTGAGCCTAATTCGACGTTATCACATTTTTCAGGCTTTGCCTGAGATAAAAAACTTTTTATACATTTTGCAATGCAACTTAGAGAATAATTCCTTAGCACTTGTATTGCCTTCAGGCATAGTAAAAAGGGTAGGGGAAGATCTAACTTCTTGTACAGAGTACTTAGAGAAAAATGCCGTACGGCAGATATTGAGCTTACATAAAAGATGTTTGCCAGTATCGAATGTAATGGAAGTATTTAAAGCTAGCCCAGAGCTAATGAAGTGGCTGGCGGTTTACCCAGATGAATCTATACCACTGGAATGTGTATTTGCTTCAAACAAAATCATACCTGAACATACTCAGGCTTTAGTTTCTATGTGTAGTAATAGTCCATTAATTTACCGAGCTTATCGGTATTTCGCTACCCACTATTTTAAAGCTTTAAGTGCAGACAAAGATTGTTGCTCTGAAATGGCGCTTTGGTTTAAAAACAACATTGAAAATGTTGAATTACTCGAACTTTATAAGGTGAATAAAGAGGATCTTATTGCTTACTTAAATACTTTTGAAGATGGTTTTAGCATTGACTATTCGGAATGCCCAAGTTTAGCTCAAGTATGGTTTAAATTTGCTTTTGCCTATAAGGGAAAGTCAATGGATAGAGTGAGTGAAGCAAGACGTCATTTTACGGAGAGAAGTTCACAACTGCGATTAATGGTTAAAGCTCAATAAAGCCAGAAGCTTTATTGAGCGAGTATAAATTAACTACGAGCTGGAATGCGCTCTAGTACTGCTAAAAGCAATTCCCAATATTGACCAACTGTTTCGATCAGTACTTTTTCATCAGGTCCATGAGGATAACGAATCGTTGGGCCAATAGATACCATGTCCATATCTGGATATGGCTTTTTAAATAAACCACATTCAAGACCGGCATGGATAACCATAATGTCTGGCTCTTTTTTGTAAATGTCATGGTAAGTTTCATTCACCAGTGCCATAACTTCTGAGCTATTATCGGGCTTCCAACCAGGGTAAGCACCGCTGAATTCCACTTCTGCGCCAGCTAACTGAACTAAAGAGGTTAAGTTACCTTCAACTTGGCTACGGCCTGAGTCAATCAGTGAGCGAATTAAACAAAGAATACTTACATGCTCAGTTTCCGTTGAAATCACACCTACGTTAAGAGAGGTTTCAACTACGCCCGCAACGTCATCACTCATTCTTTCTACACCGTTAGGACAGGTATTAAGTAGAGCGATAAAATCATCTTGGCTTTCTTCGGCCATCACTTGCTTTGGCGTTTCGGTTTCTGAAAGCGTGAAAGTAAAATCTGGATCGGCAATGGCCAGTTCAGCTCTGACTAATTCTTGGAAGAAAGAAGTCAGCTCTTGCAAGCGTGCAACTTTTTCTTCTGGGATCGTAAAGGTAATTTCCGCTTCACGCGGAATGGCGTTACGAAGCGATCCGCCCGTGAAGTTGGCAAGCTCCAGTGCAAGTTCTTCTGCATGAGCTGCTAAGAATCGAGCTAGTAGTTTATTAGCATTGCCGCGTCCCATGTGAATATTCACACCAGAGTGACCGCCTTTTAAACCTGAAATAGTTAGTTTATAGGCTTTTTGAGTTGGCTCAGCTGCTTCCCATGCCATCGGCACTGTAATTTCAGCGTCAACACCGCCTGCACACCCCATGTAGATCTCACCTTCTTGCTCAGAATCGGTGTTGATCAATATTTCAGCCTCAAGCACACCAGCTTCTAAACCAAAGGCGCCAGTCATGCCAGCTTCTTCATCGATAGTCAGCAAGACCTCTAAAGGACCGTGTTTGATATCGGTTGCACCTAAAATGGCTAATGCTGATGACATCCCTATGCCATTATCAGCACCTAAGGTAGTGCCATTAGCGGTGACCCAATCACCGTCAATGTAGGCTTCAATGGGATCTTTCTCGAAATCATGTACTTTATCGTTGTTTTTTTGTGGCACCATATCAAGGTGAGCTTGAATACAAACCGCTTTTCGATCTTCCATGCCTTCGCTGGCTGGTTTTTTTATGATCAAATTACCTACTTTATCTTCAATAAAGTCTAGGCCTTTCTCTTTCACCCAAGTTTGAATATGAGCACTGAGTGCTTGCTCATGTTTAGATGGGTGTGGAATTGAGCAAATCGTTTCAAACCATTGCCAAAGAGGTTGTGGATAAAGCTGATTTAATGCTGTCACGGGGGCTCCTTAGAAAATGCTTTTGTTCAGCTAGTTATAAGCCGTAGTAGCCTAATATTACGGTATTTGCGAAAACGGTGCTATGAAAACTCGTTCATTTAAGTCAATAATTTGTCGACAATTCTTTTCGATGATTTTGTTGTTGGCGCTTAACTCCACTTCAGCTTTTGCCTCTGAATTAGTTCGTCAAGATTCATTCTCTTTACAAGGTCATCACTCAATCAAAGTTGATTGGTGGCTTCCCGATGGTCTGCCTAAAGGCTTGGTTTATTTGCAGCACCGCTTTATGGGAAGTTCGGAAAATTTAAAGTCTCTAGGCAAAAAGATTGCTGACAATGGTTTTATTGTAATGATGCCAACTATAAACGTGGCTTTAGGTAATCCAAAGCTAGCGCAGGAGATAGCAACCACACTGAACCAACAACAGTTCGCTATTCCTCATCACTTGAGCATTCCATCGCAATGGGCGCTTGTTGGTCATTCAGCAGGAGGCTTGAACGTGTTATTCATTGGCGATGATTTGGTATCTTTAGGCAATGAACAATTAAAGGTTGTGATCAATCTTGATGGTGTTGATGTAAATAATAAGATGTCTTCACTTATTGCTGATATAGATGGAACTGGAGTTCCAGTCGAATCTATCTTATCGAACCCAAGCATGTGTAATGAGAACAATAATGCCATTTCAGCACTAAGAGACAGTAGGTTAAAGGTAGGAAGAGTCATACAACTGACAACTCGTAGCAGTCATTTAGATCCTGAGGGAACAGATGATAATGAAATGATGTTCATGCTTTGTCATAAACCTACCTCTGAAAATACGCTTCACTATCATCAATTGACGCTAGCCTGGCTTAATGAGGCTTTAGGTTATCAGGTAAGCCCTAATAGTGACCGCGTCATCAAGCAAATAGTAGCGTCAGGGCATGGCAAAGAATTGCATTTCAGTGATTAACATTCTGATCTTAATGCGTAATTTCATGCCTGCTCAATTTAAGCGGACTTGTATTACCTTACAAAAAATAGTGTTTCTGTAATTTAATAACGTTATTTTGGGTTTTTTGCTGTGTCTAGATGTGACTCAAGTAGATTTTTGTCGTTTTATGCTAGTTTGATATGCAGCATAAAGAAATAAATAAAAAATAGTTGTAATAAAATTACATGTATGTATAATTCAAATCATCGGTTAGGGAGTGAAAACGAATACCTACCGAATGTTTTATCCAGGATGGATACCTGACTCCAAGGATCTGAGTAACAAGTTGTTTGTCTCCAAGGATTGAGAATTGATGTAGTTCCACGGAATCGAGCCAAGCTTTAATTGAGCATCGAAATTTAACAACTTTGTTAGGAGTACAATTATGTATCAAGGTAACGAAACCATCTATTGGCAAAACACTTGGTTTAATGCTGAAGCCCTACGCGGCGGGTTATTTACTTTAAAGTTTTAAGGGCTGACTGACCCTAGATTTTATATCAAATCAGTTACCATCAACCCTTGTAGTCCATCTGGACTTTTAACAGATTCAAGTAGCGATGTCGGAACAAGGTCTTTTTTCTGATGTCGCCAAGTTTACTCTACCCTTTGTAGAGTTACTTCCTCAAAGAGGCCGCTTGCAAGATGTCTTTACCTGCTCATATGAGCAGGTTTTTTTTTGCCTAAAATATCTCTCTGCTGCTCCCTTGTTTTAAATACAGAATTGTTAAATTGCTCACATAATGCTGTCTCGGTGTGATCAATGTCGGTATAATTCTTAGGGTTATTATTTCAATCCCTAGGTTTTATCATCATGCTTGAGAAGCTGTTCAAACTCAAAGAACATCACACTAATGTAAAAAGGGAAGTTATTGCAGGCGTAACGACTTTCTTAACCATGGCTTATATCATTTTCCTAAACCCTAATATTTTAGCTGACGCAGGTATGGATCATGGCGCTGTATTTGTGGCGACCTGTATTGCGGCTGCAATTGGCTGTTTAATTATGGGCCTTTATGCTAATTACCCGATAGCACTTGCTCCTGGCATGGGGCTAAATGCATTTTTCACTTATACCGTTGTAGGAGAGATGGGGCACTCTTGGCAGACGGCACTCGCGGCAGTATTTTTATCTGGTATTTGCTTTCTTATTCTATCTCTATTCAAAGTGAGAGAGATGATCATCAACTCAATTCCTATGGGGTTGAGGTTTGGTATTACTGCTGGTATTGGTATTTTTCTGGCTTTGATTGGTTTGAAAAGCACCGGCATCATTGTAGCTAGCCCTGCCACACTTGTGACCTTAGGTGACATTACTTCATTCCCTGCTGTGATGGCGGCTTTGGGTTTCTTTTTGATTATTGCTTTGGTGCAACGTGGGCTTAACTCGGCGGTCTTTTTAAGTATTCTGACAATTACCATCATTGGCCTAATTGCTGGAGAAGTAAAATATCAAGGTATTGTTTCTATGCCACCTAGCTTGATGCCAACTTTTATGCAGATGGATTTAGCTGGAGTGTTAGAAGTTGGCATGATCTCTGTCGTATTTGCTTTCTTGTTTGTCGATCTGTTTGATACTTCTGGCACTTTAGTTGCCGTATCTCAACGGGGTGGTTTGTTGGATGACCAAGGTAAGCTGCCAAGATTGAGTCGAGCATTGATGGCCGATAGTGTTGCCACTATTGCAGGTTCAGCGTTAGGAACTTCAACAACCACAAGTTATATTGAAAGTACCGCAGGAGTTAGTGCAGGTGGTAGAACCGGATTAACGGCTGTTGTTGTGGGTGTATTGTTTCTATTGGCTATGTTTTTTGCTCCGCTTGCGGGCATGGTACCAGCCTTTGCCACAGCAGGTGCATTATTCTATGTCGCTATGTTGATGATGGCAGGTTTAACTCATGTTGAATGGGAAGATTTAACTGAAGCGGCTCCTGTAGTTGTGGTTTGTATCTTAATGCCTCTGAGTTTTTCTATCGCAACAGGTATTGCATTAGGCTTCATCTCTTATGTATTGATCAAAATATTATGTGGTCGAATGAAAGAGCTGAATGTTGGCATCACACTTATCGCGGCCTTATTTTTAGCAAAATACATCTTCTTTTAATTTGGTATATAACCAGAGATCCTAGGAAACAGCCTAATACCCTAGGATCTCATCCAAGATTCCTCTCCAAAATGCTTCATTATTATTCTTTCAGCAGTTTTTAACGTAAAAGATCCAAAAATTTTCATTTTTACCCTTGTAATCCATAAGGGCATCCCAATATAGGGTACTAAGACGATATGGAAGGCTAATTCGTTAAGTCTAAAAAATTATCAACTAGACTTGAAAAGCGAGACTAAGACCCCATATCAAGGAATAGAAACAGAATTACTTCGTAAAGATTTTTTTGGAGGACCCCATGGGTAAGATTATTGGTATCGATTTGGGCACAACCAACTCTTGTGTTGCTGTACTAGATGGTGACAAGACACGTGTTATTGAAAATGCCGAGGGCGATCGTACCACCCCATCGATTATCGCATATACAGATGACGAAACGTTAGTAGGTCAACCTGCAAAACGTCAGGCGGTAACTAACCCTACAAATACGTTCTTTGCGATCAAGCGTTTGATCGGTCGTCGTTTTAAAGATGACGAAGTTCAACGTGACGTAGACATTATGCCATTCAGCATCATTGAAGCTGACAATGGCGACGCTTGGGTTGAAGCTAAAGGCAACAAAATGGCTCCACCACAAGTTTCTGCTGAAATCTTGAAGAAGATGAAGAAGACAGCAGAAGACTTCCTAGGTGAAGAAGTAACAGAAGCGGTTATTACTGTTCCTGCTTACTTCAACGATTCACAGCGTCAAGCTACTAAAGATGCAGGTCGTATCGCAGGTCTAGAAGTTAAGCGTATTATCAACGAGCCAACAGCGGCTGCACTTGCTTACGGTATTGATAAGAAAGAAGGCGACAACATCGTTGCTGTATACGACTTAGGTGGTGGTACATTCGATATCTCTATCATCGAAATCGACAACCACGATGGCGACCAAACGTTTGAAGTACTAGCAACGAACGGTGACACTCACTTAGGTGGTGAAGACTTCGATAACCGTCTGATCAACTACTTAGCAGACGAGTTCAAGAAAGAGCAAGGTCTTGACCTTCGCAACGATCCACTCGCGATGCAGCGTCTAAAAGAAGCGGCAGAAAAAGCGAAGATCGAACTTTCTAGCACCACTCAAACTGAGGTTAACCTACCGTACATCACAGCTGATGCAACAGGTCCTAAGCACTTAGTGGTTAAAGTAACGCGTGCGAAACTAGAATCTCTAGTTGAAGATCTAATTCAACGTTCACTAGAGCCTCTAAAAGTAGCGCTTGCTGATGCAGACCTATCTGTATCAGACATCAACGAAGTGATTCTAGTTGGTGGTCAAACTCGTATGCCTAAAGTACAAGAAGCAGTAACTGGCTTCTTCGGTAAAGAGCCACGTAAAGACGTGAACCCAGATGAAGCAGTAGCTTCAGGTGCAGCGATTCAAGGTGGTGTATTAGGCGGTGACGTTAAAGACGTACTACTACTAGACGTGACTCCATTGTCTCTAGGTATTGAGACTATGGGCAGCGTAATGACTAAGCTGATTGAGAAAAACACTACGATCCCAACTAAGGCTCAACAAGTGTTCTCAACTGCAGATGACAACCAAGCTGCAGTAACGATTCACGTACTTCAAGGTGAGCGTAAGCAAGCTAGCGCGAACAAATCTCTAGGTCAATTTAACCTAGAAGGCATCGAGCCAGCACCACGTGGTATGCCACAAATTGAAGTTGCGTTTGACATTGATGCTGATGGTATCTTGCACGTATCGGCTACTGATAAGAAGACAGGTAAAGCGCAGAACATCACCATTAAAGCTTCTTCTGGTCTAAGCGATGACGAAGTAGAGCAAATGGTTCGTGACGCTGAAGCACACGCCGACGAAGATAAGAAATTCGAAGAGCTAGTAACTGCGCGTAACCAAGCTGATGGCATGGTTCACGCAACTAAGAAGCAAATCGAAGAAGCAGGTGAGCAACTTCCAGCAGAAGAGAAAGAGAAAATCGAAGCTGCAATGAAAGAAGTTGAAGAAGCAACTAAAGGCAACGACAAAGAAGCCATGGATGCATCAACTCAAAAGCTAATGGAAGCTTCTGCTAAGCTTATGGAAATCGCTCAAGCTAAAGCACAAGCAGAGCAAGGCGCACAGCAGCAAGCTGGTGGCGCTGAGCAAGCTAAAGATGCTGCGGCCGATGACGTTGTTGACGCAGAGTTCGAAGAAGTGAAAGACGACAAGAAGTAATTTGTTGAACGCTTCGATTAACTAGAAAATTTCAACGGGCGTTCTGGGAAACCAGTACGCCCGTTTTATCGTTAAAAGAATTGAGTAATTATGTCTAAAAGAGATTATTACGAAGTATTGGGTGTTGGTCGTGATGCCAGCGAGCGGGACATTAAAAAGGCGTATAAGCGTCTAGCAATGAAGTATCATCCAGACAGAAATCCGGGTGATGAAGCTGCAGAAAAAAGCTTCAAAGAAGCTAAAGAAGCTTATGAGATCTTAACCGACAGCAACAAAAAAGCCGCTTATGATCAGTTTGGTCATGCTGGTGTTGATCCAAATCAAGGCGGTGGCTTTGGTGGTGGCGGTGGAGCTGAGTTTGGTGATATCTTTGGCGATATGTTCGGTGATATCTTTGGCGGTCGTGGTGGCGGTGGTCAACGTCGTGCTGCTCGCGGTTCTGACTTACGTTATAACCTTGAATTGACGCTTGAAGAAGCCGTAAAAGGTCTAACCAAAGAGATCCGCGTACCAACGCTTGTAGGTTGTGATACTTGTGATGGTAGCGGCGCCAAGAAAGGCTCTTCATCTTCGACTTGTGGTACCTGTAACGGTGCTGGTCAAGTTCAAATGCGTCAGGGCTTCTTTGCGGTAAACCAAGAATGTCCTACCTGTCATGGTCGTGGCAAGGTGATTAAAGACCCTTGTAACAAGTGTCGTGGTGAAGGTCGTATTGAGAAAACCAAAACCTTATCCGTTAAGATCCCTGCAGGGGTTGATAATGGTGACCGTATTCGTTTATCAGGTGAAGGTGAAGCCGGGGAGTTTGGCGCACCAGCAGGTGACTTATACGTTCAAGTGAGTGTTCGTGAACACAACATCTTTGTACGTGATGGCAACAACCTATACTGCGAAGTGCCTATCTCATTCAGTAAAGCTGCTTTAGGTGGTGAGATTGAAGTGCCAACGCTTGATGGCAAAGTCAATCTGAAAATTCCAGCAGAAACCCAAACTGGCCGTATGTTCCGTATGCGCGGGAAAGGCGTGAAATCAGTTCGTAGTCATGCTATTGGTGATTTACTGTGTAAAGTAGTCATGGAAACGCCAGTGAACTTAAATGATCGCCAAAAAGAATTGTTGCGTGAATTTGAAGATACTTTGAGTGGTGACTCTAAGTCGAAGAAAAAACACAGCCCCAAAGCCGAAGGCTTTTTTGATGGTGTTAAAAAGTTTTTTCAAGATTTGAATAGTTAAACTTCACTGTTAAACAATAGATAAAGTACCCCGCATGTCGGGGTATTTTTATTCTAGGAATAGAAATAAGGTTTTTGAACGAGATCTGTCGCAGTACTCTCTAGTTTTATTTGCGCAAATGCTTCAACTAATATCCAGCTAGACTTATTGGCTAGCATTTCCTGCTGCTTATAATGAGTGTAAAAAGAGTCTAATGAAGTGTACCTCTTTTGATTAGCGAACTTTAAATGTTGCTTGAAAATTCCTGATACAAAATGCACTGTTGTGCATGGTAGATCTCTTTCTTTACAGGCTTGAGCAACTGTCACCAGATTCAAAGCCAAATCATCCACCATTACAACATGAGTAGGTTGCTCGTCTTCGGCTAATTGATCTATGGCTTGGATAATTCGTTGTCCTTTTAGCAAGTTTCTGTTTTCAGCAGTTCTATGATCGATACAATCGAACCACTCTGGATTTATACCAGCATCGTATAACTTTCTATCCAGCCCATCATGTGAACCGTCTTTTTCAGAATTAGTTAAAAGACAGATTGTCCCTTTAGGGTATGCATTTCTTAGCTCTTTAAGAAAAGTATGAATTTCATAGTTTGCATGACTACTTAGTGTTGTCCATTTGAAATCAGTACCAGTGAAAGGAACGCGATCAAAAGGGTGTGATAATAAAGTCTCATCTAAGTCAAAATTAAACGATGGCCTTTCACCAAATGAAATCGGAAGAGAGAGTAATTCCGATATATGTGTCACCAATTCGACATGGGTACAGTCATATGCGTGTTTCATTTCCTCAGCCGGTAACTCAGCCACTGCGAGCATAGAAAAGCTCGTGACTTTACTGTCTGATCTCGGTGTCATTGCTTTCAGGAATAGCTCTATTTGTGAAAGCGATGGTTGGGTTACTTGATACATTTTGTGCACAGTTTCTAATGTTAATTGCTTAAGAGGTTTCGGGTGATTATTTGTCTGAGCTATTGATGAGCAATGAATATTAGGTAGAGAAAGTGCAGTAGCCATTAATAAACACGGATTTTAAATACAAGACTCAGAAATTTAACGATGAAATTAAAAAATTAACAATGAATTATTGTTTAGAAAAGAATATTACTTGAGTGGAGATACAAACCATAACCGGATTTTAACTAACATTCTGTAAAGCCAATATTGATTCATTTTAAGGTAAACAAACTCGAATATCCGAACACCTAAGCCTTTATGCCGTGATAAATGCAGCAACAGCATTAAGGCATCATGACCGTAATGTAGCTTTTGCTTGTATTTTACGAGCATGCCATCATTAAGATCATATCCAGCATTTTGATAATCAGAAAGCTGAAGCCTCGATAAGTCTCTGGCATTGATTATTTCTACCTGAAACCCATTAGACTCCAAATCTCTTTTTAGTACGATGTTTCGACAAAATGGACAGTCGCCATCGTAGATTATTTCCAGTTGATCACTTTCAGCCATGGCGCAACTCTGTGTAATTCGGTTATCGCAATCATAAGGATAGGGTAGCAGGCGGTGAAGCTATATGAAAAAGTATTTAAACCCATAACAATGGCAATACTTAAATGAAAACAAAATCCAATTACAAGATAAAGAGCGAGTACCTTAGTTGAAGAAAAAATCACAATTGGAAAACTGGCCTGCCATGTCATTACTGCCAATGACGATAATCGACCAAATCTGGGATTCTGGTGAAAAAAACGAGCAACCCAAGCTTTGCCAAAACTCTTAGTATTATAAATACTGGCAAGAACATTTTCTTTTCTCCAGATAGGAGAGGCCCACTTAGCCCAGCCTGAAGCGGTATAAGCGAGAACAATTTGTGCAGCAATAAAGGCTAAACCGAGATAGTTCAAGTACAAATTATCAGGCCAAGTCATTAGTGTTAAGCCAAACAGTACGATTGAAATCATCTGCATCGCACCATCGCGTCCAACAGGCATACGACTATTGGTTATTTGATGCAAGGTAAATAACAATCCCAATGTCCATACTGATACTTGAGAGCAGCATGCTTGATAGATTAACAACAAAGAAGTGAACGCTTTCAGTCCTGTAAATAAAGTATTGCTCCAAGAATATTTGAACAGAAGATCAAAAATGGGTAATGCCCAACCGGGAACAGAAAGTCGAGTCGTTCGCCAGTCCAGCAAATTTCCACTTTCAAACAGTTTTCTATTCACCAAGGTTTCTAGCGATATCACTAAGGATGCAAGACCAGCTAAAAAACTGGAACTTGCTATTCCATTGAAGTGAGTCAGAGTCAGCATTTAACGTAAATTATGCCACTGAGATAAAGCGAGTAAATGGACATCGTGCTTCTTAAAAAAGCCATTTGTTGCGACAACAGCAAATTGAATCTTATCGGTAGGTTGCTGAGGTTTAGCCTTGGTCGTCGTTACATTTAGCAAAGCTAAATAAGGATATGACCCCAGTACAGAATCATCAGAGGCGTCTTGATTACTGATACGCTCAACATAGAGTTGTGATAAATCTTGTAAGGCTTTCTTTTCGAATTTATTGGGATTAAACAAGAAAGCCCACCAAGGATTAACGGGTGTTTGGATGACAGTGTGCCAAAAATTTTGAGTATCGTGTCGGTGGAAAACCAAGCTCTGATCTTTGGTTCCTGGGTTTGGGCTAAAAAAGGTCCATGTGGGAATTAAAAAAAAGATATCCCACGTAAAAAGTTTGGACTTTGGATGCGGTACAAACTGCCTGTGAATGGTTGCAACCAACCAAATGGCAATGAAAAGAGTGAAAAAAATATTGAGCAAATAAACCGACCTAAACTAACGCTGCATAATATCGAGCAGTTCGTCTACGGTTGCCTCTGCTGTATTCTTTAATGAGTGGAGTTGATGCTCATTGATCTTATTATTAGCGGCCGCTCCAGCACCGTGAGTGAAAACAGTTGGCCAAGACTTAACCGCTTTTTTTGCTACAGGCTGGCTCACAAGTTTATTCAATTGTTCAGAAGTCGATTTATCTAGCATGTTTAAAATATCCATTGATAAATTAGACTTAAACATACCTGATACTTATTTCGAAACACAGGTTATGTGAATGAAGATTAATCTCATAATACGAATGAAATAAATCTAAAACCTATCAAAACGACAATTTCAGCTTAAATTACGCTCTTATCCATAAAATATGCTACTATTCACCGCAATTTTTATCGATAAACAATGAGTAAAACATTATGTCTGATACATACAGCACTATTGAACAGCGTGTAAGCTACGGCATTGGCTTACAAATGGGTCAACAACTAGCTTCTAACCCATTTGAAGGTCTAGATATTTCAGCTGTTCAAGCTGGCTTAGCGACTTCTTTCAATGGTGAGCAAAGTGCAGTATCTCAAGAAGATCTAGAAGCAGCATTTAACGAAATCAACAAGCGCATGCAAGCCGCTCAAGAAAAAGCGTCTGAAGCCGCTGTGGCAGAAGGTAAAGCGTTTTTAGACGACAACGCTAAGCGTGAAGAAGTTACTGTTACTGATTCAGGCCTACAATACGAAGTACTAAAACAAGGTGAAGGCGAGAAGCCAACTGTTGATTCAACGGTACGTACTCACTACCACGGTACTTTCATCAATGGTGAAGTATTCGATAGCTCAGTACTACGTGATCAACCAGCTGAATTCCCAGTTTCTGGCGTTATCGCTGGTTGGACTGAAGCGCTACAACTTATGCCTGTTGGCACTAAGTTAAAACTATTCGTACCTTCGCACCTAGCATACGGTGAGCAAGGTGCGGGTGGTTCAATTCCTCCACACAGCACGTTGGTCTTTGAAGTTGAGCTATTAGACATTATTTAATGCAAGTTTGATTCTGATCAGTTAATGTAAACGCCAACTATATAAAGTAGTTGGCGTTTTTTTTGCCTTAAATTTGAGAAACATAACATGAGTGAACAAGTCAGAATTGCGATTGTTGGCACTACAGGTCGAATGGGAAGAACTTTAGTTGAATCTGCCAAGCATCATCCGAACATTTATCTTGGCGCGGCGATTGAACGCCAAAGCTCAACTCTTATGGGCGCTGACGTGGGCGAAATCGCGGGTGTTGGAACCATGAACGTAGCTATCTGTGGCTCATTGGATAATGTGAAAGACGATTTTGACGTATTGGTAGACTTTACCTCTCCACAATCGAGCTTAATTCACTCTGCTTGGTGTGCAAAAAATAATAAGTCCTTAGTCATTGGAACAACAGGATTTACTGACGAAGAAAAAGCGCAAATTGCTCAAGATGCCCAAAAAGCACCGATTGTACTTGCTCCTAATATGTCTGTTGGCGTTAACTTAATGTGTAAGCTGTTGGAAATGACATCCAAAGTGATGGGAGATTACGCTGACATCGAAATCATCGAAGCGCATCACAGACATAAAAAAGATGCACCATCAGGCACGGCACTCCAGTTAGGTGAAGTGATTGCTGATACTTTAGGGCGAGATTTAAATGAATGCGCGGTGTATGGCCGAGAAGGGATCACCGGTGAGCGCGATCAAAAAACGATTGGCTTCGCCACAGTTCGTGCTGGTGACATTGTTGGTGAGCACACCGCATTGTTTGCTGATATTGGAGAGCGAATCGAAATCACACATAAAGCTTCTAGCCGAATGACTTTTGCTAACGGTGCCATGAGAGCATCACAGTGGTTAGCTCATCAACCCGCTGGGCTTTATGATATGCAGGATGTACTTGGTTTGAACGTTTAAAGCTGAGCCAATTATATCCAATTGAGTTTGCTGGTGATGATCACGCCAGCAAAATACAATTCAAATAGCATGTAAAATACAAATAACCAAGACCCCCGTTTAAAAGAACGAAAGCTAAGAACTAAGATCAATAGAAATACAACGGTTGGGATCAACATCTCAAATCCATAAATTTGCCAATCTCATTAACTGCCTGTCAAATATGCCTTTTTAGATATAGCACATTGAAAATGGCTGTCAAAATCAACTCATCGGGTGAGTATATACTCAAAAATCATATAAACTACTCTCTTGTCTTGAGTAAAAGTGCATGCCTTTAGGAGTGAGTGTCCAGTCTTATGTATTTAGAACCATACTTTTCTAGAAACGAGAACATCATTACAGTATCAGCTGATCAGGCGAGTGTATTCGCCAAAAAAGTGGCTGGTGATGTCAACCCAATCCATGACGTTGATGCAAAGCGTTTTTGTGTACCCGGTGATCTATTATTTGCTTTGGTATTAGAAGAGTACGGCTTGAGCAGTTCAATGGAATTTAAGTTTCAAGGTATGGTTGGCGATGGCGTTGAGTTGATCTTTCCTGAGTCTCAACCAGATGTTTTAGAAATTAAAGACACGAATGATAAGTCCTTTTTATCCGCTCAAAGTGCAGGGGTCATTTGTCAAGATAAAGCCAAAATCGAAGCCTTTGTTCGTACTTATGTTTCTTTCTCAGGTCTAAATTTCACTCATGCGTTATTGCCTTTGATGGAACAACATCAAGTGATGGTGAACCCAGCTAGACCATTAATTATGTACAACAGCATGTCATTTGAACTGAATAGTTTTGACTTTGATAGCGTTGAGCTTAAATTGAGTGAACATGAATTACTCATTGATGGTAAGCGCGGCAATGTTACGCTGAGTTTCGAGTTTTTCAGTCATGGCAAATTAATTGGTACAGGAAAAAAGACGCTGGTAATGAGTGGGCTTCGTGAGTATCAAGAAGAAGCTATTGCTGGTATGCGTGAACTGTACGAATCACGTAAGCTGAAGTTTGCTTAACGGCTAATATTCATTTTATTTCTAGTTGCTTTATCTATAAATCTTTGGGAAGTGAGCGGCTACTGCATAAGTCGAAGTGGTTGATGGATAATTTCTCCATTACTTAGCCACCCTATTTGTGCTGTTTTAACGTAGAAATATGCATAAATAGCTGCATTGTAGAAATTGACTTATGCAGAGCTAGAGTTATTTAATATTTCTCCAATCGTGACTTTCATTGCTGCTGCAATAGCAGGTTCAGGGCGAGCAGCAATATCTTCAGGCGAGTTACCCCAAGAGTCTTTGGTTCTTAAAAGTTTGACTGCTTCTTTAGCTGGCATTGATTTTATTTTGTTTATTAAAATTGAAAAAACAGTCTGATTACCAGCATTCATAGCACAGCATAATGGAGAGGATGTGGTATTTGTCCATCTAAATTCAGCATTGTGCTTTAATAATAAATTGGCTTGGAGCGCTCCTTGATTTTTGGGGAGTTCTGCGGCATAGCACAAAGCACTTTTACGGCTTTTATCAATTTTATTTAGGGCGTTAGCAAAGAGCTGAGTTCTGCTGCTTACTGAACTTGCTACAGCTTGATCTTTTAAAGGAAATTCATTTCTCAGTTGGCTTAACACATTGGAAAATAATAGGTAATCTTCCGTTTGTACTGCTCTAGAAAGTACGCTACAGCCATTTTGATCTACTTTATTCAAAACAGCATGGCCTTTAGATATCATTAATCTTGCTGTCGCTATTTTTTCATTTGCAATAGCTTTGAAAATAAGCGCCGTTCCATCACTGCTATTATGGTTTACGTTTGCTCCAGCAAAGATCAAATGCTTTTCAATTTCTTGTGGAATATAGCTTGTTTCTACGGCTGCTGCTAACGGGGTATAACCGTCTCTGTCTTGTTGTTCCAAGTTAATTCCCTGCTTAGTTAGCAGTACCTCCACAAGCGCTGTATGCCCATACCTTGCAGCTAAACAAAGAGGAGTGCGACGTTGTTTTCCTTGTGCCGCATTGATAAGTTTTCCAGATTTAGGTAATAAAGCTAACACGCTCTCAAACCGTCCATGTTCGCAGGCAACTTGTAAAGCGTTTTGGTGATACAGAGGTTCTTGAGCTTCTGGTGAGGCTCCTTTCTCTAGGGTGATAGCCACTAAATCAGGCCAGTCTTGATGTTTCACTAAAGAATGTAAAACTTCCCCAGCAAATTGCGATGAAAATTTATGTTTACAATCGTTCAGTAAGGTTTGAAAAACAAGGTAGTGCCCGTTCTCTGCTGCTAGAGTAAACACATTCGCATAACTCTTGTTTTTATAGTTAAGATTGACTCCCTGCCTAATAGCTTCCGATATTTGGGTTAAGTTTCCACTTTCGCACCATTGGTGCATTTCTTTTCCACTATTCATAAATCGGCTTATTTGGCTTGCAAGACTACCAATGATCCTTTGGGCGACATTAGGAATAAAAACCATTCCAGCTGCACTCTCCACTTGCCATGTTTTATTGGGTTTGGAGCAAGTGAACATAAGTAATGAGGGGGTTTCTTTAGTTGTAAACGTAAGCTGCAATTTCAATTGATGTTGTTCAAACTGGTTCGATGCCATTGCAGTTATCGACTCTGTTGGTATATAGAGCCTGCCATTTGAAGCAACACTTGCGGTATAAGTTGGAATTGAATTTGAAGCCATAAGACTGTGAATTGATTGCAGATTGTTCTTATTATGCTTTGCTTTAATTTGTCGAAACAAATTAAAGTTCATTAACGAAAACCATGGCCTTAAATGTTACTTATTAACCAAGTAGTAATCGGAGTAATAAACAAAGATTGCATCTTAAAAAATAATTCAGTTATGCTCTATCATTGTTTGTAAAATCGCACTCCTGCTTTTAATCGCAAAAGGAACAGCATGTCTAGCTTGATTCGTATCGTGTTGATCAACACTCACTTACCCGGAATTGTAGAATTAGAACTGGATGGTCACACTAATATTTGTGGAACCAACGCTTCGGGTAAAACCACGCTACAACGACTGGTGCCAGTATTTTATGGCGAATACCCAAGTCGGGTTGTTCCCTCTACTCGTGATAGCTTTGAGCGCTGGTACTTACCACATGACCAAAGTTTTATTATTTATGAATACCGTAAGAGTGACGAACGCTTATACCAAGCAGTATTGTCATCTGCTGGTGATGGTAAAGGCGTCAACTATCGTTTGGTAGGAAAAGGCTTTGAGCTGGATGATTACATTAAGCAGCGTAATGGCGACACTGTTATTTTTCATACCACGGCAGAGCTAGGAAGACAGTTCAAAAAAGAAGGTGTGAGTACCACTAAGCACCTCAATACCCGTGAGTTTAGAGCAGTGATTCAGCACGATCGCAGCTTATTGAATGTCGGTAGCAATCGCAGTGAGCTTCGAAGTTATGCCAACCAGTTTTCGCTTTGTGAGCCTGAACACAGCATTCGTCATATAGAAAAGCTTGCTAAAGCTGTTCATTCAAAAGAAGGCAAAATGGAAACCATTAAGTCCATGATTGCCGCGATTTTAGAAGAAGATGGCGTTAACCCTCCGAGTTCTCGCATCAACCTGCAACATGTCGAGGCGTGGATCAATGAAAGCCAGCTAGTAAAAGGTTTTGAGCAACTTCGCCCAGAATATGAAAAATTAGAGCAAGAATTTAATAAATTACAAAGTGTTGAATTGCGTTTAGGCAGTTTGTCCCGTGGGTATAAGAATGATGAATCGCTAGAAATCCAACGGAAAGAAGCCGCTGAAGTCGATGCCAAAGAAACGGGTTTAAAGCTCAAAATGCTGGAAGAGCAGTGGCGGTTACAGCGTGATGAGTTGAACCAAGAGCTTTCTGCGGCAAAAGGTGATTTACATAAATGTGAGCAAGACCTAACTGAAATCGAGCAACAGTATGATGCGTATATGGATGCCGATATCGAACAAGCTAAATTGGATTTAGGACAGTTACCCAGCTGGAAAACCGATCTTGATAACCTCAGAGAGCGCCATAAGCTGCAAACTGAAAAACATCAGGATATCGAATCAGCTTATAACGAACGCCGCAGCCAAATTGGTGAGCAACTACAACGCGATTTAGACAAACTTCATCAACAACTTGAGCAACAACGAGAACAAAAAGAGCAACAACGTGATAGTGCAAGGCAAGATATTGAAGCCCTGAAAGAAAAAGCGCGTCAGCAAATGACTAAGCTTAAAGATGAATTTAGTCAGCAACAAAACCAATATCGAGTACAGCAAGCTGAGCTAAAAGTGCAACTATCTAACGTTACTTATAACGAAGATGAAAAGCGTAGCCTCGCGGTTTTTGACGAGCGCATCCAAAATGCCAGAGAGCACGAGCAAAACTGTAACCAACAACTTGAACGTCTAACGAATGAAGAACGCAAGCTAAGAGCACAGCGTGAGCAAGCTAATGATGCTCTTCGCAGTGCGGCAAAACGTGTGACTGATCGTCAAGCTGAACTTGATGAAATAGAGCAAATTCTGTATCCGCAATCTCATACGTTGTTGGAGTTCCTTCGTAAAGAATCTGAAGGGTGGGAGCAGAACTTAGGTAAAGTGATCGCGCCTGAAATGTTGCATCGTACTGATCTTCATCCAAGTGTGGCCAAGCAAGAGAGCAATGCCATCTTTGGAGTGCAATTAGATTTAGCGTCAGTAGATGTGCCTGAATACGCGGCTTCTGAGCAAGCATTAAGACAGAGGCTCGCAAAAGCAGAGGAAGCTTTAGAGTTATCTCGAAGTCATCAACAAGAAGCTGAAGCTCAGCTAGTCGTAATCAACGAAAAGCTCGATAGTCTCAATAAAGAGCTAACCATGGCTCGTACTTCATACAGTAATAGCCGTGATGATTTGCAAAGACTATTTGAAGATAAGGCAACTGAGCAGCAGAAAATAAACAAAGCATTGACTGAACGTAAAACCGAAGCACAAAAGCAGCTTACTCAATTAGATAATGATCTCAAACGCTTGCAGCAACAACATCAAGCCTTGATCGAAGAACACCAAGAGCAAGCTCGTGATGCCGAAATGGAACAAAAAGCTCATTGGCAGGAAGTGATTGGTGCAATAGAGGCACAATTAACTCAAATCAAAGTGAATATTGATGAGCGTAAAGCCAATGCCAAAGCTGAGCAAAAAGCCTGTCAGCAATGGTATAAAGATGAACTGCAATCTCGTGGTATTGACGAGTCAGCCATTATAAAACTTAAACAGCAAATCACTGCGCTTGAAGATAAGCTAGCGACAACAGAGCAACGTCGCGGTGACGTGCTGAAATTTGACGACTGGTATCAACGTGATTGGATGCTGAGAAAGCCAAAACTACAAACTCAACTATCTGAATTAAAGCAAGCCACGACCGAATTAAGTAAGCAACTAGCGCAAGAAAGTAACCAAGTTAAGGCAGAGCGAGAGGCATTGGATAAAATTAAGAAAGCGGCTGAAGCAGTGCAAGTAGAAACTTCAGAGAACCTCACTAGGCTTCGTGAACTTATTCGTAAACTGGCTGAGCTTAAGTTGACAACCAATGATGAAGAAGTACCGGGCAGTTTGGCTGAGCGTTTGCGTTTAGGCAGTGAAGGTTTACTACAAAGAGAGCAGCTTCTTAGTTCAGTTAAACAATACGTCGAGCATTTTGATTCAGTGATTGCCAGCAAATCAGGCTCCCGCTTCGCAGAAATCTGGGAAAAATCACGAGAAGAATCAAGCCAATTGAACGATAAAGGCATCCGCGTACTAGACTATCGTAAGCTTGTACCTAAGCTTGATAACCTACTTAACGTGATTGTGTCGCAGCAATTTAGAGCCATTCAGGAGCAAGGGCGGATCTTCGGTATTGATCTAACTGCTTATTATGATGTGCTTGCTGATATCGACCGTCGTATTGCATCTCAAAGTGCCCGAATTACTCGAGAAGTGGGTGAAGAACTGTTCCTTGATGGTGTATCTGAATCTGCCGTTAAAATTCGCTCTCGAATTACTGAACTTGAGTTCTGGCCTGAGCTGCAACGTTTTGTAAAAGCCTTTGATAGCTGGAAATCATCAGGATTTGATGGCTTGCCAGATGAAGATTACATCCTGAGTATGCGCCGAGCATTAGATATTATCGGTCGAGCGGCATTAGCTGGCGGTATTTCTAAACTACTAGAAATTGAATTACGCCTTAAAGAAGGCAATTCAGATCTAGTGATTCGTACCGATAGACAGTTAAATGAATCTTCGAGTCACGGCATGGCCTATCTGATCTTATGTAAGTTCTTACTCGCCTTTACCCGTTTGTTACGTGGTCGAGCACAAGTAACCATTCATTGGCCAATCGATGAATTAGGAACTCTGCACCATAATAACGTTAAAAAAATCTTTGATGCCTGTGAAAACAACCAAATTTCAGTGCTGGGTGCGTTCCCTAATCCAGAGTCTGAAGTATTAAGCTTGTTTAAAAATCGCTACATCATTAATAAGCAAACTAAGAAATTACAAGTGGTTAAACCAAAATCCAATCCTATCGCTGAAAAGCTTAAAGCTCGCATGACTCAGGAGATTGCATAATGTCTGAATCAACTATGACAACCGAATCGGTAATGGTAGGAACTGGAGCTTTGATAGAGTCCTTGCTTCAAGGGGATTTTATTTGCCGAACCACCAACGAGGATGCATGGCGAGCGCTACAAAGTAATGTGACTCGTGAACACATTGAACAGTACCTTAATCAAATCAATCGTACCTTAGCCACAGCTGCTGAGGGTGAGGTATATTTTTGTGGCTACCAAGAGTTAGGTGACGCTGAGCGTAAAGTGGTTTCATCGCAATTTCGCGACGTGTGTCAGTCGTTAACGCCGCTCGTTGAATGGTTAGTGTTAGTACAAGAAGCCAATGGCGCTGATGCGCCTTTATCTCAAGGTGTGCCGATACGTTTGACTGAACTTCAAACACGTATTGAAGATACGCCTGCGTTTCGTGAGCAACTGGCTAAGCTCAGTCAATATAGATTGTTTGGTTCCACCAGTACTCAGGTAGATAACCAGATCAAGTTGGTGTTTAAACGATTATTAGAGTTAGGTTATTTAATTAAGCCCAACCAAGATAAACAAATTTACATCGCCACTGGCAAGTTGGATTATCTGTATGAAGTGATCCGCTTTATTGATGAAACCGAAGCGTTAAACCTTGAAGCTCAAGCGGAATCTTCAGTTCAGCAAGATTTGATTTAAAGAATTGGAGTTGATTATGCCAGCTGTAACAAATGAACAAATTCATGACGCTATATTAGTGAAAAGCAAGACTGGTGATTTTGTTTGGGGCAAGAATTATGATTGTTTTGAAGTCGGGAGTAAGCAGTACTCAATTAACTTAGATCCTTCAGGTAAGCGATATTCTGTTACTAAAAACTCGACTTCTCGTACTGTTGGGGTTAAACACTGGTTAAAGCGTGACTCAGCCAGCCGTATAGCTCAATTTTTGAATGATTATAAAGTTGTTATTGAAGACAATGCTCCAAAACAAAATGGGTTATTAGTGCCTTTCTAATCTCGCTTTTTAATGGGAAAAAATAATGAGTAACCATTTACATCAGTCTGGAAGTAAGTTTCTTAAATTGCTTGGGCGTCACTCTGATTTAATCATGGACGCCTACTTATCAGGTTCGGTGAATGAAGCTGAAGCTGACTCAAAGACGATTGAAAAGCTGAGTAAGGCTAATGTGCTATGGCGACCGGATGCAGAGCAAGAGCTGCGACTGACAGGCACAGTTCGGTCAATGTTGGAAAATGCGCTAAGTGATGAACGTAATCGCCAAATTGATGCTAACTCTGGTTCTGCCTTAGTTACCATTAAAACCCTAGCAAGTCACTATAAAGAAGCAAGACATAACGTCGACCACGCCGCTGCTGAAGCATATTTAGCTGACTTAAATGAGCATGTGTATGCCTTTACCGAATCATTGGCGTATTCCACTCGTGTCCTTTGGAGTCGTATTAACAAC
Organism: Parashewanella sp. 2210YD4-3; assembly: GCF_056591735.1. Lineage (NCBI taxonomy): Bacteria > Pseudomonadati > Pseudomonadota > Gammaproteobacteria > Alteromonadales > Shewanellaceae > Parashewanella > Parashewanella sp. 2210YD4-3. The sequence continues at coordinate 19,801 of NZ_JBWQOG010000002.1, read as the reverse complement.
GAATTTGGCTATGTGGGGACGATTAATGCCAAAATTCGTGAAAATGAGCTAGCACAATCGCAAGTGACAGAATTACTCAATGGCTTGGAAATGTTCCAATTTGATGAGCTAACCGAAATTGCTGGAGACATCAGAGAGCTGCGTAAGTTAATGGTAACTACTTTGCAAGAAGCACTGAGTAAAAGCATTGAAGAGTTAAGCTTGGTTCAAAGTCGGTTGCTTGAGCTATTAGGGCGCTTTCGACATATTCAAGGGCGTACTCGTATACTTAAAGGCTGGTTATTGCATCAAGATATGCACCCTGAGTATTCACCAGAATCTCATGCGTCACACAAAACAGTGCCTAGTTTATTTAATCACGCGGCAGCAATCTTAAAACCTGCTGCCGTTGATGTACGAAATACCTTGCATGAAACTGAGCTGATGCAGCTGGTCGCTAAAGTAAGAAGCTTTAGTGATAGACCACAAACTCAAACTACTCATGAAGATTTAAGTATTACGCTGGAAGAGACTGTTGCTTTTGATATTACTGAAAGCCAGTTAAAGCTGGATGTTGATCAATATTTTTGTGATGTGATTGACTCTGGCGTTCGTCAGTCGGCATTGGAATATTTACGAGCTCAAGGTTTAAATTGGGATGCCGAAAGTTGGATTTACCAAGTGATAGGTGGTTATGAAGGCTTACCTGAAGAGCAGAAACATTTCTTCGAGCTTGAACCGCTTGGAGAGTCGCACCCAGTCTATAACGGTAATTTTATCATTAAAGATGTTGAACTGTGGCTGGCTTAATTGCCAGCTCCTACCCAAAACAATCGTTTCGATACCATTGTTCTGAAAAAGCCTCAAAACACGATATATCATAGGTATTGCTTTGACTAGGTTAAGATCCTGTTCTGGTTTTAAGTTTTAAGTGTAATCATCTATTGTGTTGGAGTGATGTGGTGTTTTAAGCTGGGGGTGTTTTTGTTTTTAGTTTAAATCTCTAATGGTTTGTTACCTTAAGATTACCGAACATTTGTCTGACTATTGAATTTATCCTGTTATTCCCTCACTATTGTTTGCGATTTGACTACATTCTTCGTACAAAATAATAAAAGATTAGGTTCACAATATGATGAAATCACTCTCGACCAAAATTTTTCTTGGTCTGTTTCTAGGCTTTATTTTGGGAAGTGCGGTGCAATACCTACTTGCCGATATCGCTTTCTTTTCAGATGACTTAGTTAGCTTTTTCTCTGGCATTGGTACTATGTTTGTCAACATGATCATGATGTTGGTCGTGCCTTTGGTATTCGTCAGTATTGTTTGTGGTGTCTGTGAATTACCTGATCTAAAAAGCTTTGGTCGCCTTGGTGGTAAAACGTTCGGTTTTTACATTGTTAACACCATTGTTGCTATTAGTGCAGCGTTAACGGTTGCTTTGATCTTGCAACCAGGTCACGGTGTCGATATGAGCAGTAGCTCAGACGTAGCGATCACCGCCACTGAATTACCAAACTTGATGACCCTATTGGTTAATATTGTGCCTCGTAATCCAGTTCAAGCTTTCTATGATGGCAACATGTTACAAATCATCTTTATGGCATTGCTATTTGGTGGTGTGATGAAGTCTATGGGATCACACGTTCAAGGTGTTGTTAGTGGCTTTCAATCAGTGAACAAAATCATGATGAAGTTGATCACTGTGGTTATGACACTTGCGCCATACGGTGTATTTGCACTGATGTTCAAGCTTGGTGCGACTCTTGATTCTGATGCTTTCAGTAGTGTTTTAAGCTACATCGCGATTATTTTGGTGATGCTTAATCTTTGGTTATTTGTCGTATACCCATTAGCGGTTAAGTTATTTACTGGTCTCCCAGCATCCGTGTTCCGTGAAAAGACACGTGAGCAAGTGCTGTTCTCGCTTTCAACAGCAAGCTCAAATGCGACTATCCCTGTGACTATGCGCACTTTGACGGAAAAGTTAGGCGTAAATAAAGCCGTTGCTGGCTTTGGTGTTCCACTTGGTGCCACGATGAACATGGGCGGCGTATCAATTTACATCACTATCGCCATTTTCTTCGTAGCCAATGCGTTCGGTATGCCGTTTACGGCAGAGCAAATTCCAGCATTAGTATTCAGCATCTTCTTATTATCCGTTGGTGCGGGTGGTGTTCCTGGTGGCGGTATGGTGATGATTGGTGTACTTATTCACCAAACTGGTTTGCCAATTGAAGCTTTTGCTATCGTGGCTGCAATTGACCGTATTATCGATATGTTTGTAACTTCTAGTAACGTGGTTGGTGATACTGCTGTTGTAACGATTGTTGATAAAACAGAGAAGAAATACCAAATAGAAGAAAGTAATACTGTTTCAGAATGAAGCTAAAGTAGATCATTATTAAACAAAAAAGCCCCAATACTTAGTTAATTTATTTTCACTAAGTATTGGGGTTTGTTTTTTGTAAAGTAGGTTTTTATTCCTCTCATTCTGGAGAAGATAAATGGCTACTTCACTCGCTCAATTGCCCCCCAATACTCAAACATCAGATCAGTTTCATGGCAATGCAACTGCAACTTCACCCGAGCAAAATATTAAAGGTTATCAGGTCGTACAAAGAGAGACTGATGAAAAGTGGTCTGACTCCAACGGCATGAGCCTAGTTGGTTGGCATAAAGAGACAAGTATTAATACTGAAGACTCGCTCTTGAGAGCGATGAGCCTATTTACCATTGATACAGAATTTAAACCCGGTGTTCGCTTTTGCGATATCTTCTCTATGACTTCCGATGGACCCGCTTTTAGAGATTGTTGTGATGAAGTTATAGAAGAGTATAAAGACCAAAAGTTTGATCAAATTGCAGGTACAGATGCCAGAGGTTTTATTTTAGAAGGCGTACTTGGTTATCAGTTTGAAGCGGGGTTTGTTCCCATTCGAAAGGTGGGAAAATTGCCTGGTAAAGTAAGTAGATTGGATTCAACTTCAGAATATTCAAAGAATATGCTTGAGCTTAACTCAAGTCACATCAAAACAGATGGCAAGATATTGTTCACCGATGATTTACTTGCGACGGGAGGCACGGCTAAATCAAGTATTGAATTAATAAGACAAGCTGGTGGTCGGGTCGAACAAGCGGCATTTTTAATATCCATTCCCAAATTAGGTGGAGAGCAAACACTAGCAGACATGGGTGTTAAAGTTTATACCTTGTTTGAGATGGAAGAGAGTGAATCAGTGATTGAAAAGTGGTTTGATATTTGAGGATATTATTCCCCGCAGCGCGCTGCGGGGGACTTTGTTAAAAAAACGGAATGACGTACTTAGTAAAAGGATGTTGATCTCACGAGTATGAATCCTAATACGTTTTGAATAATTATGTTTGCTGCCTAGGGGGCGTTCCCAATTAAAGACTTTTTGATTTGTTACAGCCTAAAATTCGCAAAATCAAGGCACGAAGAATGAAGTTTAGTGAACTAAACGAAAGATGAGTAACGAAGAGTTTGCGAATTTTAGTCGTAACCCGAAGGGCTGCGTTTATTTTGTGTTTAAACTGCGTTGTCAAATGTTTATGTAGAGTAACTACATCGCACATTTTCCGCCTTGTTTAACCACAAAATTAACAGCAGCAAATCAAAAATCTAATTGGGATCGCCCCCTAAGCTTGTAGGCCACTAATGCAAGTATCACTAAATAGGTGCTTAGTACAGCAATAACAGCATTGATTTGGCCCGCCATAATTAATGTTGGGATCAAAGATATTATTAAGATATCTACAATAGAGCCGGGGAGGTAAGCAATAGCGTAATCATCCATTACCGTTGATTTTCCTTTTGGATCAACTATTTTTAATAGCAAAATCCCCATCGCTACTGTACCTGTCATCCAACCCCAAGAAAATAATCCGGTCTCAATCCATTTATCACCAAATAGCTTTGGAGCGACAACGAAAGTAAGAAATAGGCAAAGTGCAATTCCTAATAGCATCAGTAAAACAAAAGGGACAGCAAAGCTAATTAATACGCTGAGCTTGATAGAGGCAATCCCGAAAAACACCAAATAATCAGTGGCAGATCCCGCTGTCATGCTTAAAAGTTTATTATCAAAATGAAGGTCGGCTTTTGAGGCTTTCAATGCCACACGAAACAGACAACCAAGGACAAAAGCACTGGCAAAAGTGGGTACAGAAACAAACTGGCTAAATGATGATGCAAAGGTTGCGAGAGCGTAAGCACAACCGACCACTGCTCCCACTAATGCGATATGAAGCGTAAAAGCGTTGACAGAAGAAGATGAAACGGTTTCTACGCCAATGCTTTCTCGTTTTTCATCAGGTATGAGACCTTTACGAAAGTGCGCTTCTAATTCTTCAAAGCGTCGTATGTGGGTGACTATACCCAATCTTGAAATAATATTGATAATGGCCAGGCCGCCAAGTACGGCCAAAAACACTCCAAAAGTTGCTGCAGTTAAGGCTAAGCTTAATGCGTCATTCCAGCCGTGCTCAGCTAAGGTGCCACCGACGGCAGCAGCGGTACCGTGCCCCCCCATAAAGCCAGATGGCATTACCAATCCAAAGGCTTTTGGTAACTCTGGCCAAATCCACTGTAAAACATATCCCCCAACGATAATGGCAAATAGCCACTGAGAAATAGTAATGATCTGGTTAAAGGCTAGGAGTTTTCCTGTCCTATGGACCAAGGTATCGGCTTTAGGAAAGCTTGTGGTTAACCCTAAAGAAGCAAAAATAACGGTGATCAACATTCCACCATAGCTGGCTTCTGAAAGGGGCAATATATCAAAACCATTATGACCAAGTGCCAGCGCTAATAGCCCTGCCATCATTGCTACCGGCATATAGAGTTTTTGAAAAAGAGTGATTTTTACACGAATAACTTTGCAAAATAGGATTAATGCACTGGCAATAGCAAAGTCAGTTGCCAGCTCCCAAACCGTTAAACTCATGATTATTATGTTATCTTTTTTGTTGTTTTGTTGATCATATCATTAAGACAATAATGGTGGAATCCTCTGATTTTTTTATCTGTTTTTGTTATAAAAGTTCTGTTTAATGTTTTTTTAGTTATATCAAATAACAAATTGAACCATTTGTTATCGTTATTTTTTCAATTGTGTGCTGATAGAATCACAAAAAATAAACACCCGCTTTAACATCTTATTTAACTCTTTCCTTGTTTTGGTGTCGGGAAACAAAAACTACAAATGGAGCAAAAAGCTTAATGAAATTTTCATTATCAAAAATTACCTTTGGTATTGTCTCGACACTGGGGCTATCACTTACATCAACCATTACAGCTGCCGCCGAAGTGGAAGATACTTCAGTAAAAAATGGTGAAGCAGTAGAACGCATCGCTGTATTGGGTTCTCGTCGTATTGGTCGCACCATCAGTGAAAGTAACGTACCAGTAGATGTGTTATCGGCAGACGTACTTAAAGAAGGTGGTTTTACTGATATGAACCGCCAGCTGCAAAACGCAGTGCCGAGCTTTAACTATTTTCAACCATCATTAGTTGATGGTACTGAGCACATTAAGCCTGCTTCGCTTAGAGGATTAGCACCAGATCAAACGTTGGTATTACTTAACGGTCGTCGTTTTCATTCAAGTGCATTGTTGAATTTAAATGGTTCTGCTGGGCGTGGTTCTGTCTCGGTCGATTTGAATGCTATTCCATCTGCAGCTATTGAACGCATTGAAATTTTGCGTGACGGTGCGGCAGCCCAATATGGCTCAGATGCGATTGCGGGTGTGATTAACATCATTACTAAAAAAGATGCCGAAGGTGGCATTTTTACCCTATCTGCAGGCCAAAATATTACTACTCTGGATGGCGTGCCAGAGTTAACAGGCGTACAAACGGATGCCGATGGTAACGTTGTTGCTAATGGCAGTCGTCGAGTAGCTGGGATATATGGTAAAGATATCTCCCGTAAAGACGGGGAGACAGTTAACCTAGCCGCTAATGCGGGTTTTGGTTTCCTAGAAACGGGTTATCTGAACCTCACCGCTGAATATAACAACGCTAATGCAACGAATCGTGGTGGTTTGGATGATGGTGATACTTACGCTAAAAATCCAGATGGTTCATTTGATAAACGTGAAATAACCACAAACCGTGATCGCTTCTTCTTTGGTGCGCCAGAAAGTGAGTCATATTCAGTGCTTGCTAGTTCAGGTTATGAATTTGATTCTGGTAGTGAGCTTTATTCGACTTTCACTCTACAAAATCGTAAATCAGTTTCTGGTGCGTTTTTCCGTGAAGCGGCTGATGAAGCGTTTTTGATCCAAAAGATTTATCCAGACGGGTTTACGCCAAGAATTCATGCTGATATTGATGATTGGTCACTATTAGCAGGCTTTAAAGGTGGTGTTGGTGAATGGGATTATAATGCCAGTGTGGTAACCGGAAAAAATAGCGTTGGCTACAACAATACCAATACCGCGAACGTTACTTATCTGCTTGATACTCCAACCAGCTTTTATGGCGGTAAGCTAAGTTCAGGCCAAGATGTTATCAATGTCGATTTTTCTCGATTTTATGATGTGGACTTTTTAGATTCACCCATCGCCTTTGCTGTTGGTGCTGAGTACCGCAGAGATAGCTATGAAATCCGCTCAGGTGACGTCGAAGCTTATACCAATCGTCCATCTTTGGATGAAAATGGCAAGCCGATTTTTGATGATAAAGGTAACCCGGTTTATCCAACCAACCGCTTATTTGCACAAGGTTCTTTGTTCTTCTCAAAAAATAGTGAAGTTGATAAGAGCCGCAATTCGAAAGCAATTTATGCAGAAGTTGATGCTGATTTAACGGATAAATGGAACTTAGTATTGGCCGCCCGCTATGAAAACTATTCTGACTTTGGCAGCACTACCAATGGAAAAGTTGCGACTCGCTATAACTTGACCGAAGACTTTGCGATTCGCGGTTCATTCAGTACAGGTTTTAGAGCGCCATCTCTGCAACAACAATTTTATACATCAACCAACACTAACTTTATTGAAGGCGTTGCTTTTGAGATTGGAACCGTTGCAGCAACAAGCAAAGCTGCGAGAGCATTGGGTGGTAAACAGTTAGATGCAGAAAAAGCCACTAACTACAGCTTAGGCTTTACTTGGGACATCCAAGAGAATTTAAATTTAACCCTTGATGCTTACCGTATTGATATTGACGATAGAGTCGTTTTATCGGAAACACTTGGTGATGATGATGCCGAACGAGAAATTGTAAAAAAGGTTTTTGCTGAAAACAATATTGAAGGTATTAATGCCATCCGTTTCTTTATCAACGGAGTGAATAGCAAAACAGAGGGGGTTGATATCAACCTTGCGTATCAAACTGAGGCATTGTCGGGTGATTTGAAGCTGTCTACTGGATTTAACTACAATAAAACTGAAGTTAGTGAAGTATTAAACACGGCAGGACCGTCATCATTGTTTACCTCTGATCAATTATTCGCTCGTCGAGAACGTGCTCGTTTAGAAAATGCAGCACCAAAACAAAAAGCGAATGTGACCGCTAACTGGAATAAAGATGCGCTTAGCCTAATGTTACGTACCAATTATTATGGTGAGTTGACGCAACCGGGTCGAGTAAGTGATTCAGATGTTACGGTCGATAAAGCGTTTATTTTTGATGCTGAAGCTAGCTATAACATTACAGAAAACTTAGTAGCGAGTCTTGGGGTTAATAATTTATTTGATAAATACCCAACGTCTGCGATAGAGCGTGATCAAAAAGCGGGTAAAGCACCAAGCCAATTTGATTACGTTATTCCGTATGCCAACTTTTCACCTTATGGCTTCCAAGGTCGATATGTATATTTAAGAGCGAGTTTGAGTTTTTAAATATCGTAAATGGTTAAGAGCAATAGTGTAAACGTCAACGGAAGCGCATCTGATAGGCAGGAAGCCTGAATGCCGTGAAGCACATGGATGTGCAAGAACGGCCATGTGCAGACGACCGTGACATCCTGTCACGGACGGTTGTCTAATCACACTATTGCTCCATTGACGATGTTTAAGTTTTCGTAATTAAACTTAATGAAAAAGAAACCAGATTTTATGCTGGTTTCTTTTTTGTTTTTAGTGATAGCATTTGTTTAAAAAATTAACAAAGATAATAAAATTGGAAAAGATTGTGACAGTATCCAAAGGATTCAAAAAGACGGCAGTGTTATTGACGGCCGCTTTTATGTTTACAGCAGGCCAAGTTGCTGCTGATCAAAACACCCATTCAACAACCTTAAGCAAACCAACAACTCAAAGTGCGCCACCATTACTCGAATACAGCAGCATTGTTCATCCTGTTATTGCTCGAAATGGCATGGTAGCCAGCCAAGAAATATTAGCTTCACAAGTCGGTGTTGATATTTTAAAACGCGGTGGTAATGCCATTGATGCCGCTGTTGCGGTTGGTTTTGCGTTGGCGGTAACGTTACCTAGAGCCGGAAACATCGCTGGTGGCGGCTTTATGTTGGTGTACCTTGCCGAAAAAGATAAATTTGTCGCACTGGATTACAAAGAAATGGCACCTGCTGCGGCTAGCCGTGATATGTATATCCTGCCTGATGGCAGTGTTGATAAACATTCAGTACGTTACACCCGTAAAGGGTTTGGTGTACCGGGAACGGTGGCTGCGTTTGCTAAAGCCTTAAAAGAACACGGCACTATGAGTCTTTCAGAGGTACTACAACCCTCCATCGAGTTAGCACGAAATGGGATCAAGGTGACAGACGATTTAGCCTTTTCGTTAGTCTATGCCGCCAAGCGCTTAGGAAAAGATCCCGAAGCAAAGAGTATCTTCTTCAGAAAAGACGGAACGCCGTTAAAAGCGGGCGATACTCTTTATCAAAAAGATCTCGCATGGTCACTTGAGCAAATTGCTAAAAAGGGCCCAGATGCTTTTTATAAAGGTGAAATCTCTAAACGCATCGCTGATGATATGAAACAAGGCAATGGTTTAGTTACCCAAAAGGATATGGCTAATTATGTGGTCGCCGAGCGTGAACCTATTAAAACAAGCTATCGCAATCACGATTTAGTCATTATGCCACCTCCAAGCTCAGGCGGTGTTCATATCGCGCAAATGCTCAATGTGTTTGAAAAATTCAATTTGAAATCTATGGGTCATAACACGGCGGCCACCATTCACTTAATGAGTGAAACTATGCGTCAAGCGTATGCCGATAGAAGTAAACATTTGGGCGATCCTGATTTTAATAACATTCCAATCAAATGGTTAACCAGTGAAAAGTACGCCAAGCAAACTATGGCTCAGATCACTATGGATAAAGCGCGTTCTTCTAAAGATGTGAATCCGGGTACACCACCACTGCCAGAAAGCCCTGATACCACTCATTTCTCGGTAATGGATCAGTTTGGCAATGTAGTTTCAAACACCTATTCCCTTAATTATTCATATGGCTCTGGGATTATCGCCAAAGGAACAGGCATTTTACTTAACAATGTAATGGATGATTTTTCAGCGAAACCGGGTTCACCAAACGGTTATGGCTTAGTAGGTGGTGAAGCCAATGCCATTGCACCTAAAAAGCGTGCGCTAAGTTCGATGACACCAACAATCGTGATGAAAGACGGCAAACCGTTTTTAGTCACGGGAAGCCCAGGTGGAAGTCGAATTATCACAACGGTTATGCAAGTCGCTCTTAATGTGATCGATCACGATATGAACATTGCTGAAGCGACTCATGCAGTGCGAGTACATCACCAATGGTTACCAGATCAAATCCTTATTGAGCCAGGGTTGAACAAAGACACCATTGAACTGTTGAAAGCGAAAGGGCACAAAGTCGTCACGTCTAAAAACTCAATGGGCAGTACCCAGTCCATTATGTACAAAGACGGATACTTTTATGGCTCGGCAGATACAAGACGTCCGGGGGCGGCTGCAATAGGCTTTTGAGTATTTGCTCTATTCTGGTATTGTATGGGTGATTAATAAATAAGGGAATGTTATGACTTCAAGGACGAAACTTGTCACGTGCATAATGAGTTTGGCACTATCTGCTTCATCTTTAGCCTTTGCTTCAGCAAGGCAAAGCTTAATGAATATGATGGATGCCAACTTTGTGTTTTTAAAGCAAACCACCTCATTACAATGTTTGGGAATAACAGAAAGTCAATTTGATCAGGCGTTAAGTGGTGCGAAGCCTGCGTGTCAAACCAAAGTTCCAACTGACATTTCACATGATCAATTTGAAGAGTACGCCCAAATTTACGGTGATTGTGTGATGGATAAACTCAAATCCAAACTCAATCTTTCAGAAAGCAAGATCAACCAATGTGAGCAAGAAGAGCCGGCGGCTGATGACTCGCTCGAATATTTGGCTGACTCTATCAATACAGCCTTAAAAATGCATGCTGAGTATGCTGACCCAAATGAAGTGCCTTTGCCTTTATATCCGGGGCATAAAGTGATCAGTCATTTTCCTGATGGAATGGGACAAGACTCCTTACCTGTTATTGTGATTGCCATTAATGAACCTATTGATAAGGTCATTGATTTCTATGCGCCTAAGGTAGGCAGTTACAAGCGCTTTTCGATGGATAATGGGGTTATTTATTTAGAAAGTGCCAAAGATACGTTCGACTTTCTTCGAGACTTTAAGCATTACACCACAACGCCACATGTGATGATTGAAGATATGCGTGGTGAAAAATACGCAGAAAAAGAAGGCATGACCAAAGTCGAAATCAGCTATCGTAAGTAAAATATATGTTTTAATCGGGCAACATATAAGCTACTGGAAGTGCTGGAATAAAGTATCATGCTAGATGACTTGTGGTTTTGTAATTTATTGTTTTCTAGCTTATTTCTTCCCCAAAGTTGCTTAGTAATGGCAATTTATTAGAAGACTATTTTAATAGTTCAAACATACAAGTTGTGCATTAATTCATCACTTGTTGGCTCCCTCACTTTTAGTTACAAAAATGTAACATGCAAAGTATTATTTTCAATCATTAAATAAGTTAAGTTATGCCTGACACGGTTTGGATACTAGGTTAAATACGCTAATGAGAAATGCTTATTGATTAGCCTGCACACATTTATATAGTTTTCTACTTAAGGATAAGAGGCGATAAATTGAAAAAGTTGTTAATAGTTTTTTGTGGTTTAGTTTTAGTTGCTATATTAGGTATTGCGGCTTTAAGTCGGATTTATGGTCACGGTATCAGAATCCACGATGGGCGATCTATAGGGTACTCAAGCAAGACTAATGAGTGGCTCTTCCTGCAATATCAAAACATTCCTGTTCGTCAAGATGGACCTTATGTATTCAGAAATGCAGATAACCGTTACTCTTTATCTATTAGTGGAGATGGTTTAACTCCGTCTAACTTAGAACAAAAAAACATTACCAATAAAGTAAAAGTTATTGTCGATGACAAGGCTAATACAACATTTACTGTCCCTCTCCGTAATCACTACGAACGTTCAGAGTTAGATATACCACAACCCGAAAAAGTTTTAGCCATTTCTGATATCGAAGGAAATTTCCAAGCATTAATAAATCTCTTACAGAGTAATAACGTAATAGATGACTCTTTTAACTGGAAATACGGCTCAGGCCATTTAGTTTTTATAGGTGATATGGTTGATAGAGGGAATAATGTATTACCAACACTTTGGTTGATTTATAAACTTGAAGCAGAAGCTAAATCAGCAGGTGGATATGTTCATTATGTTTTGGGTAATCATGAGCGCTATTTATTAGATGGTAGAATGAAATCTACTAATAAAAAGTACAGGGGCACCGCTAGGGTTACGGGATTATCTTCTCAAGATCTGTGGAGTGAGAAAACAGAACTAGGACTTTGGTTAAGAAGTAAGCCTGTAATACTAAAGGTTGGGGATACACTATTTACCCATGGTGGTGTTTCTTCAGAAGTATTGAAGTTACAGCCAACATTACAGTCTATTGATGAAGAGGCAAAAAATAATTTTACGTTAAATAACTCAATACGAAGAACAGAAGAAGGCGGTACTATAAATGGCTCTCTGGGTGTTTTATTTTACCGTGGTTTAGCAAAAGATATGAGTAAGTATGACCTCGGCAAGAAAGCTGACGGTAAGCATGTGGAATCGGTTATTAAAGCATTTGAAGTTAACAGAATAGCTATAGGACATACCATTGCTAAGCATGTTAGTTATGATTACGGTGGAAAAGTAATTCGCGTAGATGTAGACCACGCTGGAGGAAGTAGCGAAGCGTTATTAATTGAAGATAATTTGTTGTGGCGAGTTGATAGCAACGGAAACAGATTCTCATTAAAACAAGTTGAATCACTATAAGTTTATTAAAAAACATCGAAGTTTGTCGCACATAACATTCGAAATAAAGTACGAATTTTATGTGCTTGCTCTCATTGTTAATGATATTTTTTCTAATAGTAGCTGTTAGTAAAAAATCATAGCTATAAATCATTTATGTCCAAATGTGTTTCGCTCTGTTTGATACTTTGTTACTCGACTACTCACGTACAGCAGGCTGAAGCTTTTGATAAACAAAAGCTGAAATTAGCAACACAACTCCCACTCCAATAAACAAGACGAACTTCTGCCACTCTAATTCGGTTTTAGCATCTAAAAGCACTATTTTGGTAATGCCAGTAAAGATAATGGCAAAGCAATATCGAATATTAATCAAGGTTCTTTCTATTTTAAATAACAGGGTGATGCCATGAATGACAAGCAAAGGGGCAATCAAAAAGTGGGAATTATCGTTAGGTAAACCAATCACAAAACAGCAATAGCTAATACTTAGTAATGCATTCAACACTAATGTGTTATGTTGTTTCCCAAGTTGTCCCCAAAAGGTGGCTTTAAAATGTTTGTTGTAGCTATAAAGCACCGTAACCATCATCAATACAATGACACTTATGTAATGGTAATCGACAAGCAATAACCCCCATGTGAACAGTAAGCTTAAAGATAGAATGATGCTGATCGTCATTTGATGCTTTTTCAAATCATTGAATGAATTCATTAAATAAAAAGCGAATAACCAATAAGCTGAAAATAAATTAAAACCAACCCGGAAACTGTTAGTTATTTCTCCGATAAAGGTAGAGAAAAGAAAGCTCATACACATCAAACCACAACCTAAAATAAATGATTGAGTAGAGTGTTGGTTGTGCTGAGATAAGTAGCGATACCCTAAGACGTAACAAAACAGCAATCCACTTATGCCTACAATGGCTTGAAGTGGTGCTTGCTCTGGTATCAAAAGTACACTGGCAATTGCGGATAAAATCAATAGTGCCTTCGCTTCAATATCCAACCATCGATTTTTTATTTTGCTGGATAAAAACAATGCCAATAGTGGGGATACCCATAAGATGGCAAATATATCATTTTCAATATGACGGAATGCAGAGCCAACCCAACAAACCGGAAGTAAGGCATAAAACACAATGCGAACATTTTCCGATAGCGTTTTAAATTTATGCTTTGGCTCAAAGCGACGATAAAACTCAGACCACAACCAAAGCTGTGCAAATATCGAAATAACAGCCGCTTTTCCATAGTCTGGCAATAATGTGAAACGGAGACTGTTCACTTCATTAATGGAGTACTCGATAATGATCAGAGGGTACAGGGTCAATAAAATAGCTAAGGCATCTAGCCAAGTGTGATTATATTTCCTTGAACGCCAAAGTATTGCAAATTGTAAAGGAATGACTAAAGCTCCCACCCAGCGCTCTAAGAACAGATCAATTACCGATAAGGCAACAATTATCAGCCATAGTGTTTCGAGTACTTGTAGGGTAGGAAGTAGCAGGGTATTACTGAAACGATCACTCCACTCTTGAGCTCTGGTTTGTAACCTCAGCCAAATGCCGAGCAATGCGGTAATCATTAAAATGAGTACCCAGCCAGTGACACTTTGTATTGCTGGCTGAGGTAAATAGGGAGCTAATGCGATAACACAAGTAATAATGCCTAAAGAGGTTAACGCATGTCCGGATCGTAAAAGAGAAACAGAACTAAATTTAGTGCCAATAAGTAGGAACAGTAAACCTTCAATTCCCCAAGCAATTCCCCAAAATTGAGCATCAAGCCAAGCAATAACCGCTAATGCAATCCAAACAGCAGCACTCAACCAAACCAATAAACGGCTTTTATCTTCTAATTTAGGCTTATTGGTTAATGCGACCCCAACAGAAAATAATGCGTTTAAACTCAAACACAGGGTTAGCTCTAAACTTGAAAATAAATCTGACTGCAATAATAAAGTGATGTTTGCGGCAATGATGGTCAACATTAAGTGAACTTGCTTGTGTGTGAGCTCTTGCTGCTTTGATATATTGAACAACCAACTTGCAGAAAATAGCCAATAAAAGCTGTTTATTAACAATGGCGATGGCATGGTTTGGTAATTCAATATTGCATATTCAATCGCAATAACCGAGAACACGAGACAAACTAAAGGCAACCACGAAATATGAAGGCGAAATGCTAGCCATAAGCAGCTAATATTGAGCGCAATAAGAGACAGTAGATAAAGTGTCGGATCAAAAAATAACGCCCCTGAGAGCATTGGCATTATCGTGAAGCCAACTAACCCCACTGTCGTTAAAATTTTGGTATTTAAGTGGTAGGCTAATACATGACTGATGAATGCGATACCCAAATAACAACCGATAACGATGCTGCTGGAGAATAACAGGTACACGCTCCCTGCAAAATATACAGTACTAAAGCCAATTAAAATCCCTAATGCAATAATGATATTAGCAAATTCATCAAATTGAGTACGCTTGCGTATTGTTAAACCTATGATAATCACTAAAACTGCGGCTAATCCCATAAGTAATGATTTACCGCCAGATCCTAAGCTAGCAATCAGCCATTGCATGAGATAACCGAAGCCTGAAAGTACCAGCCCTGCACCGACGAGGGTTAAAATAAGTAAGGGAAGTTGCCCTTTGCGTTTATATGATTCAATAACCTGAACAACGGGGCTAAACCAATCAAACAATATGGCTAAAAATGGTCTTATAAAAGCCAGCCAATCAACAGGTGGTTTTTCTTTTTTAGCTTTGCCAATTTCTGGTGAATGGTGAGCAGCGACATTAAAACTCACCGTCTCTGTTGGGGGATTGAGGATATCCTCATCAATCGATTCAATTTCTGGTTCAGTTAAGCTCGATATTCGGCGCTCAAGTTGGCCGACTCGCTCAGAAAACTCAGCCTTTATGTTGTCTAACTCACTTTGTAATTGAACAATGTCCTTATTCATTACAACGTCCATTATTGTTGATTGTTTGTACTAGATTATCATGGGTTTATTTTTTATTCAGTGTTTTCATAAGCTTGTTGAAGTCAGAAGGCATTTTTCTATCGCTGATTTTGAATTCGAGGTAAATGGTTATTTCCAATAAGTAAAAGTTATATGTTATTCCTTCTTGGCTAGATTTTCGATTTGAAAATTTTATTTTCTACTAAAGACGAAAGATAAAGTTGTTGTAATTGTTAATATATTTTTGCTTTTGTAAAAAATAAGTTCCATGCGGTATTAAAGAAATGCTCGCAAAACAGCTCTGGTACGATTTGTTTGAAGGCTAAAGTGATTAAGATCACGGTCAAAATGACAATGTTGTATTAATGGAAACATTGTTGTTATTTATTGAAAACATTTTGTGATAAAAACTCTGAAAAAGTAAAACTGATAATGACCCTAGAACAGATTCTAAAAAATTATCATGGACAGAAATTAAACGAACAGGAAGTAAGTTACTATCAAAAATGGGCGATGGAATATTTTCATAATGATGAACATGTTACCGACCCATACATTTCGATGACCATTGATTTGGATATCACTCAAATTCGTGAGAACTATGAGCTCAATTACCAGCATGAGCATGGAGCTTCATTTCAAGGCTTTATGATTTGGTGTTTAGCCAGAGCGTTAAAATCTCAATGGACATTCTCAAGTCGTAATATCGGTGGTGAGTGGTATCGATTCGATAATTTACCTATTTTTACTCCGATTGCCGTTGGTGGTGATTTGAGATTTAAAGATGTTGTGTTGGAAGACACAAGTTCAATGAGTTGGAAAGAGTTTGCCAGCTATTATCGAGCCGCAGTAGATAACACAGATCAGCAATTAGAAATCTTACCTCAAGACGTTTGGGCACTCTGCCCGTTCATCGGTAACCTACCAAACTTAGATTTCTCAGCACTGAATTTACACCGCAATAGAATAAAAACCGGTAGACCAATGTTCTACTTCGGCAAAAGAAGAAACAACAACGGCGTACTTTCAGTACCTTTAAGTATCAGTTTTGATCATGCCAATAGCGATCCGTATGTGTTAGATAAATTAATTAACACTTTGAATGCTTATTTGACTGAAGTGCCAAAGCACAAACTGAATTAATCTAAAAAAAGGGCAGAATCGAAACTTCTGCCCTTTCTGTTTAAGAGAGTTCCATCCCAGCTTCGCCTTTCCAATAGCCATTACATGGATTCAAAGGTTTCTCTATCGCTTCACCTTTTATTAACCTTTCAGCAAGTTCAATACTGCGCATACTTGATGGTGAAATACGAAAATGAGTTACGCCCATAGCTTTCATTTCTTCTATTTCATCACTTAAGTCGGTGCAGGCTGCTGCTTGAGTTTGAATACCGTTCAAACGTAATAGTGGTTGATCTTCTTGAGTCTGAGTCAATAATCCTTTTGGATATTCAATACAAACGGTTTCGCAATTATCTTTCGCTATACCTTTATGTCGCGCAGTAAAACAGCGAGCAGAATGGGCGAGAGGTACATGACCATGACCAAAAACTTCAACTTCAAACGGTAATGTTCCACCGTTACTAGTAATGACTTTGCTTAACCAATCTTTTGATAATTCGACAGGAACGACGAAACGTTTCATACCCCATTGGTGCATTTTCATTAAGCTGGCTAAATTATAATTGTTAATGCTAGTGCCACAGGTAAATGGAATATTGGCTTCTTTCGCAACATGCACTCCGGCTAAGTCATTGGCTTCGATTTCGAAACCACAGATTTCGATTTGGCGTTTGAGTTCAGTAAACTCTGAAGGGGTTTCTAATAGAGCCAAAGTTGAGATAATGACTTCTTTTCCGGCTTGCTTGAGCATGGCTGCCAGCTCTAAATAATCGTTAAACTTCAATTGACGGCGGCGAGTACATACAGCCTCACCTAAATAAACGACTGGGATCGAACTTTCTGCTACTTTTTGGTAAAACTCGAATACCTTTTCTTTTGGCCAAAAGTATAAAAGAGGCCCTAAACTGATTTTCATTTGCTTTTTCTCCGAAACCTAGAAGAAGTAGTTAGAAGCTTTCTTAGGCGTAGGAAAAATTGTTGCTCGCAAGGCTTGAATCTTACAGGTAATGGTTCTTACCTGTAAGATTCGTAACGCCGCTAGCGACAATTTTAACAAGTATAAGAATGCTTAGAATTTCAGTTCTTTTAGGTAAAATATTTTTAAACTACTTTAATCGTCTAACTGTTTTTTCTAGGTTCCATTATTGCCAACTGCGTTCATAAGCACCTAAAGTAGTGGTTTGACCCTCAGATACTTTAGCTAAAGCGGCATTCCATTCATTACGACATTGATATGATTCGGGAGAATTCATATAAGTATCAATGGCATTACGCCAGACGCGAGTGACTTGCTCTACATAAGCAGGACTCCGTTGGCGACCTTCAATTTTCAATGATGCAATGCCTGCTTTTCCTAATTCAGGCAACAAGCTCAGTGTGTTCAAGCTGGTGGGAGATTCCAACATAAACTCTGGCTCTTCTTGTTCTTCTGTTTGATAGCGTCCTTTACAAACAACGGGGTAACCCATCTGTTCATCTTTAGAAGAGCTATCAATCAAAACGTTATTGAGTAGTGTCGATTGTTTATTGTCTTTTTCTTCCCAGCGCACATGTTGAGCTGGAGAGCAGCTGCCACCCGTATTAGGCGATTGACCTGTAACATAAGAAGATAAATGACAGCGCCCTTCAGCCATAATGCACAAGCTACCAAAGGCAAAGACCTCTAGGTCAACAGGGCTTATTTTGGCAAGGTCACGTACTTGCTTCATTGAAAGCACTCTAGGCAGGACAGCACGCTCAATATTGAACTCTTCTTTATATAACGTCAGCGCACCTAGATTAGTAGCACTGGCTTGAACCGATAGGTGTAGTGGTAGTTGTGGGTGCTTGCTATGGGCATAATCTAATAGGGATAGATCGGCAACGATTAGCGCATCAGCACCTAAGTCAGCCGCCATATCTACAGCCTGATACCATCGGTGCTCTTCAGTGGGTTTTGGAAAGGTGTTAATAGTAAGGAAGATCTGCTTACCCATTTGCTTAGCAATTGATATCGCTTGCTGTAACTTTTTAGGGCTGAAATTAAGCCCAGCAAAAGAGCGAGCATTGGTATCATCTTTTAATCCTAGGTAGACAGCATCGGCGCCAGCATTGAATGCTGTTTTAAGCGCAGCCAAGTTACCTGCTGGACAAAGTAATTCCATAGTAAACTTCTCAAGTATTTTAAAATCCAAGCAGTTTAATGGGAATTGATTTTACAAGAATTGATGTAGAACAGGTTTCGCTTGATAAATTAAGGCTACACTTGCTGCCAATATAAGTAATGAATTACAGGTAAAGAATGCTTTCAAAGTTACCATCTTCTGTCGCACAGCAACTTCTTGTTCGAATTCCGCAAGTTGGCAAACAGGTGCACACATTCATTCCGTTTAGCATCAAGCAAAAGATGATCAAAGAAGTACTAAATCATCTATTAAAGGATCAAATGGAAGATGATGAGTTGGAGTTCCTTGAAGGTAAATGGGTTGCAATCAAAGTAACTGACTTTAATTTTAACTTTGATGTGAGTTTCGATGGGCAATGGTTGATCAGACAGTCTCAACAAGCTGATGTCACTTTTAGCGCAAATTCAGATGCTCTGATTGACGTTGCGGCAGCGAAAGAAGATCCCGATACTTTATTCTTCCAAAGACAATTGACGATTGAAGGTGATACAGAATTAGGGCTTGAAGTTAAAAACCTGTTACTCAGCATCGAAATGGATGAACAGCCAGCATTGATGCGAAATGGTGTTACTTATTTATCTAGCTTTGTAAACCAGCTCAAAGCCAAAGTGAGTTAATACCGACATACAAAGCTGTCGTTACTGTGTTTACCGACATACAAAGCTGTCGTTACTTCGTTGAACAAAATGCTTGAATGCGTTTTTGTTCCTGTTTGATTGAAGCTTGACGTTCATCTTCTGTTATAGAAACAGATTCACCGGTCTTTTGGTCTTTTCTAAGCAAACGAGTATGAGTTTGTAGCAACTTTAAGTTGTACTTAGCTCGTTTGCATACTTCTTCAGACTGCACTTGTTGTTGTTTAATAATTTCAGACTCAGTAGTTTTTGCTTCATCTTTACCTTTAGATAAAGAAACGCTACCAATTTTTTCAGGTTCAATATCCTCGGAATAGAGTTTTACAAACTCGACACTTTTAGGTGGTACTTCACTAAAGTGGGTAATGCCATCTTTATCTACCCATTTATAAATAACAGCTGCATTACTTAAAAGAGAGCAGAAGCAAAGAGCAAACACTGAAATCAATAGAAGTCGCATAAGGTGTTATCCAAATTCCGTTTAGCATGAAAAAACGTCACTATTGATGATAGCGACTATTAGATAGAAAAGAAATATTCATTTTTGACAGGAAATATACAGTATTTGTGTGAATAATAGACTGGTTGTGCTTATTTTGTTCGAGTGAAAAG